>NZ_JBGLZF010000070.1:0-20688 GCF_047304405.1 Pseudomonas sp. Pseusp11
AGCGGGAGCAAGCTCCCTCGCCACAGGTGTTAGGGGGCGGACATTAGCCAGCGATATCGATCAGCACGCTCTTGAAGCGCAAGTTGGCTTCGAAGGCTTCGCGACCCAGGTCCTTGCCGATGCCGGAGCGTTTGTAGCCACCGGTCGGCAGGATGTAGTCATTGCTGCGTCCGTAGCGGTTGACCCACACCGTGCCCGCCTCCAGTCGCCGGACCAGTCGTAGGGCGCGGTTGATGTCGGCGGTGTGCACGCCCGCCGCCAGGCCGTAGGTGGCGTGCGCGGCCAGGCTCAATGCCTGCTGTTCGTCATCGAACGCCTGCACCGTCAGCACCGGGCCGAAGATTTCTTCACAGATCGCCGGGTTCTGATTGTCCAGGCCGGCCAGCAAGGTCGGCTGGTAATAGGCACCGCCCAGCCCTTCAAACAAACCACCGCCAGTCAGCACTTCGGCCCCGGCCTGGCGCGAACGCTGGACGATGCCGTCGATACGGCTGGCCTGCAACCGGGAAATAATCGGCGACAGCGTGCTCTCGGACGACCAGGTCGGCCCCGGGCGCAATTCCTCGAAATACGCCTGCAAGTGCGCAACGAACGGTTCCATGATCGAGCGCTCGATCAACAACCGCGAACCAGACACGCACACCTGCCCGGCATTGCCGGTGATGGCCAGCGCCACGGTGCGCGCGGTTTTCGCGATGTCCGGCACGTCGGCGAACACCAGTTGCGGGCTCTTGCCGCCCAGCTCCAGCGTTACCGGTTTCGGCCCCACCAATGCACAAGTGGACATGATGCTCGAGCCGGTCGCCGTGGAGCCGGTAAAGGTTACCTTGCCCACCCGTGGATGACGGCACAAGGCGTCGCCAGTGACGCGGCCATCGCCCTGAACCACGTTGAAAATCCCGGCAGGAATGCCCGCCTGCAGCGCCAGTTCGGCAAAGCGCAGGCTGGAAAACGGCGTCAGCTCCGACGGTTTGAGCACCACGGCATTGCCGGCAGCCAGTGCCGGCGCGACTTTCCATGAAGCCATGCTCAAGGGGAAATTCCACGGCGCGATGGCGGCGATCACGCCGTACGGTTCAGCGATCTGCATGCCCAGGCGATCGGTCTGGGTCGCCGCGACTTGGCCGCCGTGCTTGTCCGCCAGTTCGGCAAAGAAGCGAATGCCCTCGGCGACATAAGGAATGTCCCAGGCGATCACATCTTTATGCGGACGGGTCGAGCCCACCGCTTCCAGCGGCGCCAGCACGGCGACATCGGCTTCGATCAGATCGGCCCAGCGACGCATGACCCGTGCCCGTTCCCGGGGCGGACGGCTGGCCCAATCGCTGCGGTTAAACGCCTGCCAGGCATCATTGACCGCCTCATCCACCAGGTCGGCATCGGCGATCGGCAACTGGGCATAGGCCTGACCGTCTGAAGGGCGAACCACCTCCAGCCCCGGTTGGGCGTCGCGGTATTTTCCGGCAATAAAATGAGCGCTGCGCACAGCGATAAGGCGAGGATCGAAGCTATCCATGGAGCACTCCAAAAAGGGACGGCGAGGCGTTTACTCAGGCCTCCATCGTAGAAAAAAAGCCCAAGCATTTGCTGCCGACCTTATGGGGCAATTAAGTAGTAAGTGTGGTCTGCAGGCCTTTGATGTGAGGAATCTGCCGAATCCTTCCGCCCCCCTTGTCAGGCCTTCACACAGATGGGATACAGGCATCCTCGCGCCGGAAAACCGGTTGATCGCGCACACTGTAAAACGGAGATTCATCATGTCCGCCTCGCACCCTTCCGCTTATGTCTATCGGCCGATGACCGCTGCTGATTTGCCTTCGGCCCATGCCTTGTCTGTCGAGTTGAAGTGGCCTCATCGCCTGGAAGACTGGGCGATGTTGCAGCGGGTCAGCGAAGGCTTTGTGGTGCTCGATGGCGACCGATTGATCGGCACCGCATTCGCCTGCCGGCAAGGCGACTTCGCCACCATCGGCCTGGTGATTGTCAGTGACGACTATCAGGGCAAGGGCATCGGCCGTCGGTTGATGGAAAACGCGCTGCAAGCCTGCCAGTCGCGCACGCCGATGCTTAATGCGACCCTCGCCGGTGCGCCGCTTTACGCCAGCCAGGGGTTTGTCGAGTTCGGACGGATTCAGCAGCATCAAGGCCTGGCCCAGGCGCCCGCGCTTGAACCACTGGCGGACGGTGAGGAATGCCGCCCGTTACAGGCGGCGGATCGGGCTCCTCAACTGGCACTGGCCAACGCTGGCAGTGGTCTGGACCGGCAAGCGGTGCTCACGGAGCTGTTTGCGGTGGCCGAGCATTCAGTGGGCATCGAGCGCGACGGTCACTTGCGTGCCTTCGCCCTGCTGCGCCCGTTTGGTCGCGGTCGTTGCCTCGGCCCGGTCATCGCCGAAAACCTTGAACAGGCCAAACACCTGATCGCCGTGTTGCTGGCCCAGGTGCCGGACGCTTTCGTGCGAATCGATATTCCAGCGGACAGTGGTTTGAGCGAGTGGCTGGAGCTGGCCGGTCTCAAACAGGTCGACACCGTGGCGCAAATGGCACGGGGTACACCGCCGCAAGCGGTCAACGGCGTACGCCAATTTGCCCTCGTCACCCAAGCCATCGGCTGATCCCGGCGCGCGATGAAGCGAGCGCCTTCCATCACTTTCTACCCCCCATTTGCAGGGAGCGTCACCCGCATGTCTCAACCCACCATTGTGCTGTTGGCCCGCGCCGACGGCAGCCGCGTTTCTACGTCTTTCAAGGCAGCGCCCTTGAGTTCCATCGATCCGTTCATGGACGGTCGCCAGATTGCCTACATCGGGTCCGACAGCATCTCGGCGGGGCTTGTTCACCCCAGCAAATCCTTCGATATCGAGGGCTTCCCGCACACCGAAGTGATCGTGGTCCATGCCGGGCATGTGGTGCTGCAATCCGGGGAACAGGTGCTGGAACTGGGCATCGGTGCCAGCGCCGTGATCGGTCGCGGCACGGCGCTCAGGTTTCAGGCACAACCCGATACGTGCTGGGCCTTCTGCGCCGTCACCAGCCCCAGCGCCGAACAGAAACCGGGGCTGACAGCGCTCGACCCGCTGGCGATGCTGTCCCCTTCGGCAGCACCGGAACCGCAGATACTGATCGGGCCTACGCCGCAGTGCCGCTCGCGCAATGCCTTCGAAGACGACACGACTAATCTGCGCGTGGGTGTCTGGGATTCGACGCCGTACACCCGCCATGGCCGAGCGCACAAACTCAACGAGCTGATGCACCTGCTCGAAGGCAGCGTGACTTTACAGGCGCCGGATGGAACCAGCGTTACGGTCAATCCCGGTGACACCGTGTTCGTACCGCAAGGGGCACCTTGTGCCTGGAACAGTGCGCGGTATGTGCGCAAGGTTTACGCAGTTAAATAACCTAATCTTTTAAATGTTGACTAAGCTGCGAATACGTCAGAAGACGTTAAGGTGGCAGAGAACTCACATTCATAGTCTCGGCAACCTTATTTAAACAAATAAGGAGCCGAACCATGAGTGAAGAGAACAATGCGATTCCGGCGAAAATATTAGATTTGCACACCCATCTGTTCAATGCGCGTTATATGCCTTTGGGGCGGGTCATTGCCGACAAGATGGGAAGAAATGAAAGCAAGTTAGCGGACGTAACTGCTGAACTGTTATGGAGTTTGACGGGATCAGAAAGCAGCCTCCTTGCCAAAGATGTCGACATCAACCCATTGGCTATTAAAAGTAAGGAGCCGTTTGTCGATTTGATTTGGGCGGTGGCGGATTTTGAACTGGCTAAGATTCATTCAGAGCCCACGCAGAACACCAAAAACTTATCGTTAGAGGACGGGCGTTCAAAAGTAATTCTTGACTCAGGCCTGGCCAAAATCATCGACCAGTTGGACGATATCGTCTATGAAGATGAAGGCCTCAGCACAGACGCGCTGATACTCATCCATGACAACTCATTAGCGCCGAAAAACCTTTTCCCCAGTACCATGGGCATCAAATTCTACACATGGGAAAAGGCAGTTAAAAAAGCGCTTCGTGCAGTTTCAAGGCTCTGTAAAAATGTGGAGGACGGAGGCGACTTCATCGAATTCCTATGGACCATGCTTCACGCTGAAGAGGTTTTGGTTGAAAAACTGAACGACAGCTATGGAATATACAAAGATAAAATGCGCTTCGTACACTTCATGATGGACATGGAAAAAGCTTACAAACAACCCGCTGACGTCTGTTATCCGTTTTTCCCCAAGCAGCTTAATAACATGGAGGAGCTACAGCTAAAATACCCCCAAAAAATCATCGGATTCTCGGCATTCGATCCTCGTCGAGATAACTGGAAGGAAATTGCAGACGCCTCCATAAAATCATTCTCAGGATATAAATTCTACCCGGCCATGGGTTACTTACCTTTTGAAGATAGCGATTTAACTGTACGCGACCGAATCGATCAATTTTTTGCATATTGCATAGAACGCGACAGGCCAATATTCGTCCACTGCACCCCCATCGGTTTTGAAACCAAGGAGCATTATGGTCTGAATACCCACCCGAAACTTTGGGCCAATGTACTTCTAAAATTTCCTGGTCTGCGCCTGTGCTTTGGGCATGCGGGGGGAGGCCAAGCCGAAAGAGATGACGGAGCAGGGAAAAAGAAATACTACGGGTGGACCGCCAAAACAGCAGAGCAATGGGATGACCCAGATAATTTTGCGAGGATCATTGCAAAACTGTGCACCCAGTACAAAAACGTTTACTGCGAAGTTGCTTACATCACGGAGCTACTTCAGGGGGAAGACTGGGTTAATTATTTTATAGCCAACCTGGAAACAGCAAGAAAGAATATCGGGCAATATGACTTGATGAAGAAAATAGCCTATGGCTCCGATTGGGACATGCCGTCCATGGTGGATCACACGTTACCGTACCTTGAAGTCTTCCTGAGTATTTTCAACAAGCCTGAGTACGCGCCCTACAGGGAGCGATTCTTTTCAGAAACGGGTTATGAATTCCTCGGTCAAACATAATTGCGTACGAAGACCTCGTATCTCGGCCAACCTCATGTCCGGAGCAATCGCTCCGGACATCTGATCAGCACCTGAAACACACCAGCAATCAGATCAATTGCCTTTAATTACACCGTCGAAACAAAGGTTTTCTGACATTAAGCAGATACTTTTGCCCATCGTTCAGGCGCAAGGGAATGACGATCCTGGTGCGGTGGGCAAACTCGCTGGCGATTGCGTTCAGCCATGCAGCGGCGCTCACCGGGTAAAACGGGATAGACGCCAGACACGCCTTTTGTCCCTGGTTGAGCCTGTCGGCCTCGTCAACGGCATCCAGCACGGTAATGGCGCTTCGCGTAAAGCGAACACAGCGCTGGGTGTACTTGCGCCGTTCAGGTGCTTTGACCAGTCTAAGGTTAGCCGGGCAAAGCAATTCGACCGAGCCAAATGAGTACAGGGAGATAGCATCAATGATGAACTTTTTCTCTTGATCCTCCACCGTATTCCAACGTGTCTTGTCAAATTTTCCGATCGGGTACTTGTCACTTGAAATAAGATAGTGCCGTTGTTCCAGATCGCTCAGACCGATGGTATGAGCGCCGCCCACAGAAACGAAGCCAAACATTGCCGGCGCGGTAATCGTCAAGACACCGATAAAACCGAATACACTGGCCAGCACTAACCTAAAGCGAATCAGTCTGCTTTCAGCCATGCTCATGTGAAAAACGACTGCTGGAAACAATGACCCCAGCATCGTTATAAAACTGAATATAAGCGCTTGGGATAGTCCGAGAATTGTATCGGGGCCGACGAACGACTTGGCGACCACCGATGCCGGGAAAATACCCAGAAAAGCAATCAACTCCAACGCCGCGACCAGTAATGCACACGCCAGGATTTTCCTTGACGTACCAGCCTCTAGAGGTAAACAACCTAGCTTGCCGGCGTTAACCTTAAAAAATTTCCAGGCGGTGCCGACCAGTGGGATTAATGAAAGAAATGCCCATCCTAAATGGGCAGTCGAATAGTCAAGTAGCGTACCCGCCAGCACGACCAATATAAGGACCGCCATGGCGGCTGCCGTCATTCCAAACAACCAGCGAACGACCGTTTTTGCCTGCTCAATCTCTGGCTTTAGGAAGGAGATTGTCGACGAAAAAACATAAGAAGTCACCAGCATGCTGCCGACTAGACCGACAAACAAAAGAAAACACGCAACAAACAGAATGGCCAAAGAGGGACCGAACTCCAGCGATCGCAAGAAAACATCCGGGCGGCCTATGTACAACGAATATGAACTTAAGCTTGCAACTCCGGCAAAAGATGCCAAGAAGGCACACAGTGCAGTGATCCAGCCATAATGCTCTTTAGCAAAGTCTAGCGCCCAGTAGATATCCTTGGCCTTATCCTTAGGTCGTTTAAAATCCGTTCGCACTACAAGCCTCTGCTAGCTTATTCCAAAGACCAATCATACAAGATGTTCAGTCATGCGGAGGTATAGAGCGCAGCAGCGCCGGGTGCATCAGGCGATGCGCGCGCCGTTGCTGAGCGCGCCGTGTTCATAATCGCGTCGATCATAGAGGCTGCGATTGAGCAGGCTCCATTGGCTGTCCTGCAAAAAACCGTTGGCGTTGTCTTGTTCCGATGCCTGAGCGAGCAGGGTTTCCCCTCCCAAGGCCAAAAGCAGGGCGTGCGTGGTTAACGTCTTCACAGCTTTCTCCTGGAAAATCAGTCGTGCGTAGCGGGTCTGCAAGGTGTCCCGCCCAATGGGGGGACACCGAAGAGCGGCTCAGAGGTATTTGAGAATCGCGATGTCGCGACGGCGCTGCTTGAGGTTGGCGAACCAGCGCGTCGGGAAGAACAGCAGCACCCCGAGAATCACGCTCCACAGCCAGACCATGGGCAGGTTATCGAAGCCGTAATAGGTGCCCTGATTGGCGCCCCAGATGGCAACGGCCACCAGGTACATGGCCTTGAGCACATACAGGTGCAACAAGTAGAAGAACATCGGCGCACCACCGTAGACCGCCAGGGTCGCGGTGGACCAACGATCCTGGGCCTTCTCGAACAACGCCAGAAGAATCAGCCCCAGGCCGAGGGTCGGCATCAGGAACATCAGTGACGGCGGGTACTTCTTCGCACTCATGAAGCTCATGAAAGTGCGCAGCGAATCACCGGTCTGCACCCAGGGTTCCTCGCCGTAAACGTTCAGATAGCGGATGAACACAAACGCCGCCAGCAGGCCGAAGCCGACTTTGAGCAAGCGGGAAATCCGCTCTGCCGGTTCCATGTCCTTGCCGAACCACGGCCCGATGGCCCAGCCCAGCAGGATTACGCCGATCCACGGCAACACCGGGTACGTGGTGCGAGCCCGGGTGAACTCGGTGATGTCGATGAATACGCGCTGATGCAGGATCGACCACGGCACGAAGAACGGCGACTCCGGCCCCACGGTCACGCCATCGAGCAGGTTGTGCCCGGCGACAATCGCCACCCCGAGCACGATCAGCCAACCGCGCTTGAAGTGCAGCAACCCGGCAAGCACGATCATGCAGATGCCGATACACCAGATCACTTGCAGCCACAGTGTCTTGGGCGGGAACTCGGCGTTCCAGGCAAAGCACACGAACGTGAGCTCCAGAAACACCAGGAACAGCCCGCGCTTGAGCAGAAACACCGAGGTTTCACTGGCCGTGTGTTTCTGGCTGTAGAGCCAGGCCGACAAACCGGTGAGGAAGATGAACACCGGGGCGCAAAGGGTGCTCAGCAGGCGGGTGAAGAACAGGTCCGGGGTCACGCTCAGCGCATCGATCGGGTCGGTGACCTGACGGTGCAGCAGAAAGGTTTCGCGCACATGGTCGATGAGCATCAACAGCATGACGAAACCGCGCAAGGCATCGATGGCCAACATCCGGGTGTTGGTTTTGGCAACGCTGGTGGCCAGCGCAGGGGAAACACTTCCCGCCTGCCCTGCCACGCTTGTAGATAGGGTCATATCAGTCACTCATGTCTTGGTCAGTGGACTACCGCTGGCTATTTTCCCGTAGCACCGAAGTGCATGCCCAATGTCAGTCAGTTACGGTGAGGAACCTGTGGGAGCGGACTTGCCCGCTCCCACGTGGGTTGCGCTTGAGCTGCAATGGAGTGGACGACGGATGTGTTCGCGGAGTCAGCTTCAGTGCCGCAACAATTTGCGCAGCGGCACGCCGTCCTTGAGCACGGGGGACTTGATGACGATGTAGCTGAAGTACTTGGAGATGCCGATGTTCTTGTCCAGCAGGCTTTCGACCACTTCCTGATAATGCTGGATGCTGCGGGTCATGAAGCGCACCAGGTAATCGTAGCCACCGCTGATCAAGTGGCATTCGAGCACTTCGTCGACCAGACGGATATTGGACTCGAACTTGGCGAAGTCCTCGCGCTTGTGGTCGCTCAAGGTGATCTCGGTGAACACCGTGACCGAGTCGGTGATCTTGGCCAGGTTCAGGTGAGCCTTGTAGCTGGAAATATACCCGGCCGACTCCAGCCGCTTGACCCGTTGCAGGCAGGGGCTGGCCGACAGGCCCACGGCATCGGCCAGGCTGACGTTGGTCATGCGCCCGTCCTTTTGCAGCTCAACCAGGATGCTGATGTCGATTCGGTCCAGTTTTACTAAACCTTCCATTGCGTACCTCTTGACTGCCGTTTGTAAGACAATCTTCTAGCAAAATCAGCGCCGTAAAGACAGCTGATGCTGAGCCACCAGATCCGCCATGCTGTTGATGCAGTAATCCGCCGCGCACGGCGACGGGTGTCTGGCCCGGCCGCGACAGATCAGGCAGACCGCGCCCGCCCCCGGTTGCCGGGCGCCAGGCCGGGTTACCTGGAGGATGGTGTTGGCATCAAGGTCATTGGCCGCCAGCCAGTCATGGTCCTGCAATGGGTCGCTTGCCAGGGAAATAAAATCGTCGGGCATGATCCCCAGGCGTTCGCACAGCAGGCCGCGATCTTCGGCGTCACGGTCGCCATGCACCAGCAGGCGATAGAACTTGCGCAAATACAGCATGGCGCCGGGTGCATCCTCGAACAACGACCAGCCGACGACGGACCGGGCGAAGCTCATGCCCTCCTCCCAGCTGGCTTTCAACTCCCAGCGCTCGGCCAATTGACGGTGGGCGAAACACAGCAAACCACTGAAGCCCAACTCGCCGAAACGCGGGTACAGCGCCTGCACCACCTCGCTGAATTCGGCCAGCACCTGTGCCTTGTCCGAGTGACCGCCACGGCTGTCGAGCAGCGGCTGCAACGCCGCCCAGACTCCGGAGTCGCGATCCACCAGCACCTCATCGCAATCGATCAGCAACGCTCGATACTCAGTCAGCCCCATGGTGTGTAAAGCCTCCGATGATGCATTCCATCAATCCATGCTCCATAAATGCTCACGGGCGATGCCGTGTGGCAGCGCCCGTGAGCTGGCGTGAGCTCAGTTCAAGACTCGTGCCAGTGCCGCGTCGAGAATCTGCAACGCTTCATCGATCTGTGCTTCGCTGGTCACCAGTGGCGCGAGGAAGCGCAACACGTTGCGTTGCACGCCGCACTTGATCACCAACAGGCCACCGGCCCGGGCTTCGTCGATCAGTCGTTGGTTGAGGTCGGCATCCGCGGTCCGTGCCTCGTCATCCTTGATCAGCTCGATCGCCAGCATGAAGCCGCTGCCGCGCACGTCGCCGATCCGCGGGTAACGGGCCTGCAAGCGCAACAGTCCCTGACGCAGACGCTCGCCCAACGCTTCGCCACGGGCCAGCAACTGCTCTTGCTCGTAGGCCTCGATTACCGCCAGCGCCGCCGCGCACGACAGCGCGTTGCCGCCGTAAGTACCGCCAAGGCCGCCGGGCAATGGCGCGTCCATAATCTCGGCTTTGCCGACCACACCGGACAGCGGCAAACCGCCAGCCAGGCTCTTGGCCACGGTGACCAGATCCGGCTGAATCCCGGCGTGCTGGAAACCGAACCATTTGCCGGTACGCCCGAAACCGGTCTGGATCTCATCGAGGATCAGCACGATGCCGTGCTTTTCAGTCAGGGCACGCAGGGCCTGTAGAAACTCCGCCGGTGCCGCGAGGAAACCGCCATCGCCCTGCACCGGTTCGATGATGATCGCCGCGACCCGCTCAGGCGCCACTTGGGTCGCCAACAACTCGTCCAGTGCCTTGAGCGCCATGTCGCTGGTGACACCGCGATAGGCATTCGGATACGGGGTGTGGAAGACCTCCGGCGCGAACGGCCCGAAGTTCTGTTTATACGGCTGGCTCATGCCGGTCAGCGTGGTGCCGAGCAAGGTCCGGCCATGGAACCCGCCACGAAAGGCGATCACCGCCGAGCGGTTGGTGTGGGCGCGGGCAATCTTCACCGCGTTTTCCACCGCTTCGGCGCCGGAGGTAAAGAACGCTGCTTTATAAGCGTCATGGCCGCCGATCATTTCGCACAGGCGCTGGGCCAGGTCGAGATAAGGCTTATAGGCCACCACCTGAAAACACGCGTGGGAGACTTTCTGCAACTGCGCCTGCACCGCCGCGACCACCTTCGGGTGATTGTGACCGATGTTAAGCACACCGATACCGCCGACAAAGTCCAGGTAGCGCTTGCCGTCCACGTCCCACAATTCTGAACCCTGGGCCCGATCGATCACCAACGGGTGCGCGGTAACCAGGCCACGTGGCACGAATTGATCGCGCTGACGGAGCAAATGAGGGGTTTCGTCGACTTTGCTATTCATGGCATTTCCCATCGTGAGTCCGGCAACCGGGAAGTGGTTGCGATGGTGTTCAGGTTAAGGCTTGCGCGAAACGAACTACGCCGAACTTGCCCCCTGAGAAATTCGGATCGACTGTTTTCACCCCGCCAAACGGCAGATTCCTTCAGCCCGCCGAATCTGCCGATGCCGGGTCGATACAAGATCACACAACCCGTTAAAGCCGCTGCTTTCGACAGATCCTGCGCTGGTATTGCGCGATGATGGGCAGCCCCTTCACCTTTCAGGAAATGCCCATGGCCCTGCTGTATAAAGCTGACCCTGTGCGCGGCGAACAGTGGAAAGCGCTGTTTGCCGAACACGCCCCGGATATCGAATGGCGCGCCTGGCCGGACATCGGCGACCCGAAGGACATTCAATACCTGGCCGCGTGGCAGGCACCTGACGATCTCGACGTTGTGCTGCCGAATCTGCAAGTGCTGTTTGCCCTGTCCGCCGGCGTCGATCAACTCGACCTCGGACGCCTGCCGGCGAGCTTGCCGGTGGTGCGCCTGCTGGATCCGGGCATCACCCGTGGCATGTGCGAATACGCGACTTTTGCCGTACTCAGCCTGCACCGCGACATGCTGCGCTATCGCCAGCAACAAATAGCTCGCTGCTGGCAGGCGCACTTGCTGCAACCGGCGGCCAAACGTCGGGTCGGGGTCATGGGGCTCGGCGCCCAGGCGCAGCAGATTCTGGCGACCTTGCAACCGCTGGGCTTTGCCTTGTCCGGCTGGGCGCGCAGTGCCCATCACATTCCGGGGGTCGATTGCTATGCCGGCAACGCGCAACTGTCGGCGTTCCTCAGCCAGTGCGACATTCTGTTGTGTGTATTGCCGCTGACCGAACAGACCCAGGGCATTCTTGATCGCAACCTGTTTGAGCAACTGCCCAAGGGCGCGGCGCTGATCAACATGGGCCGTGGTGGGCATTTGATAGAAGAGGATCTGCTGGAAGCGCTGGGCAGCGGGCATTTGAGCGGCGCGGTACTCGATGTGCTGCAGCAGGAACCGGCACAGGAGGATCATCCGTTCTGGCACCACCCGCAGATTCTGCTGACGCCACACATCGCCGCGATGACCCAGCCGGAAAGCGCATTCGGGGTGTTGCTGGAGAACATCCGCCGGCATCAACGGGGGGAGCCGATGCTCGGCGAGATCGATCGCGCGCAGGGTTATTGAGCGCCGATGCAGTAACGGGCGCTCAGGGGCTAATGCCGGTCAGTTCAGCCGCAACGCACTCTTTGTGCGTTCGCCGTAGCAGCTGTCGAGCTTGCGAGGCTGCGTTCGGCTGCGAAGCAGTCGTGAATCCGGCTAACGCGGTCTGCCTGATGCACCGCAATGTCTGGTTTTACGACTGCTCTGCAGCCGAACGCAGCCTCGCAAGCTCGACAGCTGCTACAGATCGCATTACGGCTTAATTGTCCGGCATTAATAGGTTTAGTGAGTTCCCGGGAACGTTGTTATCACAGGAAATGTATTGCCCGCCACGCCGGATCAGTTGTTCCTGCATTCGCTGGCAGCGCTCCTGTTCCTGCTGCATCGAACGGTCGATGCTGATGTTGCCGGTCTTCTCCGGTTGTTTGCCGTCACCCAGGCGCACGGTCACCCAGGGCTGTTCCGGCTGGAGCTGGAAGCGGCTTTTTTCTTCGACGGGCTTGGCGGTTTCGGCGGCTGCCGGTTTCGGCAACTGATCGGAAGTGACCCCGTAACGGGTCAGAATCGAGCTCTGAGGCAGTTCTGCGGCGGCGGCTGCCGATAACAAGGCCAGCGCCAGACCGAAGGTGTACCTCTTGCTGTTACTCACGTTACTAAATCTCCTGTACTCAATAGCGGCATGCAGCACCGACGTCATAGGAATAACGCGTGTACGGGCTAAAGCTTTAGTGCCAGTTCCTGTTGGTGCAGGTATTGGAGTCCGAGAGTGGCCAGTGAGTCACGGGGACAGGCAGGATTACCGCGTCATCGTTCATCGCGGGCAAGCTTCGCTCCTGCATTGGAATGTATTTCCCCTGTAGGCGCGAAGCTTGCTTGCGAAGAGGTCCTTACCGGCGCCCCATTACCCTCAGGCGATCACAATCGCGCTACCGGACAAACTGTCCAGCCCAACACCTACCAGGGTCACCGAATCACTGCCAAACGTCAGCAACGTATCCTGCCCCACCGCCGTGGCATGGGCACGGAAGTCGTCGTTTGGCGCAACACCCTGAACCCCGAGGAACACCAGTTTGTCGTTGGCCTGGTAACCCACCACCCGGTCCTGGCCAAACGCGCCGCTGAACAGGAAGGTATCGACCCCGCCACCGGACTCGATCAGGTCATTGCCCGCCCCGCCGACAAACACATCGTTGCCGGCGCTGCCGATCAAGTGGTCGTTGCCGTCCAGGCCAAACAACCAGTCGCCCGTTGCATGGGCCTTGAGGGTGTCGGTGCCGGTGGTGCCCTTCACGCTCGAGGCGTACTGGGTCAGGTTGCTGCCGACGGTGAGGCCATTGGCGGTGACGCTGTGGGTCACATCATCCTTGAACAGGCCCCAGAGAAACCCCGGTTCCTTGGTAACGATGCTGCCGATGTCGCGGGTGATGCTGATGCCGCCATTGGCGTCACGCACGTACAGGTTGCCGGCACCGTCATTGGCGAAGACGAAGTTCTTCACCGACTGTTGCAGGTCCAGCACGTTGCTGCCCTTGCCGCCCAACAGGATGTTGTAGCCACCACTGTCGCGGAAGGTGTCGTTACCGTCGCGGCCTTCGATGTAGTCGTTGCCCTTGCCGCCCTGGATCAGGTCATTGCCGTCGCTGCCGATGATGAAGGTGCTGCCTTTGTGGGTTTCGGCGTTGCGGTTCAAGTCCTGGACCCAGGTGTTGGCTCGCGCCGGGTCCGAGAGGTTGGCGACGATGATCGTCGAATCCTTGCTCGTCAGGTCGTAGAACTTCGACTCCAGCACCCGGGTCATGCCGTCGCCGTAACCGGTGGGCAAGTGCGAGATCCAGGTAGGAATGTTAAGGATGGAATACGGCAACACATTCCATGCCGTCGAGGCGTAGTGGTCGTTGAAGCTGACGATGTTATCGGTCGCTGAATCCTTGGGAGCATCGTGCACGCCCACCGAAGCCAGGTTGAACGACGAGCCGTCGAGGGCGCGGAACACCGGGTCGTTTTCGTAACCGATGTTCAGCACTTTGTCGCTGCTGCTTTGGGTCGGCGAGGCGTAGGCGATGTAATTGGAGTCCTGGTAGAACCCGGACCATTTTTCGCTGCTCAAGTCCGCCAGGCTGTTGACGGCCAACCCGCCGAGGCTGTGGCCGCTGACCAGCACGTCCTTGCCTGCCAGGCCATTGGCCTGGGCAAACGCCGCGACTTTGCCGAGCAAATTGCCAAAGGCTTCGCCCACATAGTTTTTCGCGTAATCCTTGGGGCCCAACGCCGCCAGCAGATCGTTGATCACGTCGCCGATGGAGTCGCCGATCTGGATTTCCCGTGGGCCGCTGGTGCCGCGAAAGGCAATGCCGATTTCCGTGAGATGGCCCTGGGCGTCGTACTTGCCGAGGATCTCCACTTGCGCACTGGTGTAACCGGCCTTCTCGCCGCAGAAGGTTCCGCGAGCGTCGGTCTTGCCGTCATAGCCCAGTTGCGCGGCGGTGATTGGTGTCCAGCCGGCCTTTTGCACGGCTTCGAGTGCGGCCTTTTCCGAATCGGGGTTCCAGGGAATGCCGGGGATGACGCCCTGGGAATCGGTGCCGCCAATCAGCGCGGTCACTAGAGTTGCCGGCAAGCCCAGGCCGAAGCCGTTTTGCTGGTAACCGGTGGCGAAACCGTTGTCGAGGTTGTGATAGGAATACAGCGTGATCGCCATGGCGTCGCTGAACAACGCCTTGGAATCTGCTGTACCGAAGTTTTTGTAGTCATACACACCCATTGGTATTGCCTCTCTCTTTGTTGGAATTGTCAGAGATAGCTCACAGCCAGGACGCCTCGATCACGAGGCGCCCCGGAGCCTCTAGTGCATGCAGCCTTTACGCAAAGGTAATTCCCGAAGCCGACAGGTTATCCAGTCCCACCCCCACCAGCGTCACGGCGTAATCGCCAATCTTCAGCACTGTGTCGTTGCCGGCCTGTGAGGCATGCTGGGTGTAGTCATAGCCCTGCCCCGCGCCCTGGACTCCGATGAACACCAGTTTGTCGCTGCCCTGGTAGCCATTGATCGCGTCAAAGCCGAAGGCACCGCTGAACAGAAAGGTGTTGCCGCCGCCCGAGGCATGCATCACGTCATTGCCCGTGCCACCGACGAAGGTCACGTGGCTTTTGTCGCTGCGCAGCAGGTCGTTGCCGGCGTTGCCGAACAGCCAGTCACCGTCGACGCTGGCCACCAGCGTGTTGCCGTAGGCGTCGCCGTTGAGCGAATGGTTGTAGTGGGTCAGTTCCGTACCATTGAGCAAGCCATTGGCGGTGACGTTGTAGGTCACCTCCTTGCTGCCCCACCACGAACCCGACTCCTTGCTCACCAGCGCGCCGATGTCGCGGGTCATGCTGATGCCGCCGTAGGCGTCGCGCACATACAGGGTGCCGTCGCCGTCATTGGCAAAGCTGAAGTTCTGCAACGGTTTCTGCAGCTCGAAGGTGTTGCTGCCCTTGCCGCCCAGCAGCAGGTTGTAGCCGCCGTCATCGCGGAACCGGTCGTTACCGTCGCGACCTTCGATGAAGTCATTGCCGGCGCCGCCCTTGAGCCAGTCATTGCTGTCGGTGCCGATGATGAAGGTGCTGCCGGTGTGGGGCTCGCCGCTGCGGCCCAGATCTTCGACCCAAGTGGTGCCTCGGGACGACTCCGACAGGTTGGAAACGATCAGCGTCGAGTCCTTGTCGGTGAGGTCGTAGAAGCGCGAGTCGATCACCCGGTTCAAGCCGTCGGCATAGCCCAACGAGCCATGGGCCGACCAGTTCAGCGGGTTGAGGATGCTGAACGGCACCAGGTTCTGCGCGGTGGACGCGTACTGGTCATTGAAGTTGACGATGTTGTTGGTCGCCGAATCCTGATGACCGTCGTGCTTGCCCAGCGAGCCACTGCTGAAAGTGGTGCCATCGAGCACGCGAAACACCGGGTCGTTCTCGTAACCGATGTTCAGCACGTTGTTGCCGGTGGCGCTTTGGGTCGGCGAGGCGAAGGCGATGTAGTTGGCGTCCTTGAAGAAACCACCCCAGTTATTGCCGCTCAACTCCGCCAGGCTGTTGACCCCCAACCCGCCGAGGCTGTGCCCGCTGACCAGTACGTCCTTGGCGCTCAGGCCGTGGGCGATGGCAAACGCGGCGACATTTTTGAGCAAAGTGTCGAAGGCATTTTTCGCGTAGTTCGTCGCGTAATCCACCGGGCCGACCGCGGCCAGCAGGTTGTTTTTCATGTCACCGAAGGTGTCGCTGTAGCCCAGGCCACCAGTGCCGCGGAAGGCGATAGCGAGGCCGATCAGCTGCCCTGCCCCGTCGTATTTACCGAGGATTTCGGCTTCGGCGCTGGTGAAGCCGTCCTTCTCGCCATAGAAGGTGCCTTGAGGCCCGACCTTGCCCTGATAGCCCAAGGCTGCCGCGCCAATCGGCGCCCAAGCGGTCGCCGGCAGTGGCTGGCCGGTGGGCGTGTAGGCGTAGAGCGTCAGCGCGATGGCATCGCTGTACAACGCCTTGCCGTCAGCATTTTTGTAATCAAACAGTCCCATGTTGTGGCTTCCTTTGCGTCAAATCAGAACTGCCAGTCCAGGGTCAGGCCCACACCGTGGTCTTTTTCCCGGGAGCCGAGCAGCCCGTTGTAATCCAGGTTCAAACGGGTATCGCGGCCCAGCGCCAGTCCGGCACGGACGCCGACCACCGCGGCATCGCGGTCCATGGACACGCTTTGCACGCTGAACGCGGTGTTGCCGTTGACGAAGGCCAGGTGGTCTTCGGAACGGGTGCTGCTCAGGTTGTGCTGCCAGCCGAGCGTGCCGGACAGTTCCAACTGGTGCTGGTCGGACAGCGCAATGGCTTTGCTCGCCCGCAGACCGAGGGTCGATAGCACCGCATCGCGGTTGTTTTCACCGCCCTTGAGTGCGGCGGCGTCACCTTTTTCGCTAAAGCTGTCGCTGTTCAGGTGCACGTAGGCCAGGTTGGCGAACGGCTCCAGTGCCAGCGGTTGCAGGTCCAGGCGATAGGCCGCTTCGGTGAACAGCTGTGCAGTCGTCGCATCGCGTTTGGATTTCTGCTTGCCGCTGACGTCACCGAATTGCAGGTCGCGTTTGACGTCGATGCGATGCCAGCTGTAAGCACCGCCGACACTCAGGCGCAGCGCGTCGATTTCATGGCCCAGGTAGGCACCCAAGTGATAGCTGTCGACCTCGGCCTGCGAATGCGTGCCATCGCCCATGCTCAATGAGCTATCGCTGTAACCAGTGACGAAACCCAACCGCGTATGTTCAGTGATCAAGCCATCGACACCGGCCAGCAGCCCGCCAATGGAGCTGTTGGAACTGGCGTTGTCATGCCCGCCATCGCTCTTGCCCCAGGCGCCGAGCACTTTGAGCCAGGCGTTGCTGCGGTCATCGGTTGGTGCGCCGGCGTCGAACAGATCACGCTCGCGCAAACGTTCGCCGACGGCATCGCGCAGGTAGCGGCTGTCGTTGATCAGCAGCGTACCGATCGCCGGATGAATCTCGCCAGACAGCTGCTGGAACGCTTGTTGCGCGACAGCGGCGGTCGGCGACAGCAGCAGGGTTTCGTACAGCGGATTGCCTGCGCCCAGTTGCTCGGCGGCAGCGGCCACGGCGCGTTGGTTCGGGGTTTGGCCGGCACTGGTGAACGACGTTGCGTTGCGCACGACGGCCAGTTGAATGCCGCCCGCCGAATAATCGAGAGTGCCGCCGAGGAACAGGTAGTCCGGCACTACCGCACCGAAGCGTCCTTCAATCCCGCCTGTTGCTTGCAGAATGTTGTACCGAGTGCCGAGCAGGGTTTTCGCCTCGCCGGTGGTCAACAGCGTCGGGCTGTTTTCCAGCGACAGGCTGACCGTTGCGCCGTCAATGATCGCCTTGCCGCCGGCGATGATCTGGTCGCTGCTGGTGGGCGACAGTTCTACGGCGTAGGTCGAACCAGGTTCGAAGGTCACGTCGCCCGCCACCTGCAAGGTGCCGATGGAGTTGCCCGGCGCTACGGTGCCGCCGCTTTTGGCGGTCAGCGCCGCAATGCTGCCGTTACCACCAAGGATGCCGCTGTTGTTGACGGTGACGGCCGACAGCAGCGAACCGTTGATCGCCAATCGGCCCTGATTGACCAGGGTCGGGCCGGTGTAGGTGTTGGCGCCGGTCAGCACCAGCGTGCCGATGCCCTGCTTGGTCAGGCCGCCATGGCCGGAAATGTCGTTACGCCAGAAGTCGAGCCCGCAATGCACGTCATTGCACACGCGCTCGGTGGGTTTGCCGGCGTCGATGATCGCGCCGATACCCGGCAAGTCCGCGACAAACTGGCTGGAGCCGTAGGCGCCGTTGATGCGGAACTCCTCGGGAATGTCCTGCTCGGTGACGAACATCGCCGGGCCATCGATGCCTTTGCGCAGGTTGATCATGCCCCAGCCGTACAGTGCGTCGACGCCGGGTGCGCCGAGGTCGGTGGCGGTGGTGCGCAGCACGCTGGCAACTTGCGCGCCGGTCATGTACGGGAAGCGTTCCATCAACACCGCTATCGAGCCGGCAACGTGCGGCGCCGCCATCGAGGTGCCGTTGTAGTTGGCATAGCCGGTGGTCAGGTCAGCGGCATTGGTGCCGCTGATGATCGAGCTATAGATGCGGCTGCCCGGTGCCGACACGCAGAAACTCGCGGTGTAGCCGCAACGCGACGAGAAGGTGCTGATGTTGTAGAGGTCCGGGCTGTTGATATCCGGGTTCTTCTGCAACGCGGCGACGGTCATCCAGTTCGGCGCGATCTGGGGGACGAAGTAACCGAGGCCGGCGATGGCGTCCGGGTTGTTGAGGTTGTAGTCGTTGCCGGCGGCGAAAATTGTCACGATGCCGCTGCGGGCCGCCGCGATGGCGCCGTCGTAGGCACCGCCGGGTTTGGTCCCGAGCAAGGTCTGGATTTCGTTGAATTGCAGTTGCGCGTCCTGCACGGTGAAGTGCGGGTATGCCGGGTCCCGGCCGCCGAGGTCGAAGCGGTCGGTGATGCCGATGCCCCAGCTGTTGTTGATGATTCGCGCGCCGCTGGCGATCAGGGCGTCCCAACCGGCCTTGTACACCGCGCCGTCGTTGCCGCGAATGATGCCGTCTTCCGGGCCAGGGTCGCCGTTGTCGGCGCTGATGATCTGCGCGCCAAAGGCGACGCCGTGCATCGGCCCGCCGTCGCGACTGCCCGCGGCAATCCCGCCAACGTGGGTGCCGTGGGCGCCGAGTTTGCCGTTGGAGCCTACCGAGGGCGAACCGTCATAGAGAAAAGCGTCCCCGGCTTTGACCGGAATGTACGGGTCGGTGTATTCACGGATGCCGCTGGTGACCAGCGTGACCACCTTGTTGGCCCCGGAAAACTCCGGGTGCAAGGCGTAGACCGGCTGGTCGAAGATCCCCAGTTTCACCCCTTTGCCGGTGTAACCGGCCGCATAGGCATCCTGAGCGTTGATCGCCCCCAGCCCCCAGTCGGCGTTGAACTCCGCGCTGCGCCAACTGTTCGGGTCACCGACCCTGCCGTTTTCCACGTAGGGTGCCGCGTGTGCGGTGCCCAGGGTTGCCAGTGCACAGAGCAAGGCAAGTTTGTTGTACTTGTTATCCATCAAGCTACCGTCCTTAGTTGTGTTGCAAAAATCCTTGGGCCTTCAAAGGCGTGTCTTGTCCTGCTGATACATCACGCATCAACCCGATCTGTAGCAGCTGCCGAGCTGCGCGAGGCTGCGTTCGGCGGCGCAGCCGTCGCAAACCCTGCCTGCAAGGTTTTCCTGACACACCGTGATAGCTGACTTCACGACTGCTTCGCAGCCTCGCGCTGCTCGGCAGCTGCTACAGGCGAACTACTAAAACTGCCAATTGAGACTCAGCCCGACTCCATGGCTCTTCTCGCGGCTGGCCAGTTGGCCGGTGTAATCGAGGTTCAACCGAATGTCCCGACTCAAGACCAGGCTGGCATGGGCGCCCACCAGCGCCGCATCACGAACCAGCGGCGAGCTCTGCACCGCGAACGGTGCGCCACCGCTGGCAAACGCCAGGTGTTCTTCGGAATCGGTGTTGCTCAGGTTGTGCTGCCAACCGAGGCTGCCGCTCAGGTCCAGCTTTGAAGTAGCGCGGGTCGGGGTTGGGACCGAACAGGAAACTATCGTTCTTGTTGGTGTTGCCGACGTAGATTTGCGCGTTGAACGCCACACCGTGCGTGCCGCTGCCATCGCGAGACGCGCCCATGGTGCCGGTGACGTGGGTGCCGTGGGAGTCATTGTTGGCGTTGAGCGTGCCGTCGACGTTGAACGCTGAACCATCGACATAGCTGCCGCTGGCCGTCACGGCGTGGTAACGGTCGGCGGCGAATTCGGGATGGCTGGAATCGAAACCGGAATCCAGCGCGCCGATTTTCACGCCTTTGCCGGTGATGCCGGCGGCATAGGCTTGATCGGCCTGCATCCGCCCCAGGCCCCAATCGCGCTGGAACTCCGCCGAACGCCAACTGGCCGGGTCGCCGAGGGTGCCGGTTTCCAGGTACTGCGCCTGGGCCGAACCCGGCGCTGATGAAATCAAGAGCAGCAGCGTGCCGACCGACATCGGCTTGATCTGTACGTCCATGTGCATGAAATCTCGCTTTCTTGGCGTTTTTAGAGTTCTAGGCCCCGGTCCCAGGGGCGACGTGTTGCTGTGATTCTGTGGCGAGGGAGCTTGCTCCCGCTGGGCTGCGAAGCAGACCCAATGGCGGTTGCTGCGCAACCGAACGGG
>NZ_JBGLZF010000071.1:0-19426 GCF_047304405.1 Pseudomonas sp. Pseusp11
TTTTGGCGCTCACTTTTAAACGTTGGTGGTTTTTTTTTTATTTTCATATTAAAAAAAAAAAAAAAATTTCCGCCGCCCCGCTTAACTCGACAGCTCCTACAAGGATTCGGGTTGGTCAAAGAATGAGCACAAAAAAAAAGCGTCCCAGGTGGACGCTTTTTTTATGCGTTTGAATCGATTACTTCAGGGTAACCGTGCCTTTCATCATCGAGATGTGGCCCGGGAACGAGCAGAAGAAGCCGTATTTTTCGGCTGCATTGAGCTTCGACACATCGAACGTCACAGAATCCTTTTCGCCAGCGCCAATGACTTTGGTGTGAGCGATGACGCGGGTATCACCTTCTTTCAGGTAATTCTTGTCGATGCCAGCCGACAGTCCGTCGGTGGCGATCGGCTGCATGTCAGCCTCTTTGCTGATCACCAGGTTATGGCCCATGACGTTTTTCGGCAGGCTGCCGGAGTGGGTCAGTTCAACGGTGAAGGTCTTGCAGCTTTTGTCGATTTCAATGGCCTTGGTGTTGAAGGACATCTGATCGGTGGAGTCGATGGTCGTTTTGCACTCAGCAGCCATCAATTGGCTGCTGGCCAGTGTCAGCAGGGATACCGCAACAAGTTTGGCAAACATGGTGAATCTCCAAGGCAGGGTTAACAAAAGTGCGAATGGACAGAAGACTGCCTGAAATCTTCGCAAGTTCCTATGACCTGAATCAAAAATTGTATACAACTTTCGGGCTATGACACCCATCGAAACAATCTACCAGCCAGACGTCTGGGACGGCCCTATCATCAGCGCCATCATTACTCACCTGGAGCGCCTGTCATGTCTTTCAGCAGCTTGTTGAGCAGTTTGTTGGCCGCCTACGCCTGTGGCGCCAGTGGCACTTACGAAACACCTGAACGCGCGGTTTAACCCTTGGAACGATGCGAGCCTGCCTTTACTCTGTGGTCCTGGTTGACCATGGAGTAAGGCATGTCTTTAACGTCCGTTTGTGTATTTTGCGGTGCCAGCACCGGCACCAATCCGGCTTATCGTGAAGCGGCTGTCGCCCTGGGGCGAGCATTGGCCGAGCGCAAGCTGACCCTGGTCTATGGCGGCGGCGCTGTCGGGCTGATGGGGATTGTGGCTGATGCCGCACTCGCGGCCGGTGGCGAAGTGATCGGGATCATTCCGCAGAGCCTCAAGGACAAGGAAATCGGCCACAGCAGCCTGACCCGCCTGGAAGTGGTCGACGGCATGCATGCGCGCAAGGCACGAATGGCCGAGCTCAGCGATGCGTTCATCGCCCTGCCCGGCGGCCTGGGCACGCTGGAAGAGTTGTTCGAAGTCTGGACCTGGGGCCAGCTCGGTTATCACGGCAAACCGCTGGGCTTGCTGGAAGTGAACGGTTTCTACAGCAAGTTGACGTCTTTTCTCGATCATATCGTCGGCGAAGGCTTCGTTCGCGGGCAGCACCGTGACATGCTGCAAATGAGCGAATCACCGCAAACCCTGCTCGATGCACTGGACGCCTGGCAACCCTCGGTACCGCCAAAATGGACCGAGCAAAAACCCAGCTAACGGCTCGGTGCCGATACAGGGCAGAATATGTGCCGCTCAACCTCACCTTCGACCCCAGAGGATCGCCCATGGCTAAACCTAATTATTCCTTCGCCAAACGTCAGAGAGACTTGGCCAAGGAGCAGAAGAAAGAGGAAAAGCTTCAGCGCAAGAAAGCTACAGCTGAAGAAGAAGCAGCAGCACTGAACCCGGATGCAGAAGGTGAAGTGGCGGCAGAAGATGATGTTGAAGCATCGAAAGATCAGGCGCCCGACGCCTGAGACCCTCAGGGCCCGATGATCTGATCAGGCCCACCGGATCTGTGTCCAGGGTCAGCAACGATGTTGCTGGCCCTCACAGGCCAATTTGAAACCCTCCTCCAAAAAACACATTCCCGCATGGGGTCTGCGCTATTCCAATGGCATCACTGTCACCCGAACTTCGGGATCATGGCTGCCACCGCCCAGAATCACCCCGCGCAACGGCGACACATCGGAAAAATCCCGGCCCCAGGCCAGGGTGATGTGCTCCAGCGCCGGTTGCACATTGTTGGTCGGGTCAAAATCCACCCAACCCAGCACCGGGCAAAACACCGACACCCACGCATGCGACGCATCGGCGCCGATCAGCCGTGGCTGGCCCGGTGGGGGCTGTGTCAGCAGATAGCCGCTGACGTACCGCGCCGCCAACCCACGGGAGCGCAGGCAAGCGAGCATCAAATGCGCGAAGTCCTGGCAAACCCCACGACGCCTCTCCAGCACTTCCACCAACGGCGTCGCCACTTGGGTCGCCTCGGCGTCGAAGGTGAACTCGCTGAAGATCTTCTCCATCAACGCTTGAACACCCAGCAGCAATGGCCGGCCAGCAGGAAAGCAACTTTCGGAGAACTCGACGAAACTGCGCTTCAAATGCACGTAGGGCGATTCGAACCGATAACGGCAGGCTTCCAGCAACGCAGGCGAGAGTGGCTGACTGCTGTAGGTCAGCGCGTTGCAGGTCGCTTCCCAGGCCGGTGATTGATTGAAGTCCAGTGACGGCCGTTCCAGCACTTCGACGGTGAGCCGAGCGTTGACCAGCAATTCATCGTGGGGGCGCTCGAACGCCAACCGGGTCAGCGGATTGCCGAACACATCCAGCTCATCCCGGCGTGAAGTCGGCTGGGGACTGATCTGCAACTGCTGTTCGGTGCAGCGCTGCCAGGCACAGGCGCGCGGCCACAGATGCGCCAGTTGCTGGGCCAGGGACACCGGGCTGTCGTAGTGATAATGGGTGTCGTGGAAAATCTGGTAATGGGCACTCATCAGACGGACACCGTGCGCTGGCTGACATCATCGACATGGGCGAAATGGCGCAAGGCCAGGCGATCCGACACCTGTCCGCTGGCATCGGCGATCTCTTGCAGCAGATCCGCCAGCCCCTCTACGGCGGCGTGAACACTGGCCTCGCCGAACAGCGAGTTCTCCAGGCAGCCCAGATCGAAGTGCGCCAGCCGCTCCACCAACTGCAGCAGACCTGTTTCGCGCGGCGCGCCGAAGTCGTCGTTCAAGCGCTTCAACGTACGGGTCACCAGTTTCAACTGGAACAGCACCGCGTGCGGGTTCTGGTCATCGAGCAGCAACAGGTCGAGCACCGGGATCAATTGCGCCACCGCCAGGTACCGCGAGCGGTAGGTGATGCCGCTGTTACCCAGCTCCAGCAGCCATTCCAGCCCGGCCTGATCGAAAGCCCCGGCGCCGCGCAAAAACGCCGCCAGACTGCCGCTGAGAAATTGCAGCCGTTCGATTCGCCGACCGATCATCAGGAAACGCCAGCCCTCATCCCGGGTCATGTCGTCGAGGGCAAAGCCGGACAGCGCCGCCAGCGACATCACCAATCGGTTGAGGAAGTCCAGCAACTCGCCGAAATCCGGCTCTTCGGTTTCCAGCCCCATAGCCTCGCGCTGCAACTCCACCAGCGCTTGCCAGTTCTCTCGCGAGAGCTTGCCGCGTACTTGCGAAGCCGCCCACTGCAAACGCTGCAGATTGGAACGCAGGCTGAACGGCCAATCATCGCCGAGCAGCGCCGCCAGCAATCGTTCCGGCAACTCACCCTCCTCCGGCAACAGATTCAGGCGTTCACCGAGATCGACCGCCGCCTCCAGGGCTTGCGGGTCATCGCCATCGACATAGCGCGCGAGCATGACCCTCAGTAGCCGCGCGCTGTCATCGCAGCGCTCGCAGTAACGGCCGAACCAGAACAGATTCTCGACCACCCGCGATGGCAGATACGGATCACGGCGCACCAGATCGTGAACGCCAATGTTGCGCTGGGCTTTCCATTGTTCGCCGCTGGGCGGGTGATCGCCCAATACCCAGGTGTCCTTGCTCGCACCGCCGCGCTGCATCGACACCGCTTCGGCATCGGCCTCGGCGGCAACCCGGGTCAGGCCACCGGACAGCACTCGATAACCCTCCCGACTGGCCACCGCATACACGCGCATGCCGATGGCTCGCGGTTGCAACTGTCCGCCTTCGGCCTGCCAGATCGGCGCCTGGGACAGTTGCGCCAATTCTTGCGCAACATAGGCATAAGGCCGTGCCTGCATGCGATCGGCCAGAGCCTGGCGCTGTTTTTCACTCAAATCACGCCCAAACACCGGTGCGAAGCTCTGCGACGGAAACGCTGGCTTGATCAACAGTTCCGGCAGTTTTTCCAGGGCCTGGGCAAGCACCGGCGCTTCGCCGCACCACCAGGTTGCGATGGACGGCAGGATCAACTCTTCGCCGAACAGGAATTGATTGATTTTCGGCAGGAAGCCCAGCAAACCCGGCGACTCCAGCACACCGCTGCCGAGGGCGTTGGCCACCAGCACCCGGCCCTGACGCACCGCTTCGAGCAGCCCCGGCACGCCAAGGGCCGAGTCGGTGCGCAGCTCCAGCGGGTCGCAGAAATCATCGTCGAGCCGACGCATGATCGCGTGAACCCGGCGCAGGCCGCTCAAGGTCTTCAGGTACACCGTGGCATCGCGGACGGTCAGATCGCCGCCTTCCACCAGTGGATAACCGAGCTGACGAGCCAGGTACAAGTGCTCGAAATAGCTTTCGTTGAAACGCCCCGGTGTCAGCAGGACCACCAGTGGCGCTTCATCATCGCTCGGCGCCTGCCGGGCGAGTGTTTCCTGAAGTGTGCGGAAGAACCCGGACAGATGCCGCACCTTCAAGTCGCGGTACAACTCGGGGAAGGCTCGGGACACGATGGTGCGGTTTTCCAGGGCGTAACCGGCACCGGATGGCGCTTGAGTGCGGTCGGCGGTCACCCACCAGCGACCGTCAGGCGTGCGCGCCAAGTCCACGGCATACAGATGCAGAAAAGCCCCGTCGGGCGGTGCAATGCCTTGGCAAGGCCAGAGGAAGTTGTTATGACCGAACACCAGTTCAGCCGGCAGCAGGCCTTCGGCGATCAAACGTTGAGGACCGTACAGGTCCGCCAGCACAGCATTGAGCAAACGCGCCCGTTGAGCGATCCCGGCCGATAACTGCTGCCACTCATCGGCTGCAATCACATGAGGCAACAAATCCAGCTCCCACGGCCGATCGGCGCCCTTGGGGTCGGCGTAGACATTGTAGGTCACGCCGTTTTCCTGAATCTGTCGGGTCAGCAGCGCCTGACGCTGCACCAGTTGCGCTGGCGTGCTGCGTTGCAATTGATCGAACAGCCGCCGCCAGTGCGGGCGCACGGCGCCGCTGTTGTCGAGCAGTTCGTGATAGGTGCCCGCGGTCAACGGGTAGCGGTCAAGCAGGTCAGGCATGGAAAGCTCGGCAGACAGCAAAGAACGGTCAGACTAACGCAGGCTCATGACGCCCGGATAGACGAAAAATCCGAGCGTCGCGTACGGTTTAAAAACGTCGTAAATCGAGCGTCATCGGCAGCTCGTCGTTGATTTCCAGATTCGGTATCGGAAGTTTCCCTGGCGAGTGTCCGACGCGGAAGAAACGCGCCATCCGCCGGCTCTCGGCCTCATTGGCGTTCACCGGCAGGCTGTCGTAGTTGCGCCCGCCCGGATGGGCGACGTGGTACTGACAACCGCCCAGCGAGCGCCCCATCCAGGTGTCGAGCAAGTCGAACACCAGCGGTGCGTGGACCGGGATAGTCGGTTGCAGACAGTTGTACGGTTGCCAGGCACGGAAACGTACACCGGCGACGAACTCGCCGACCCGACCGGTAGGTTGTAACGGCACCGGGATGCCATTGCAGGTCAGCAGATAACGTTGCGGCGCCAACCCCGTCAGCTTGACCTGCAAACGTTCCAGGGACGAATCCACATAACGCACCGTACCGCCCGCGCTGCCCTCTTCGCCCAACACATGCCAGGGCTCCAGCGCCTGACGCAATTCCAGCTCGATGCCGCTGACGGCGTAGTCGCCGACCTTGGGAAAACGGAACTCCAGATGCGCCGCGAACCACTCTGCCCGCACCGGATAACCGGCGGCATTCAGGTCGACGATCACATCGGCGAAATCCTGCTCGATAAAGTGCGGCAGCAGGAACCGGTCGTGCAGTTCGGTGCCCCAGCGCGCCAGTTTCGGCGGCGCATAAGGCTCGCGCCAGAACCGCGCCACCAGCGCCCGCAACAACAACTGCTGAGCCAGGCTCATGCGTGCATGGGGCGGCATTTCAAAGGCTCGCAGTTCCAGCAAGCCGAGGCGTCCGGTGGCGCCGTCCGGTGAATAGAGCTTGTCGATGCAGAACTCGGCGCGGTGGGTGTTGCCGGTCACGTCGATCAGCAAATTGCGAAGCAAGCGATCCACCAGCCATGGCGGGCATTCTTCGCCTGGCGTCGGCATCTGGGCGAAGGCGATTTCCAGCTCATACAGCGAATCATTGCGCGCTTCGTCCACCCGCGGTGCCTGGGATGTCGGACCGATGAACAGCCCGGAAAACAGGTAGGACAGGGATGGGTGGTTATGCCAGTAGCTGATCAGGCTGCGCAGCAGGTCAGGACGGCGCAGAAACGGTGAGTCAGCCGGGGTCGCGCCACCCAGGACGAAATGGTTGCCGCCGCCGGTGCCGGTGTGCCGGCCATCGATCATGAACTTCTCGGTGGTCAGCCGGGTCTGGCGCGCCTCTTCATAAAGAAACTCGGTGCGTTCCACCAACTCGTCCCAGGTGGCGGACGGCTGGACGTTGACCTCGATCACGCCCGGATCCGGGGTAATGCGGAAGTTGCTCAGGCGCGGATCGCTCGGCGGTTCATAGCCTTCCAGCAATACCGGGCAATGCAGTTCCTCGGCGGTGGCTTCGATGGCGGCGACCAGCTCCAGGTAGTCCTCGACCCGCTCCAGTGGCGGCATGAACAGGTACAACCGACCTTCACGTGCTTCGGCGCAGAACGCGGTGCGGGTCAGCCAGTCGGCGGACTGGTCGATCTCGGGTACACGTTCGTCGGCCGTTTTCGGTTGAGCGTGATTCTGTAGCTGCTCGGTGTCCGGCAGCGCCGGGAAATCCTGATTCGGGTCCGTGGGGTGAATGAACGGGTACTCCGCGGCTTTCACCCAAGGCTGCGAACCGAGCGGCAAGCGATACCCCAGTGGCGAATCCCCCGGCACCAACCGGCAGTGTTCCTCGCGCAGGTACCAGCGACCGCTCTGCCATTGATCGCCCTTGGCGGTGCGCGCCAGCGGCAGGACCTGACCGATGACCTTGTCCAGGCCTTGACTGAAGACTTTGCGCAGGCGCGCACGCTCCAAAGGTTCTTCCAGGCGTGAGTCTTCAGCGCTGACGTTCTGCGGTAAGGCGCCTTCACGCCAGAGGTAATAGAAATTGTCTTCGTAGGCCGGGAACACGAAGCGTGTCGGAATTTTCAAGCGTTCGGCGACGCTCGCCAGAAAACGCCCGGCCAGTTCACCATCGGCGCCGTAATCTTCCTGCTCATCGGCAATCAGCGCGCTGTTATGCCAGATCGGCACGCCATCGCGGCGCCAATAGCAGTTCAGCGACCAGCGCGGCAGTTGCTCGCCGGGGTACCACTTGCCCTGACCGAAATGCACCAGGCCCTTGGGCGCGTAATGCTTGCGCATGCGCTGGAACAGTTCGGCGGAGAGGCGCCGCTTGTCTGGCCCGAGCGCGGCGGTGTTCCACTCGGCGCCGTCCGGGTCATCGATGGAAACGAACGTCGGCTCGCCGCCCATGGTCAGGCGCACGTCGCCTTCGAGCAAATCAGCATCAATCTGCCGGCCCAACGCCTGAATCGCCAGCCATTGGTCTTCGGTGTAGGGTTTGGTAACCCTTGGCGCTTCCCAAATCCGCTCGACCGACATTTCGTGGGTGAATTCGCACTCGCACGGTTCCACCAAACCACTGATCGGCGCCGCAGAGGACGGGTCGGGGCTGCACGCCAACGGAATGTGTCCTTCACCGGCAAACAACCCCGAGGTCGCGTCCAGGCCGATCCAACCTGCACCGGGCAAATAGACTTCGCACCAGGCATGCAGGTCAGTGAAATCCACTTCAGTGCCAGAGGGACCGTCGAGGCTTTTGACGTCGGCGGTCAGTTGAATCAGGTAACCGGAAACGAATCGCGCAGCCAGGCCGAGGTTGCGCAGCAATTGCACCAGCAACCACGCCGAGTCGCGGCAGGAGCCGGAGGCATGCTCGAGGGTGTATTCCGGGGTCTGTACGCCCGGCTCCATACGAATCAGGTAACCGATGTCTTCGCTCAGGCGCTGGTTGAGCGCGACGAGGAAATCCACGCTGGGCAGCGGCGTGCGGTCGATGCCGTCCAGATAGGCCTTGAATGTCGGCGTCAGGGGCAAGGTTTCCAGGTACGGCGCCAGCTCTTTGCGCTCATCCGCTGCATAGGCGAAAGGGATCTTCTCGGCGTAGGGCTCGAGGAAGAAGTCGAAGGGATTGAAGACCGCCATCTCGGCCAGCAGGTCGACTTCGATCCGCAGCTCATCGGTTTTCTCCGGGAACACCAACCGCGCCAGGTAATTACCCTGAGGGTCTTGCTGCCAGTTGATGAAGTGCTGCTCGGGCGAGACTTTCAACGCATAGGACAGTATCCGCGTGCGGCTGTGGGCGGCCGGGCGCAGGCGAACGATCTGCGGACCGAGCTCGACGGCGCGGTCGTAGCGGTAATGCGTGACGTGATGCAATGCGACATGAATCGACACGGCGTGCCTCCTGCGAGCCTTAAACTTATAGGAAAGCGCGCAAGACTTATGCCAGACAGCGGCGTTGGCGCTTTCTCCAATTGCTTGAGGCAGTACAGCACCAAAATCGGGCGATGCGGGAAATTGGTTTGGCGCAGTTGCACGCAAATGTGGCGAGGACGTGAATGTACGCGGTCTCTGTGGCGAGGGAGCTTGCTCCCGCTGGGGCGCGCAGCGGCCCTAAAAAACTGACGACTGCTTCGCAGCCGAACGGGAGCAAGCTCCCTCGCCACAATGAGATTCGTTGTTCCTGAAACGCAGAACGCCAACCCGAAGGTTGGCGTTCTGTTCAGCTCAAGCGACGTTTAGCGCGGTACAACCGGCTTTCGCGCAGGCTTCGGCCCCTTGCCTTTGGCCGCGTCCTTGCGCTCCTTGGCCGCCTGCTGGTTGCGGGCAAATGCCGCCGCCTTGGCCTGTTCACGCTTGTCCCACGGGTTGCCGCCATCGCTGGCACGCGGTGGCAGACCAGTGTGCTGGGTCAGGATCTTGGTGGTCGTTTCCTTGGCCACTTTGTGGCTGCCAACCGGCGTCGAGTTCTTGCGACGGGCGCTCTGGTAGCTGTCGGTCGCTGGCTGATGCAACGGGATCAACTGGTTCTTGCCCGGCCCGATCAGGTCGGCGCGGCCCATGCGGGTCAGCGCTTCACGCAGCATCGGCCAGCCTTTCGGGTCGTGATAACGCAAGAACGCTTTGTGCAGGCGACGCTGCTCTTCGCTCTTGACGATGGTCACGCCGTCACTCTTGTAAGTGACCTTGCGCAGCGGGTTCTTGCCCGAGTGGTACATCGCGGTGGCGGTGGCCATCGGCGACGGGTAGAACGCCTGCACCTGGTCGGCACGGAAACCGTTGCCCTTGAGCCACAGGGCCAGGTTCATCATGTCTTCGTCGGTGGTGCCCGGGTGAGCGGCGATGAAGTACGGAATCAGGTACTGCTCTTTCCCGGCTTCCTTGGTGTACTTCTCGAACATGCGCTTGAACTTGTCATAGCTGCCGATGCCCGGTTTCATCATCTGGTTGAGCGGACCTTCCTCGGTGTGTTCCGGGGCGATCTTCAGGTAACCACCAACGTGGTGGGTCACCAGCTCCTTGACGTACTCCGGCGACTCGACCGCGAGGTCGTAGCGCAGGCCAGAGGCGATCAGGATCTTCTTCACGCCTGGCAAGGCACGGGCGCTGCGATAGAGCTGGATCAGCGACGAGTGATCGGTATTGAGATTCGGGCAAATGCCAGGGAACACGCATGAAGGCTTGCGGCACGCGGATTCGATTTCCGGGGTCTTGCAGGCGATGCGGTACATGTTCGCGGTCGGGCCGCCGAGGTCGGAAATGACGCCGGTGAAGCCCGGGACCTTGTCGCGGATCTCTTCGATTTCGCGAATGATCGACTCTTCAGAACGGTTCTGGATGATCCGGCCTTCGTGCTCGGTGATCGAGCAGAAGGTGCAGCCGCCGAAGCAGCCACGCATGATGTTCACCGAGAAACGGATCATCTCGTAGGCCGGGATCTTTTCCTTGCCGTACGCCGGGTGCGGAACGCGCGCGTAAGGCATGCCGAACACGTAGTCCATTTCTTCGGTGGTCATCGGAATCGGCGGCGGGTTGAACCAGACGTCTACTTCGCCATGCTTCTGCACCAGTGCACGGGCATTACCCGGGTTGGTTTCCAGGTGCAGCACGCGGTTGGCGTGAGCGTAAAGCACCGCATCGCCACGGACTTTTTCAACCGATGGCAGACGAATGACGGTCTTGTCGCGAGTCATTTTCGGGCTGGCCAGGATCTGTACGACCTTGGCTTCTTCCGGATCTTCGACCGGTCCCTTTTCCTGCTCGATTGCGCAAGCCTGAGTGTCTTGGGTGTTCACGTACGGGTTGATGATCTTGTCGATCTTGCCCGGACGGTCGATGCGCGTGGAGTCGACTTCGTACCAGCCTTGCGGCGTATCACGACGAATGAACGCGGTACCGCGAACATCGGTGATGTCTTCGATCTTGTGACCGTAGGACAGGCGCTGGGCGACTTCGACGATCGCACGCTCGGCGTTGCCGTAGAGCAGGATGTCGGCGCAGGCGTCGATCAGGATCGAGTTGCGCACCCGATCCTGCCAGTAATCGTAGTGGGCGATGCGGCGCAGGGAGGCTTCGATGCCGCCGAGCACAATCGGTACGTGCTTGTAGGCTTCCTTGCAGCGCTGGCTGTAAACCAGACTCGCGCGGTCCGGACGTTTGCCCGCCAGGCCACCGGGGGTGTAGGCGTCGTCGGAACGGATTTTCTTGTCGGCGGTGTAGCGGTTGATCATCGAGTCCATGTTGCCGGCCGCGACACCGAAAAACAGGTTCGGCTCGCCGAGCTTCATGAAGTCGTCTTTGGACTGCCAGTTCGGCTGCGCGATGATCCCGACGCGGAAGCCCTGGGCCTCCAGCAGCCGGCCGATGATCGCCATGCCGAACGACGGATGGTCGACGTAGGCATCACCGGTGACGATGATGATGTCGCAGGAATCCCAGCCGAGCTGATCCATCTCCTCCCTGCTCATGGGCAGGAATGGCGCTGGCCCGAAACATTCGGCCCAGTACTTGGGATAGTCAAATAACGGCTTGGCTGCTTGCATGTCGATAACCGGTGTTGGCTTTCATTGAATTTCGCGGGCGCGGAATATAGCACAAATTTTGACCAATTCCGACGGCTATGGTCGGAAATCGGTGGAGCTGTTTTCGCAAAAATCCCGGGGCTACATATAACCCTTGTGGCGAGGGGGCTTGCCCCCGTTGGGCTGCGAAGCGGCCCCCATAGTTTATCTGTGATACCGCAAATTCAGGATCTACAACTGCTTCGCAGCCGAACGGGGCGGTGCGGCGCTCCGACAAGCCCCCTCACCACAGAAGCCCTCGCCACAGTTATTCATCGTCGTCGAAGTTGTAGCTACCCGGCGCCAGGTTTTCAAATCGGGTGTATTTGCCGATGAAGGCCAGGCGGATAAAGCCGATCGGGCCGTTCCGCTGCTTGCCGATGATGATTTCGGCAATGCCTTTGTGTTCGGTTTCCGGGTGATACACCTCGTCCCGGTAAACGAACATGATCACGTCGGCGTCCTGCTCGATCGCTCCCGATTCCCGCAAGTCGGAGTTCACCGGACGCTTGTTCGGGCGTTGTTCCAGGGAACGGTTGAGCTGGGACAGTGCCACCACCGGGCAGTTGAATTCCTTGGCCAGGGCTTTCAGGGACCGGGAGATCTCGGAAATCTCGTTGGTCCGGTTGTCACCACTGGACCCCGGGATCTGCATCAGTTGCAGGTAGTCGATCATGATCAGACCGATCTCACCGTGCTCACGCACCAGACGACGGGTCCGGGCGCGCATTTCCGAGGGGCTGATACCCGCCGTGTCGTCGATGAACAACTTGCGATCATTGAGCAGGTTGACCGCCGACGTCAGGCGTGGCCAGTCGTCGTCTTCCAGGCGACCGGCCCGGACCTTGGTCTGGTCGATACGACCGAGGGACGACAGCATACGCATGATCAGCGATTCGCCTGGCATCTCGAGGGAGTAAACCAGGACAGCCTTCTCGCTGCGTAGCACGGCGTTTTCCACCAGGTTCATCGCAAAGGTGGTTTTACCCATGGACGGACGGCCGGCGACGATGATCAGGTCGGCCGGTTGCAGGCCACTGGTCTTCTCGTCGAGGTCGGTGTAACCGGTGGACAGGCCGGTGATCGAGTTATCGGTGTTGAACAAGGTGTCGATGCGGTCGATGGCCTTGGTCAGCAGGTCGTTGACGCTGACCGGGCCGCCGGTTTTCGGACGGGCCTCGGCGATCTGGAAGATCTGCCGTTCAGCCTCGTCGAGAATCTCGGCGGCGGTGCGGCCTTCAGGGTTGAAAGCGCTGTCGGCGATTTCGGTACTGATGCCGATCAACTGGCGCAGGGTTGCCCGCTCGCGAACGATCTGGGCATAGGCCTTGATGTTGGCGACGGACGGCGTGTTTTTTGCCAGTTCGCCAAGGTAACCGAGACCGCCGACCTGGGATGTCTGACCTTCCTTGTCCAATTGCTCGGCCAGGGTCACGACGTCGATCGGCTGGTTCTGGTCCGCCAGTTTGGCGATGGCCCGGAAGATCAGGCGGTGGTCATGCCGATAGAAATCGCCGTCGGAGACTTGATCGAGCACGCGCTCCCAGGCGTTGTTGTCCAGCATCAGACCACCGAGCACGGCCTGTTCGGCCTCGATGGAATGCGGCGGCACCTTCAGGGCAGCGGTTTGCAGATCGTATTGCTCGGGAGCGGAGATATCGTTCATGGCCACTTGGTTTATTCAGGAAAAGCAGGAGTTGTGAAAATCAGGAACTGCAGAAAGACAAAGGGCACGACCTGTAAACAGGATCGTGCCCGATGTTACCGGCAAGCACCCGAGGGTGCCAGCCGACAAGTACTGCTTAAGCTGCTACCACGACAACGCGTACGGTGGCTTCAACTTCGGCGTGCAGGTGCACGGCTACGTCGAATTCGCCTACGTTGCGGATGGTGCCGTTCGGCAGACGAACTTCGCTTTTTGCAACTTCAACGCCAGAGGCGGTCAGTGCATCAGCGATGTCGTGGGTGCCGATCGAACCGAACAGCTTGCCTTCGTCACCAGCGGTGGCAGTGATAGTCACTTCCAGCTCAGCCAGTTGGGCGGCGCGGCTTTCAGCCGATGCTTTACGGTCTGCTGCGGCTTTTTCCAGCTCAGCGCGACGCTCTTCGAACGCAGCCAGGTTGGCTGGGGTCGCAGCGGTAGCTTTGCCGTATGGCAGCAGGTAGTTACGACCGTAACCAGCCTTAACGTTCACTTTGTCACCCAGGTTGCCCAGGTTGGTGACTTTTTCCAGAAGGATCAGTTGCATGTGAAAATCCTCTTAACTTTTAACCTTCACCGTTCGCGCTATCGGCATCTTTCGGTGCCGAACGACCGCGAAAATCAATCAGGCTGTCGACGATGGCCAGAACCACCAGCAACGGATAGATCAGCTGCATGAACAGCAACAGCGTGACGTACAACCCCACCAGCCAGAATTTGGCCAGTCGCTTTTGCGCCACCAGCCCGTGAATCAGGGCCAGTCCGGCGAACACCAGCGGTACGCTGCACAACGGCGTCAACATGGCCATCTGCGGGCCAAGATTTGGCCCCAGAAGCATTAACGCCAGCAGCAACATCGCCGGTCCCAGCGGGATTCGGATGGCGCGAAACTCGCGACCAAAACCACCCGGGTTGTACAACAACGCCTGCCAGTAGCGCCCGACAATCAGGCTCAGCACACTGACGATTTGCAACAAAGCCGCAATCAGGCCGGTCAGGACCGGTGCAATCAGGGACGCAAAGCGCGCTTGCTCGTCTACCGACAATTGCTGGTAGACCTCACCGAGTAGCGACGGCATGACTTTTATCAAAGCCTGCGCCAGCATCTCGATCTGGGGCGCAAAAGCCGCCCCCAGCACCACTGAAAACACCAATCCCATCGCTATGCTGACCAGCAGCACGCGGCTCCAGGACTCGCTTGCGCGCAAAACCAACGCAAGGCTCGAAGACCCCAGCAGCACCAGAAGTGCCCGTGGGTCGTCGAAGAAAAGCCACCAGATCAACGCCGGCAGCAGTCCCAGAGCAAGTACGCCAACGGCGTCCTTCAATCCGCGCCGCAGGAGCACAAGGCATCCAGCGGCAGCACCCAACCAATACAACAACGGCAATGTTGCGCATCCGGCCACTACCAGAGTGGCCTGCATACGGCCGCGCATGATGAACTCAGCTAAGGCGCGCATGCATTCAATCCTTTGCTACGTGTCGACTGCCCGGTCTCAGCGGCCGTGGCTGTCGGTGTAGGCCAGCAGGGCCAGGAAGCGGGCGCGCTTGATAGCGGTGGCCAGCTGACGCTGATAACGTGCTTTGGTACCGGTGATGCGGCTTGGAACGATTTTGCCGGTCTCGGATACGTAAGCTTTCAGAGTGTTGAGATCTTTGTAATCGATCTCTTTCACGTCTTCAGCGGTGAAGCGGCAGAATTTACGACGACGGAAGAAACGTGCCATGTAATAGGCTCCTCAAAAGGTCCGTGGATTACTCGTCAGCGTTATCGCTGTTGTCGCTGTCATCACTGTCAACGCCTTCAGCGTCGGAGTGCTCAGGACGGTCGCGACGCTCACGGCGCTCACTGCGGTTTTCTTCAGCCTTGAGCATCTCGGATTGGCCGGTAACGGCTTCTTCGCGACGGATGACCAGGTTACGGATCACTGCATCGTTGTAGCGGAAGTTGTCTTCCAGCTCGGCCAGGGCCTTGCCAGTGCACTCAACGTTCAGCATCACGTAGTGAGCCTTGTGAACATTGTTGATTGCGTAGGCCAGTTGACGACGGCCCCAATCTTCCAGACGGTGGATTTTGCCGCCGTCTTCTTCGATCAGCTTGGTGTAACGCTCAACCATGCCGCCGACTTGCTCGCTTTGATCCGGGTGGACCAAAAAGATGATTTCGTAATGACGCATGAATGCTCCTTACGGGTTGTAGCCTGCCGCTCAAAAGCGGTCAGACAAGGAGTGAATGACACTTATGGACTTGCTCGCGATAGACACATGCGTGCCTGCCGTCACAGCAAGGGGCGCAATTGTAGAGAAGGGTCGAGGGAGGTGCAAGGCAATTGGTGATTATTTGAACAATCACTTCGACTGGAAAGCCGAACACTTGCAGGAGCCGCCTGCGGCGGCTCCTGCAAAGGAGTGTCAGGACTTTTTGGCGGTCCCGGCGGCTTTGACGCCACGCTGGCGCAGCGCTTCGAACAGGCAGACGCCGGTGGCGACGGACACGTTGAGGCTGCTGACGCTGCCAGCCATCGGCAGGCGCACCAAATAGTCGCAAAGATCGCGAGTCAGGCGGCGCATACCGCTACCTTCGGCCCCCATGATCAGGATGGTCGGGCCCGTCAGGTCCTGTTGATACAGATCCTGTTCAGCCTCGCCCGCCGTACCGACGACCCACAAGCCGCGCTGCTTGAGTTTTTCCAGGGTGCGCGCCAGGTTGGTCACGGCGACCAACGGAATCACTTCCGCCGCGCCACAAGCAACTTTTCGAACCGTCGGGGTCAGCGTGGCTGATTTGTCCTTCGGCACGATCACCGCCAGCGCGCCGGCCGCATCGGCCGAACGCAGGCAAGCGCCGAGGTTGTGCGGATCGGTCACGCCGTCGAGCACCAGCAGCAACGGTGCGCCTTCAGTGCGATCGAGCAACTCGTCGAGCATGGCCTCGCCCCAGACCTGGCTCGGACTCACGTCCGCCACCACGCCCTGGTGCACGCCCTCAACCCAGGCATCCAGCTCGCGACGCTCAGCCTGACCGACGGCCACGCGATTTTCGGCTGCGAGCTCGATCAGCGTCTGAACCCGCGGATCACTGCGGCCTTCAGCCAGCCAGATCTGCTTGACGCGTTTTGGGTGGTGACGCAGTAACGCTTCTACCGCGTGCACGCCGTAGATCTTTTCCAACTGACTCATGACTTGGCCTTAGGTTTACGCGCCCCGCCGCTTCTGGCGGCTGGAGCGGAACCCGCTTTTGGCGGGCCTTTACGGTGTTTACTTGGCTTGGCTGGTTTGCCGCCGGAGGCCTTGTCAGGCGCCGACCGCCCGGTCTTTCCCCCAGACGCCGCTTTACCGCCGCTTTTCGCTTCAGACAGCAATGCCTGTTTCATTTCACGACTTTTGCGCAACTCGGCATTTTTTGCCGCGGCATCGCTCGGACGATAGGCCTCGACGGCCTTTTCCTTGGCAGGACGACGCCCGGCTTTGGCCAGTGCCGGCTCGGCAGCCGATTTTGTAGCAGCGGCAGCAGGCACCGTGGTTTCAGTGCCGCGCTTTTTGCGACCGATCGGCGCGCTGATGGTTTTTTCGGCCATCTCGAAGTCGATCTTGCGCTCGTCGAGGTCGACGCGCATCACGCGCACTTCAACGGTGTCGCCCAGGCGGAAGCTACGACCGGTACGCTCACCGGCGAGGCGGTGGTGTACAGGATCGAAGTGGTAGTAGTCGCCCGGCAGCGCGGTGACGTGCACCAGGCCTTCGACATAAATATCGGTCAGTTCGACGAACAGGCCGAAACCGGTCACGGCGGTGATCACACCCGGGAACGATTCGCCCACGCGGTCTTTCATGAACTCGCACTTGAGCCAGTTCACTACGTCGCGGGTGGCTTCGTCGGCACGGCGCTCGCTCATCGAGCACTGCTCGCCGAGCTGCTCCAGGATCGCTTCGTCGTATGGATAGATCCGCGCTTTCGGAATAGTCATCGCACCGGCACGGCGAACGTGCGGGGTGTCCATTTTCGAATGGATAACGCTGCGAATCGCCCGGTGCGTGAGCAAGTCCGGGTAGCGGCGAATCGGCGAAGTGAAGTGGGTATAGGCTTCGTAATTCAGGCCGAAGTGGCCCTGGTTATCGGCGCTGTACACCGCCTGGCTCAACGAGCGCAGCATGACGGTCTGGATCAGGTGGAAATCCGGACGGTCCTTGATGCCCGCGAGCAAAGCCTGGTAATCCTTCGGCGACGGGCCGTCCTTGCCTTTGTGCAGGGACAGGCCGAGCTCGCCGAGGAAGGCGCGCAGTTTTTCCAGACGCTCCGGTGGCGGACCGTCGTGGACGCGATACAACGCAGGGATTTCGTGCTTTTTCAGGAATTCGGCGGTGGCCACGTTGGCCGCCAGCATGCATTCCTCAATCAGCTTGTGAGCATCGTTGCGAATGGTCGGACGGATTTCGGCAATCTTGCGCTCGGAGCCGAAGATGATCCGGGTTTCCTGGGTTTCGAAATCGATCGCGCCACGCACGTGACGGGCCGCCAGCAGAACCTTGTACAGCGCGTACAGCTGCTTGAGGTGCGGCAGAACGTTGGTGTATTCACCACGCAGCTGACGCGCTTCGGTGACTTTTGGCGTCTCCAGCATGGTGCTGACCTTGTTGTAGGTCAGGCGGGCATGGGAGTGAATCACCGCTTCGTAGAAGCAGTAGTCGGTCATCTCGCCGGATTTGGAGATAGTCATCTCGCAAACCATGGCCAGGCGATCGACGTGCGGGTTCAGCGAGCACAGGCCGTTGGACAACTGCTCAGGCAGCATCGGCACCACGCGCTCGGGGAAGTACACCGAGTTGCCGCGAACCTGGGATTCGTTATCCAGCGCCGAACCGATTTTCACATAGCTGGAAACGTCAGCGATCGCCACGTACAACTTCCAGCCACCGGAGAACAGGCGCAGCTTGCCCGGCTTGGCTTCGCAGTAGACCGCGTCATCGAAGTCACGCGCATCTTCGCCGTCGATGGTCACGAACGGCAGATGACGCAAGTCGATGCGCTTCTCTTTGTCTTTCTCTTCGACTTCAGGCTTGAGCTTGGCGGCTTCTTTCAAGACCGCTTCAGGCCAGACGTGCGGAATATCGTAGGTGCGCAGGGCAACATCGATTTCCATGCCCGGCGCCATGTAGTTGCCCACGACCTCGACCACGTCGCCTTGCGGCTGGAAGCGTGGCGTCGGCCAGTGAGTGATCTTCACTTCGACGAACTGACCGATCTGCGCGTTGGCGTTGCGACCTGGCGTCACCAGCACTTCTTGTTGGATCTTCGGATTGTCCGCGACGACGAAACCGATACCGCCCTCTTCGAAGTAACGACCGACGATGCTCTCGTGGGCACGGGACACCACTTCGACAATCATGCCTTCGCGGCGACCGCGACGGTCGAGGCCGGAAACACGGGCCAGGGCACGGTCGCCATCGAACACCAGGCGCATTTGCGCCGGGCTCATGAACAGGTCGTCACTGCCGTCGTCCGGGACCAGGAAGCCGAAACCGTCACGGTGACCGCTGATGCGGCCCAGGATCAGGTCAAGCTTGTCCACCGGCGCATAAGTGCCGCGACGGGTATAGATCAGTTGAGCGTCGCGCTCCATGGCGCGCAGGCGGCGGCGCAGGGCTTCGATCTGGTCTTCTGTGGTCAGACCAAACTCTTCGACCAGTTGCTCGCGGTTAGCAGGCGAACCTCGATCAGCAAGGTGCTGAAGGATCAGTTCGCGGCTAGGAATAGGGTTTTCATATTTTTCCGCTTCACGAGCGGCCTCGGGATCGAGGGACTGCCAATCGGCCATTAGAGAGTTTTCACCTTGTCTATATGCGGGTTAGTTTGGCATAGGCGTAATGAAACGGGAAATTTCAGGCTATGACAGCCCATCTAAAGCCCTTTATCGACACCGCGAAGCTGATTTGAATGCCGCCGGTAAAATTTTCCAGGTTTTTTTGATGACAGGGGTTTACAGTTAAAAAGACGCTCCGTATAGTGCGCGCCATCGACGACGCACTAGCGCTGCCGATACTGCCCAGATGGTGAAATTGGTAGACACGCCAGCTTCAGGTGCTGGTGACCGCAAGGTCGTGGAAGTTCGAGTCTTCTTCTGGGCACCAATTTCGAGCTTGAGATTAGATCAATTTCAAGGCTCACACAAAAACCCGCGAAAGCGGGTTTTTGCATTCCAGGCTTCTGAATTATTAAAATTAAATCAGGGGTTTACAGATCAAAATGCTCTCCGTATAGTGCGCCACATCGACAGCGGCAACGCTGAAGATCATGCCCAGATGGTGAAATTGGTAGACACGCCAGCTTCAGGTGCTGGTGACCGCAAGGTCGTGGAAGTTCGAGTCTTCT
>NZ_JBGLZF010000072.1:0-18422 GCF_047304405.1 Pseudomonas sp. Pseusp11
CCGGTACCCGTCCCCCGGAAGGAGCCAGTGATCCGCTGGATTAGCACCGCCGATAACGATTGCTGGCTGCTTTTCCAATTACGGGGCAGCTCGACCGTTTATCCACTTGCCCGACGGTCTGCCTGTTTTCTGATGTGGATCAGATACGCCCCCAGGCCGACTCCTATTCTCGAATCAACCCACGGTATCGAGATGAACTGAAATGAACAGATCAAGCCTGATCGGCCAATGCATGTTAATGGCGGCAAGCGTGTTGCTGGTGCCATCCTCCAGCGTCTTCGCCAACCCGCCGACGTCTGCTGCGCAAGGTGGTATGTATCATCGTTTTCAGGATTTCGACTGGGTCAAATACACGCAACAGACCCTGGACGATCTCAAGGGCAAGCTCAATCTCAAGCCGGAGCAAATGGCTGCCTGGGACACATGGGCCACGGGGGTCATGGCGGACGCCAATCAGCATCAGGAAAAGGCCAAGGCCGAACGTGATGAAAGCGCGAGCAAGAAGAGGGCGTCGACGGATGAAACGACCCCCGAAAGAATGGCCAGAGAGATAGAGCGTTTGCGCACACAAACCAAGTGGATGGAGGCGCATCTGGAGCGCATGGATGCTGCGCTGGTGCGTACCAAAACCTTCTACGGGGTATTGGATGCTGAGCAGAAAACCATTTTCGACCTGTTCTGGACGGTGGTGCATCACCGGCTCTACGGCAATGACCGTTGGCAGATGCCGATGCACATGTTCAGACCACGAATGATGGAAGGCGACCAGGACGAAAAAAGTAAACAGTGAGCGGTACTCATTGTAGTGTCGCTGCCTGGCGCGCCATTGCCTGCAGCACCGAGTCGAGTTCATCGCTGTCGTACAAGCGCAGTCGCTGGCTCGCAAGTAAAGTCGGCATGGCAATCTCCCGTCGAGAGCCGCTGTCCAATGTCGGTAACGTAACCCATCCATCCCCAACCCGATTGATATTGATCAACTATGGCGAGATGCTTGATCCGGTAAGGACGCGAACATTTGCAGTATTCAGATGCCTTGCAGCGCTCCTGCGGTCTGGAGAGCTCATGGCTGTGTGATACGAACCGACAGGTGTGGATCGCCTGGGGAGGTTTTCAAGTGATTCATAGTCCCTCAACGCAAACCCTCCTGCGCGACCGGGTTGATGCCGGTCGAAGGCTGGTGGAGCCGCTGCTCAAATACGCTCATCGACCCGATGTCATCGTTCTCGCCTTGCCCCGTGGCGGCGTGCCGGTGGCCTATGAAATTGCCACGGCCCTGGAGGTTCGCCTGGACCTGATGCTGGTCCGCAAGCTCGGGGTGCCATTCCATCAGGAGTTCGCCATGGGCGCGATTGCCAGTGGCGGTATCCAGATCGTCAATGAGGATACGCTGCGGACGAACCGCATCGATCAGCGCACGCTCGATAACGTGGTGGCACGGGAAACCCAGGAGCTGTTGCGTCGCGAGCGCCTGTACCGGGGCTCGCGTGCCCCCGTGGCGCTCAAGGATCAGGTGGTGATTCTGGTCGACGATGGCCTGGCGACCGGCGCCTCGATGATGGCGGCGATACAGGCGGCGCGCCTGCAAGCACCGTCGCGTATTGTCGTCGCCGTGCCGGTGGCTCCACCCGAGACGGTAGCGGCGATGTATGGCGAAGTCGATGAGGTGATCTGCCCGCTCACCCCCGAGTGGCTGATGTCGATCGGCAATTGGTACATGAATTTTTCCCAGACCTCGGATGAAGAAGTCATGGATCGTTTGCAACGGGCCTGGCGCAGAGAGTCCGGTACGCGTGTTTCCGGTCAGGAGGATTCCGATGTTTGAGCTTCGCTATCGAAAGCTCGACCTGGGGGATGTGGAGCTGTCTGCCGATCTGCGTCTGCCGGTGCACGCTGGTGGTCTGGTGGTGTTCGTTCATGGCAGCGGCAGTGGTCGTTCAAGCCCGCGTAATCAATACGTTGCGCTGTCTCTGGCTCAGCGGGGATTGGGCACGTTGCTGTTCGATCTGCTCACGGAGCCGGAGCAATACCTGGACAACCAGACCCGGGAATTGCGTTTCAATATTGCGCTGCTGACCAGCCGACTGGTGGAGGTGATCGACTGGATGGGTCGGGACGCCGAACTGCAACCGCTACCGATCGGATTGTTCGGCGCAAGCACCGGTGCTGTGGCGGCGCTAATGGCAGCGGCCGAGCGGGCGGACGTGGTGCATGCGGTGGTGAGCCGAGGAGGGCGGACCGATCTTGCGGGTGCGGCGCTGTCTCGCGTGAAGGCCCCGACCTTGCAGATTGTCGGTGAGCTGGATCCGGTGGTGCTCAATCTCAATGTGCAAAGCAGTCGCGCCCTGCAGTGCGAGCAACGTCTGGAAGTGGTGGCGGGCGCGACACATCTTTTTGAAGAAGCAGGAACCCTCGAAGAAGTCGCCAGACTGGCTGGCGACTGGTTCGAGCAGTATTTGCGACGGTAGTCATCCCACGCAGACAACCGCCGTCTGACACCTGTCATATGCCGAATGGAAAGGTTTCGTCTTCCGGTTCCAACGCCTGGCTTTTCGGCAGGGGCAACGCTGTTAGCGGTTGCGTCTGTTCAATCCAGACCATGGCGTCGAATTGTTCGGTCAGCACTGACTCGAAGTAGTGGCTGCTGCGCTCGCTTGCGGGTCGATAGATCACACCGATGGCTCGCTCCAGCAGAGGTTTGGACAGGGCCCGGCGCAGCTCTTTTCGCTGTGGATCCCGCCAGTCGGTCAATGAAGCCGGGACGCCGGCGTCGAGGAACTTGCGCTCCCAACTGTCTGGCCGGGACGGCCGGATGTCCTTGATGAGCATCTCGCAATCCCAGTCGTCGGCCGCGGCCACCTGGCCACGGTCGGTGCTCATGCCGATCAGAACCACATCGCGCCCATAGGCATTGCGGCACAGTTGACCGATATTGAACTGACCTTTCCAACCCATCTCCGTCGCGGCCGCATTGCCGATATGGGAGTTGTGCGCCCACACCACGGCCTTGGCTTGCGGACCGCGGTGTTCGAGCAACGCACGTAAGGTGTCGAACATGTGCCTGTCGCGCAGGTTCCAGGAGGCCGTCGAACCTCGATAAATCGCTCGGTAATATTGTTCCGCCGCCAGGATGACCCGGGCGTTCTGGGTCGCATCGAAGAACGCTTCATCGTCCTTGATATCCCCGGCCAGTTGCTCGGTCAGCATGGCATTGAGCTGTTCGACCACCGCATGCTCGCAGGGCATTATGCCGTCGCGTTCGACGAAGTGGCCGTACAGCGCAGGATCATCCTGCCACGGGGTCAAACAGCCATAGCGACGCCGTGCTTCGTGTGCCAGTTGCGGGTCGACACGGTCCAGATAGCTCAGCACCTCATGGATGGAGTTGCGCAAACTGTAAACGTCCAGACCGCGAAACTCGACGCGCTGTTCAGGCACGTGTTGGTGGTTGTACTGATGCAGCCAATGGGTGAACGCTCTCACATCGGTGTTGCGCCACATCCAGGTCGGGAATCGGCTGAAAATGTGCCGCGTCCAGGCCGAGCGCGCCAACCCTCTGACATAACGGTCTACATGGCCCGCGTCCGGCCAGTCTGCCTCAACGGCCACGATATTGAATCCGTGTTGCTCGATCAGCCGTTGGGTAATCGCCGCCCGGGTCCGATAGAAGTCACTGGTGCCATGGCTGGCTTCACCGATCATCACCACGCGCGCATCGGCGAAGCGGTCGAACATTTCACCAAAGGCCGGTGAACTCAGTTCCGGCAGGGGTTCGGCGTATTGGCGCAAGAGCGGGACGATGGAGGCCTCGTCAATGTGGGTATGCGAGCCATACAGCTGGTTCAGCATGTTTTGGGAAGGTGTGTTCATGAACGTCATCCCCATAAAGGCGGGTTGGTCGACGTGCAGTGCTGCGTAGTGTCATGTCGACGGCCAGAGGCCGTGCTGACTTACACATTTTTGATCCGCTCCCTCTCAAAAAAAAGCCCCCTGCCGGCTTCCCGACAAAGGGCCGGGCCAGCGGTCACTCGGCTTTGATCGGCACGAAATAGCTCTCTACAGTTCCTCAGGTGAAACCACCCAGACACTGCACGGCATTTTGTACAGCAGATGCTCCACCGTGCTGCCCACCAGTCGGCCCACGCCCCGGTGGCCGACCCGGCCCATGACAAGTACGTCGATGTCGTAGGCATCGGCGTATTGGGTAAGAACCTTGGTCGGGTTGCCCATGATCATGTGCTGCTGCTCTGGCGCAATACCATTGCGCTCGGCCAGTTCGCGGAAGGCATCGGCCTGGGCATCGAATAACGTCTTGGCCTTGCCTGGGGCAAACAGCGCTGAGCTACTGTCGAAATCGAACTCGTCCGCACTGAGGGATGAAAGGTCGTGGGCGTAGATTACGTCGAGCTGGGCGTTACAGCTGCTGGCCAGTTTTGAGGCCTCGCGCAAAATCCTGTCGTTGAAATCCTTGTACTGGGTATTGCTATGGAAGGGATCGACCGCAGCGACGATTCTGCGCGGCAGCACGTGCTTCACGTGGCTGACAAAATGCAGCGGCACCGGGCATTCGCGCAGCAAATGAATATCCAGGGGCGTGAACATGATCCGTGACAGCAGCGACTCGTATTCCAGTGCCTTGATCAGTACCGCCATCGGCTGTTCTTTGAGATGAATGAGGATTTCCTGCAAAGGTCGTTCAACCCAGATCACCTCCGTGGTGACGGGCACGCCGATTTTACGCAAGGGGCGGGCCTGTTCTTCGAGCCATTGCCGATGGCGCTCGACATACCCCAGCCGCATCTCCTCCAGCGCTTGTTCGTTGACCATGCTCGCCGTTGCCAGCCCTTGCAGGTAATCGAAGGCGACGATATGCAGGGCCGCGCCCGAGGCCTTGGCCAACGCAGCGGCGCGGTCGAACGCGGGGCTGTTTTCCATGAGGGGCGAGACGACCAGCATGAAGCGTGATTGCTCAGACATGACCAAACTCCCGTCAATAATCGTAGATATTCCTGTACTCACTGGCACCGCTGCGTTTGGGCAGTGGTTCTCTGGCTTTTATCCTGCCGATGACCGGGGGGGCGGGATTGATCTTTATCAATCTGGCGAGTGATCCAGCTTGCGGCCCGACGTGTGGCGGGGGGCGCCAGGTCCATCTATAAAACATTGACCACTATCAATCTCTCCTGCGTCATGCCGGTGCAGTCTTGGGGTTGTGGCTTACCCGGACAGGAATCACATGAACGAAACCTTGGGCCTGGCAGGGGCGGCAGCTGCGCTGGGGATCGGCATGCTCGTCGGCCTTGAACGTGAACGGCACAAGGGGCGAGGGGACAGTCGCGCCTGTGCCGGATTGCGTACGTTCGCGATCACCGCATTGCTGGGTTATGTGGCGATGCAAATCGGTGGTGGTTTGCTGGTGGGCATCATGGCGGTTTCGGTGGCCTTGCTGGTCACTGTGGCTTACTGGCGAAGCCTGGGCACTGACCCTGGTGTCACCAGTGAAGTGGCGTTATTCACGGTATTGGCACTGGGGGCGTTGTGTAACAGCGCGCCCGAACTGGCCATCGCCATTGGCGTGGTGGTGGCGGGGCTGCTGACGTATCGCCAAAAACTGCATCATTTTGCGCGCAGCCAATTGACTGAAGGGGAGATGCGCGACGGTCTGGTGCTGTTGGTCGCGGCCCTGGTGGTGTTGCCATTGGCGCCGGATCGCTTTATCGGCCCCTATGCCGCCATCAATCTGCGCACCATTTGCACCCTGACGGTGTTGCTGATGGCCGTCGGGGCGGTCGGGCGTTCGTACCCTGGGTGCCCGTTACGGCTATGTGGTCAGCGCCATCGCCTCCGGGTTTGCTTCCAGCATCGCGACCATCGCCGCGATGGGGCACCTTGTCGCCAAGGAGCCAGGCAACATCAAAGTCTTGAGTGCGGCAGCGATGCTGTCCAACCTGGCGACCATCATTCAGGTCGGCCTGATCCTGGGGGCGGTCGACATCGGTCTATTGCGCTACATGTGGGGGCCGCTGTTGTTGGGTGCCGCCGCCACGGCGCTGTATGGCTTGAGCCTGATGTTGCCCAAACCTGCGAGTGGCGACAATCAGCCGGTCAAGGTCGGTGGTGCGTTCAACCTCAAGCTGGCGTTGGTTATCGCACTGACCATGACCGGCGTTACCTTTGTGTCTTCGATGGTGCTCAATCACTTTGGCGAAGTGGGCGTGATGGTCACGACGACGCTCACCGGTTTCGCCGATGCCCATTCTTCGACGGCGTCCATTGGCGCCCTGGCCAAGGCCGGGCTGTTGCCGTTCGACGCTATTGCCGGGCCAACGCTGGTTGCCGTCAGCAGTAACTCCCTGAGCAAATGCCTGGTGGCCTGGATCAGCGGTGGGCGACGGTTCGCCGCGTATGTCATTCCCGGCCAGGTCTTGCTGACGTTGGCGATGTGGGTGGGCATGTTGCTGCATTAACGGGCATCCGAGCGCTGTAGCTGACAAAGATCAAGTCGCCTGAATCTGCCGCGATCACTCTAGGGTTCTACTCATTGCATCGAGATGGCCGCGTGCCGAGGTGTCCAATGTCGCAGACTCAGCGTTTACTGTTGATCGCCCCCCATTCCATGACCCGTACTCCGGCGTTCGACCGGGCCGCCGCGTTGGCCCGCGCGATGCAATCGCCGCTGCACATCGTGGCATTCGATTACTTGCAGGCCCTGGCCGTCGCCGGTCTGTTCGCCCCCGAGCAAATTGCCCAGGCCCGGGAAGGCTATTTGCAAACCCATCGGCAATGGCTTGCCGAGCAAGCCCATTTGATAAGCAAACACGGCGTCGAGGTCACCAGCGAGGTGGTGTGGGTGCAGCACCCTTACGAGGAAATCCTGCAATTCGTCAACGAGATGTCGCTGAGTCTGATCATCAAGGACGCCCAGGAAGAGTCAGCGTTGAAGCGGGTGTTTTTCACCCCGCTGGACTGGCAGTTGTTGCGCGATTGCCCGGTGCCGGTGCATCTGGTGACCAACGCCCGGAACGCGCGGCCACGTAACGTGCTGGCCATCGTCGATGTGCTGCGCAGCGAAGAGCAGGACCTGGTGTTCAATGACCAGATTATCGACGCCGCCACCAAGCTGGCTGACCAGTGTGAGGCGCAGATCGAGTTGGTGCATGCGTATGACTGGACAGCCGTGTATGCCCTGGACATGGGCGTTGGCGCACTCCCGTTGGCCTCCGGTCTTTACGAAGCCATGGGCACGGCGCAACACCAGGCGTTCACGGCGCTGGCCGAGCGTCACGGCGTGCCGTCGCAGCGTCGGCACTTCATCGAAGGTGCGCCAGTGCCGAGTATTTGCAAGTTCGCCGAGGACCATCACACCGATGTCATTGTGATGGGGACGGTGCAGCACTCGGGGTTGAACAAGCTATTGGGGACCACTGCCGAACAGCTTTTGCACCGGGCCCCTTGCAGTGTGCTGGCGATCAAGCCCGACAGAATGTTGCAATCCTGAACATTGACTTGCCCCATGGCGGACCGTTGGCCGGTCCGTCGTGGGGCAATCAGCTTTTACGACATGTACAAACGATGGATGACCTGACGGCTGTCGTTGGGGTCATTGTGCCGCTCGAAACCCAAGGCTTTGGCCAGGTCGCGCATGGAGGTATTGCTTGCGGCGTCGATCGAATACATCTGCTGAAAACCGTTTCTGCGGGCGGCCTTGATCAGATGCTCCATCAAGGCGGTGCCGAGGCCCAGATGCTGCCATTCATCGGCGACCGTCACCGCGCACTCACACTCATGTTCCGACGTGGCGGCGTAGCGGCTGATGCCGATTTCGATCAATTTGCCGTTTTCGTGAACCAGCGCAATGTAAGCCATGCGCTGTTTGTTATCGGTGTCCATCAACTGATCGAGCATGGCGGTGCCGGGTTCGTTGATCTGCGCGAGAAAACGCATGTGCCGGGACTCGGGCGACAGGCGCTTGATGAAGGCGTATTCAAGTTCGCGGTCCTTTTCCAGCAGTGGCCGGATCAGCACATGGCGACCGTCCTTGAGCGCTTCGATCCAGTACTTTCCAGTGACTGCGGCATAGGCCGCCGCGGCCCGATCATTATGGTCTTTGACAGTGAGCATGGATGATCCTCCATCTTGTTTGAAAGGTCGGTGCGTATTCACCCATCACGCGGTTGATTCCTTTCTACGCCACTGGCAGCCCTTGAATCTGATCTGGATCAGACACCCGTCACGAGGGCATTCATTTGCGGGTATTTGATGTAAATCAACCTCGGGGAGGGGGCAACGGGCGCAGTCTTGGCCCATGCCGGCGGGTAAGGGGCCGGTTTCGAGCGGAGGTGTGAGATGGGGCAATATCAACGTTTGTTACTGATCGCCGACCGGACCCTGCATCAGTCTCCTGCCTTGCTCCGGGCCGTCGCACTGGCCAAGGCGAGCGGGGCCGCGCTGGATGTGCGGGCCTTTGTCGATCCGGCACCGATCGTTCATTTATGGGAAGAAAAAATCGACGAAGCGGGGTATCAGCGTTATCTGCGCCACTGTCATCGTTGGGTGGCCGACGAGGTCGAGCGGCTCAGCGGGCAGGGCGTGGACGTGACGGTTGAAGCGGTCTTCACCACCCATCCGCTGCTGGATATTTTGAAGACAATCGAAGACCTCAAGCCCGACCTGCTGATCAAGGATGTCACCCTGGAACCGGCGCTCAAACGGGTGTTCATTACTCCGCTCGATTGCCATCTGCTGCGCGAATGCACGATCCCCGTGCACTTGGTCAATCAGGTCCGTTACGGGTTGCCGCACCGGGTCGTGGCCGCCGTGGACCCGTTCGATCCGGCGACGCAAATCAGTGGCCTGAACGACACCATCATCCAGACGGCCAACGCACTGGCGCTGCAATGTGATGCACCGCTGCATCTGCTGTACGCCTACGACTTGTCGCCGGCGTTCAATGGCGATGCACCGTTGATCGCCGGTGGCTGGGGCATGGACTTCGTCGAGGAGTTACGCGAATCCCTGCACCGGGCGTTTATCACCCTGGCGGATCGCTACGGTGTTCCTCCCGAGCGTCGGCACTTTGTCATGGGCCTGCCGGTGCCGGTGATCAGTGAGTTTGTCGAGCAATACCTGGCGGATGTGGTGGTGATGGGCACTGTGCATCGCGTGGGGATCGACCGCTTGATCGGCAGCAACACCGAGCGGGCGTTGTACTCGGTGCCGGGCAGCATTCTGGCGGTCAGGCAGCCGGGTTCGAGCGTCGGGTGGTAAGCCGATCGCTGGCCGGCCATTAGTTGATAAAAATCAGAGCCGCATGGCGAGAGCCCCCCGATACTTGAGCCACAACCTGAAGCTATCCAGATGAGGTGGGTGAGGGTGAAAATTCAACGTTTGCTATTGATTGCCCCGACCGAAATGGTCCGCACCCCGGCGTTCGAACGGGCGCGGGCCCTGGCCTGTGCAACCGGTGCGGTGTTGCACATTGTCGCTTTCGATTATGTCCAGGCGCTGGCGGCGGCCGGCCTGTTTGACCACGACGCAATGGCCCAGGCGCGGGAAGGTTACTTGCAGGTACATCGTCAATGGCTGGAGCAGCAAGCCCGGTTTCAGCGATGCGAAGGCGTGCAGGTGAGCACTGAAGTGGTGTGGGCCAGACCGACCCTGGCGCATCTGCTGGAGTACGTGAATGACTTCCATGCAGACCTGGTGATCAAGGACACCCACCGCGTATCAGCGCTTGATCGTGCTTTCCATCGGCCGCTGGACTGGCAGTTGCTGCGCGACTGTCCGGCGCCCTTGCACCTGGTCATCGATGCCACAAATCCCAAGCCGTTGAGCATACTGGCGACCATCGATTTGTCCCATCTGGAGGAGCTGACCCAGGGGCTCAATGACCGGATTCTCGACCTGGCTTCGAGCCTGGCCGAATCTTGCGGCGCCACCTTGCACCTGCTCAATGTCAGCGGCTGGTCGGAGTTGGGCGAGGCGCAAGTGAATGTGCCGACAGCGACTCTCGATGACAGTTTGGGAGACGCCGTCAACGATGCCCAGTTGGAGGCCTTTGAAGCGCTTGCCGAACGCTACGGAGTCGAGAAACAACGGCGCCATCTGCTGCCCGGCATCCCTCCCAAGGTCATTGCCCATTTCGCGCAACAACATGCCTTCGACATGGTGGTGCTGGGAACGACCTACCATCGCGGGATCGATATATTCATCGGCAGTACGGTGGAAAGCGTATTGAACCGGTCGCCCTGCAGCCTGACGATCATCAAGCCATTGCCCCGGCTCGACAGAGAAGATGAACCAGTGCGACCTCGATTGATAAAAATCAACTGCCCACAAGCGCAAAGGAGCGATCAATAGTGCTCCATGAATGCTCAAGGAAACGGCCATGCGAATGACATTTCTCGGTGCTGCGGGCACGGTCACGGGTAGCAAGTACTTGCTGGAACATCGCGACCAGCATGTGCTGATCGATTGCGGCCTGTTCCAGGGCTATAAACAACTGCGCTTGCACAACTGGGACCCGTTCCAGTTGCCGGTTCGTGACCTCGAAGCCATTGTGCTGACCCACGCTCATCTGGATCACAGCGGCTACCTGCCAGTGTTGGTGCGCAACGGCTATCGCGGCCCTGTATATGCCACGCCAGCCACCTGTGAATTGGTGAAAATCCTGCTGTGCGACAGCGGCCGCTTGCAGGAAGAAGAGGCTGAGTTCGCCAATCGCCATGGCTTCTCCAAACACTCTCCGGCCTTGCCGCTGTACACCGAGCAAGACGCCGAGCGGGCATTGAAATTGCTGCGGCCGGTGCAGTTGCACCACCGGGTCGACATTGTCCCGGGGATGAGCATTCTGTTGCGCGGTGCCGGGCATATTCTGGGCGCAGCGACCGTGGAAGTCGTCGCCGATGGCATGATCCTGGTGTTCTCTGGGGATCTGGGGCGGCCGAACGATCCATTGATGTTTGCCCCGGAGACGATCGAGCAGGCCGATTATCTGCTGGTGGAGTCGACCTATGGTGACCGTCGGCATCCCGACGAATCCCCGGAAGATCAACTGGCCGAGGTCATCACCCGTACCGCGCTGCGCCATGGCATCACGCTGGTGCCATCGTTCGCGGTCGGTCGCGCGCAATTGCTGATGTATCACCTGTATCGCTTGCAACAAAAACGCGCGATTCCCGACCTGCCGATCTACCTCAACAGCCCCATGGCCACCGACGTCACGCGCTTGTACCAGCGCTTTCGCAGTGAACACCGGTTGTCCCTGGAAGAGTGCGAAGGCATGTGCCGTGTCACGCGTTTTGTGCGCTCCACCAGAGATTCCATCGAGCTGGACCAGCAGCGCACACCCGCGGTGATCATCGCCCAGCGGCATGGCCACTGGCGGGCGGGTGCTGCACCACCTCAAGGCGCTGGCGCCCAACCCGCTCAATACGCTGCTGGTGCCGGGTTTTCAGGCGGGCGGCACCCGCGGTGCGCAGATCATCGCAGGCGCCCCGTCGGTACGTATTCACGGCAAAGACGTGCCGATTCGCGCCGAAGTGGTGCCGATGGAAACCCTGTCCGCGCACGCCGACTGCGATGAAATCATGCTGTGGTTGCGCGGCTTCAAGCGACCACCGAAACACACCTATGTGGTACATGGCGAACCCAATGCCTCGGATGTATTGCGCCGGCGAATCAGCCTGGAGCTGGGCTGGTCGGTCTCGGTGCCGGAGTACCGCGACAGCGTGGAGCTGACGGGGCCTCTTTAGGGCTCAGCCACAAAAAAGCCCCTCGCCGGTTTTCCGACAAGGGGCTTCTGGTTGCGTCAAGGGCGGTCTTGGCGAGTTAACGGGATTTGATGGGTACCCGTTTATCTGCGCTGATGGCTTCGGGCCTTTTTGGCAGCGAAATGCTCAACACACCTTTGTTGAAACTGGCTTCGATCTTGTCGGTGTCGACGCCTTTAGGCAGGCTGAATGCCCGCTGAAAGGAGCCATAGTGACGCTCCGACAGGTGATAGCCTGTTCTTTTTTCTTCCTTGTCCTCTTTCTTTTCACCCTTGATGATCAGGTTGCCATTGGACAGTGTGAGCTCGATATTATCCTGGTCCATGCCCGGCAGCTCTGCGGTTATTTCGAAGCTTTCATTTTTCTCGGTGATGTCCACGGCAGGCAGGCTTCGACCGATAAAATCCCGGCTCCAGAACGGTTCGACATCGAACAGGCCACGTCTGAAGGGCGTCAGCATAGAGCCACGATTGAAGTCTTCGAACAGGTGATCGACCTGTTGACGCAGTTTTTCCAGGGGCCGCCAAGGGTCTTGTACCGTCGGCTGCCGACTGGTTTTGTCTTCGTCGGTGTGTACCGGCAATTTTTTCGCGAAGTGGGCCATTTTCATTCCTCCTCTCCAGTACTGCGATGGACCGGTAACATCCCGGAGGCCGGTCCACCACGACAATTCAGTCCCTACATTAAAAGATTAGTCTTCCTGCGATCCCGAAGGCCGACCAACAGTCGGTTTCTGACCGAGCTGTCTATTTCGAGAATTTGCGTGCCCCGGCCACGCAAAGAATCACCGCCACGGTCACCCCCAGCATGCCAAGGCTGACCTGCTCATGCAGCAACGTGGCCGCCAGTGCCAGGCCAAAAAACGGCTGCAGCAACTGAAGCTGGCCGACGGCGGCAATCCCGCCCTGAGCCAGCCCGCGGTACCAGAACACAAAGCCAATCAACATACTGAACAGTGACACGTAAGCCAGGCTCAACCACGCAGGCGGGGTAATTGCCGAGAGCGAAGGCGGGGCCAGCAACCAGGTCAACGGCGCCATGACGGGCAGCGACAGCACCAGCGCCCAGGAAATCACCTGCCAGCCTCCCAGAGTCTTGGAAAGCTTCGCACCTTCGGCATAGCCCAACCCGCACGCCAGGATCGCCAGCAACATCAGAATGTCCCCCGCAGGAGAGGCCGTCAGGCCTTGGGAGACGGCAAACCCCACCACCAGCAGGCTGCCCAGCACCGAGAAGAACCAGAACACCGGCCGGGGCCGCTCGCCGCCGCGCCAGACCCCGAACGCTGCGGTGGCGAGCGGCAACAGGCCAACGAAGACGATGGAGTGCGCAGACGTTACATATTGCAGCGCCAGTGCGGTCAACAGCGGAAACCCTAATACAACGCCCAGGGTCACGATTGCCAGAGAGAGCAACTGATGCCTGGCCGGGCGTTTTTCCTTGAACAGCAACAGCAAGCACAGCGCCACAATGGCAGCGATACTGGCCCGGGCAACCGTCAGGAAAACCGGGTCGAACTGCAGAACGGCCACCCGTGTCGCCGGCAGCGAGCCGCTGAAGATGAGCACGCCAATGAACCCGTTGAGCCATCCGCTCGCGGTCTTTTCCGTGGTGTGCTGTTGCAGGTTCGATGTGCGTTCCATTCTGGATCCCCTTCATGCTCAGGTTGCATGGAAGGCATCGTATGGACGAAACTCAATACAATCAAAATATTGTCATGGATACATCTGCTCATGCCTCGTTCCCGCTACAAATCACTGGTGGATACGTTTGCCGCGGATATTCGCTCAGGGCGCCTGTTGCCGGGCACACGCTTGCCGACTCACCGTCAGTTGGCGACCACGGAAGGCCTGGCCCTGGTGACGGCAAGCCGGGTCTATGCGGAGCTGGAAGCCATGGGCCTGGTCAGCGGGGAGACGGGGCGGGGGACGTTCGTCAGGGAAACCTCGTGGTCGCCCAACCAGGCTATCGATCAACACAGCGTTGCTGCCGGCATGACCGACCTGAACTTCAACTATCCGGCGCTTCCCGGGCAGGCCGAATTGTTGCGTAATGCCCTGCGTCAGCTCGCCTCGGCCGGCGATCTGGAGGCGTTGCTGCGCTACCAGCCACACGCCGGGCGACCCCATGAGCGCGCCGCTGTGGCGCGCCATCTGCGCGTTCGAGGGCTGACGGTCGAGGCTGAGCAAGTGCTGATCGTCACCGGCGCCCAGCAAGGGCTGGCGGTGACGATGATGGCGCTGTTGCAACCCGGTGACGTGATTGCCGCGGACGCGTTGACCTACCCAGGGTTCAAGGCCCTGGCCGACACGCTGCACCTTGAAATCGTGCCCATTCCGGTGCTCGATCACGGGCCGGATCTGCAAGCGCTGGAAAGCCTGTGCCGGCATCGACGCGTGCGGGCCGTGTACACGATGCCGACCCTGCACAATCCGCTGGGCTGGGTGATGAGTGCCGAGCAACGGGAATACCTGGTGGCGATTGCACGCGAGCATGGGCTGCTGATCATTGAAGACGCCGCTTACGCCTTTCTCGCGGAGAATCCGCCCGCGCCATTGGCGGTACTCGCCCCCGAAAGGACGATTTACGTGTCAGGGCTCTCCAAGAGTGTGGCCACCGGACTGCGGGTCGGCTTCGTCGCCGCACCTCTCCAGAATGTGCCCGCGCTGGAGCGCACAATCAAAGCGACCACCTGGAATACCCCGGGTGTGATGACGGCGATTGCCACCACCTGGCTTGACGACGGCACTGTCATGCAATTGGAAGCCGAAAAGCGCCGGGACGCGCAGGCCAGGCAAATCGTGGCCGGCGAGGTACTGGCGGGGCTGCGCTGTATTCGCCATCCGTCGTCGTATTTTCTTTGGCTGCCATTGTCGGAAGACGCACGGGCCGACCAGATCGCCATGGCGTTGATGCGGGAAAACGTCTCGGTTTCAACCGCCGAACCGTTTGCCACGTCGGCCAACGTTCCGCATGCGTTTCGTCTTGCGCTGGGCTCCGTGGAGATGGGGGCGCTCAGGGAGGCGCTGGAGAAAGTGAAGTGGGTGGTTGGGGCTTATACATAGTCAGCGAATTCTTGAGTTGTAATCCCGGTATTGGAGTTTGGCTGGAATAACCTCCGAATATTTGCTTAAGTCCAGCTATCACAGCCACACGGGGGGCGGCACTTCAATCCCTGAAGGGCGTTCCACCCGGAGAATTCCATGCACTTTCGATTCCCGCGTTTAGCCGCATTGCTCGCCATCCTCACGATTGGCGCCTTGCCCTGTGCCCAAGCCGTCGAATACACCCGGGTCAACACCACCGCCAGCAAGATCTCCTTCACCTATAACCAATTCGGTTCGAGGGTGTACGGCACCTTCGGCAAATTCGACGCCACGCTTGATTTCGACACGGCAAACCCCACCGCGGCCCACGCCAGGCTGACCATCGACCTTGCCAGCATCGACGCCGGCAGCAGCGATGCCAATACCGAGCTGCAAAAGCCGGCCTGGTTCAACACGGCGGACTATCCGGTGGCGACCTTTGAATCGACCCGGGTGAAAGCGCTGGGCAATCAGCGCTATCTGATCACCGGCAAACTTAACCTCAGGGGCATGACGCGTGAGCTGCAGGTAAAGGTGCTGTTGAAGCCGGAGCAGGCCATCGGGATTTTCGATGGCAACATCATTCTCAAACGCAGCGACTTCAAGATCGGGGAGGGGGAGTGGGCCGATACGGTGGTCTCCAACGACATCGACATCCGCTTTCGCATCGTCGCGCCGCAGCGTTGATTTTCCTGCGAGGGGCTCGATCTGTGACAATGGCCGGGCTGATGTTCAGTAAGCCTTGATCCGGAGTCAGAAACGCAATGCCCCAGCTCACCCACTTTGCCACTCCATGCCCGGAGCCCATCAACAGCCAGATTCTGCAGATGGTCGTCGACAACCTGACCGACATCAGCATGGTAGGCATCGCGCCGAGCAACCCGTTGTACAACGTCTATCAATACGCGGTGGGCTATGAGGTTCATCTGTACCTGGAAGCGCTCGGCGGCGCCAAAGGCATTGCGGTCGAATTGATCGTCGCCATGGATGACGAAGATCCCGAGAAGGTCATCGGGTTTTTGCTGTACCTGCCGGTCAAGGACGATCCCGAGGCCTGCGGCCTGGCGTACATGGCGGTGCAGGCCAGCCATCGGCGGCGGGGCGTTGCGCGGACAATGCTGCAAGACATGCTCGGCCGCTACCCGCATGCCGAGTTGACGTGCACCGTCGCCAAGGTGCCCTGGTTCGAGTCGATGGGCTTTCAAGTACTGGGCGTGCGCGGCACTCAGGTGCTGATGAACACCCGTGATCACGGCACTGAAGGCCTGATGGGCCTGTTGGATGTCACCTCGATCTACAGTTCTTTGGAGGTGCGGCAGATACATACGTATCTGCTGCAAAAACACGGCAAGCGGGCAATGATCGATGCAGAAAAGCAGCGCGACCGGCATCTCGACCAAATGACGCGCAACGCCAAGGCGTTTGTGCTGGATCGTTTGAGCAAAAACGCCGAGCGCGGGTCTCGTCCCGTCTAGACTGTCGAGTCCTTTCGGGCGCGCAGGCTGGCCGAGGCGTGATATTCTGTCGCATTAACTTGGTTTGACTTATTCGGTTCGTACGTCCACAGACGTGCGACAGAATCAATGTCGCTCAAGTAGCTGAGCCAATAATGATAAGAAGTCAGTGCACGAGGGACATATAACTGAGGTCGATGGAGACACGTCGGCCTTGTGTGCCCACCTTCAAACTCTTGTAAGTGCAGGAACCCACGGCACGCTGCCTGCGTACCCGTACACCTGGGTTGCTCATGATCGGGAATTGGAGGCGGATGGCGTTTATCATAGGTGTTACAGATGTTTAAGAAACTGAACACAGCCCTGCTGGGGCTGGCTTTGTCGATGGGGATCACGTCCGCTTACGCGGAGGCAAAGAAAGTCGATGTGCTGCTCATTGGCGGCGGCATCATGAGTGCAACGCTGGGTGTATGGCTCAATGAGCTGGAACCCGACTTGTCGATGGAAATGGTCGAGCGCCTCGACGGCGTCGCCCTGGAAAGCTCCAACGGCTGGAACAACGCCGGTACCGGTCACTCCGCCCTGGCCGAGTTGAACTACACCCCGGAAGACGACAAGGGCAACGTCCAGATCGCGAAAGCCGTTGAAATCAACGAAGCTTTCCAGATCTCCCGTCAGTTCTGGGCCTGGCAGGTTCAGCAAGGCGTGCTGAAGAACCCGCGTTCGTTCATCAACTCCACTCCGCACATGAGCTTTGTGTGGGGCGATGACAACATCAAGTTCCTGAAGAAGCGCTACGAAGCCCTGCAAGCAAGCCCGCTGTTCGCCGGCATGCAGTACTCCGAAGACCCGGCTGTGATCAAGAAGTGGGTTCCGCTGATGATGGAAGGGCGTGACCCGAACCAGAAAGTCGCGGCCACCTGGAGCCCACTCGGTAACGACATGAACTTTGGTGAGATCACCCGCCAGTTCGTCGCACACCTGCAAACCACGCCGAAATTCGACTTGAAGTTGTCTAGCGAAGTGCAAGACATCACCAAGAACGCAGACGGCAGCTGGCGCGTCAGCTACAAAAACCTGAAAGACGGCACCAAAACCGAAACCGACGCCAAGTTCGTGTTCATCGGCGCGGGCGGCGGTGCACTGCATCTGCTGCAGAAGTCCGGCATTCCTGAAGCCCAGGAATACGCAGGCTTCCCGGTTGGCGGCTCGTTCTTGGTCACCGATAACCCGGCCATCGCCGAACAACACCTGGCCAAGGCCTACGGCAAAGCCTCCGTTGGCGCACCGCCAATGTCGGTTCCGCACCTGGACACCCGTGTCCTGGACGGCAAACGCGTCATCCTGTTTGGCCCATTCGCGACCTTCAGCACCAAGTTCCTCAAAGAAGGCTCGTACCTGGACCTGCTGAGCACCACCACCACGCACAACGTGTGGCCAATGACCCGCGTCGGCATCAAGGAATACCCACTGGTCGAGTACCTGGCAGGCCAACTGATGCTGTCTGACGAAGACCGCATGAATGCCCTGAAAGAATACTTCCCGAATGCCAAAGCCGAAGACTGGCGCCTGTGGCAAGCCGGCCAGCGCGTGCAAATCATCAAGCGTGATGAAGCCGCCGGTGGCGTGCTGAAGCTGGGTACCGAAATCGTTGCTTCCGCTGACGGCACCATCGCCGGCCTGCTGGGCGCATCGCCAGGTGCATCGACTGCCGCACCGATCATGCTGACCGTGCTGCAGAAAGTGTTCAAGGACAAGGTTGCCACCCCAGTCTGGCAGGAAAAACTGCACCAGATCGTGCCTAGCTATGGCACTCAGCTGAACAGCAGCCCTGAGAAAGTGGCTCAAGAGTGGGCTTACACCGCCAAGGTGCTGGAGCTGACTCCGCCACCGGTGATTGGTCAGGCAGCGGCTCCTGCTGCTCCGGCTGAGAAGCCTAAAGCTGTGAAAGAGAATGCTGCGACGGATATGGCTCTGTAACTAGAGGCCCTGTCAAAAGCCCACTGAACCGGTGACGGTCAGTGGGCTTTTTTGTGTCTGGTGCTTCGTCCTGAATAAGGTTTACACCTTCTGGCTTCTTATCAGGAAGGTGCAATGGATACGGGCACAAAACG
>NZ_JBGLZF010000073.1:0-18296 GCF_047304405.1 Pseudomonas sp. Pseusp11
CCCATGTGTCTTTATGCCTTTTTGTTTTTAAAAAACGTTAATTTCTTGTTGTGTTTCGGGGGGTCCCCCCGCTTTAAAACCCAAACCCCCCCCCCGGGGTTGAGGCGGGGCGGGGCTTTTTTTCGTCGGTTACGCGAGCGCTATTACAACAGCGGGATCGAGTAACTGACGATCAGACGGTTTTCGTCCTGGTCGCGCTGACCCGGAACGTCGTTGCGCCACATGGCGTTTTTCCAGGTGAGGCCCAGGTTTTTCAGCGGACCTGATTGTACTACGTACGCCAGGGTCAGGTCGCGTTCCCACTCGGAACGGCCAGAACCGTTCTCGCGACCATTGGTGCCCACGGTGTCAATGTTGTCGCCACGCAGGTAAACGATGCCGGCAGTAGCACCTGGCAGGCCAACCTTGGCGAAGTCATACGAGTAGCGAGCTTGCCAGGTACGTTCGCCGGCACGGGCGAACTTGGCGATCTGGCTGTCGGTGGTCAGGTAAGCCGACGAGCCGTCACCCTGGTTCAGCCAAGGGAAGTCGCTGCTGCCATTGCTGACCTGATAACCGCCGCCGAAGGTGTGACCGGCAACGGAGTACAGGAACAGGCCGCTGTACAGGTTGTTGTCGACTTTACCGCGACCGGAACGGAAGCCCTCGTAGTTACCGGTGCTGAAATAAGCCGAGTCGTGACCGTTGGCACCGTCATCGGAGCTGTTGAAGTAACGCAAGTCAGACTTCAACACACCAGGACCGATCGACCAGTTGTGAACCAGGCCCAGGAAGTGTTGCTTGTAGAAGTCTTCCAGGTTGCCGTAGTAGTACTGGGCAGTCAGGTCTTTGGTGATTTTGTAGTCACCGCCACCGTAGATGAACTTGTTGCTGTCACGGAAGCCAGCACCGCGCGTGTTCGCACCAGCGATCGACAACTCTTCGTTGTTGCTGGAGTTACGCCCCTTGGCGTGCTCGATCTGACCGCCAACCAGTGTCAGGTCTTTGATCTCGTTCGAGGTGATCTGACCGCCCTGGAAGGTTTGCGGCAGCAGACGACCGTCGTTGGTCACGATCACCGGCAGTTTTGGCTGCAGGGTACCCAACTTCAATTCGGTCTGGGAAATCTTGGCTTTGGCAGTCAGGCCCAGGCTGGAGAAGTTATCAACCGCTTTGCCGTTGGACTCACTTGGGAAAACAGTGCCGCCGTAAGAGGTAGGAGTTGCGCCGTTGGTGCCGCCACCCGAATCCAGACGGACGCCCAGCAGGCCGATGGCATCAATACCAAAGCCAACGGTGCCTTGGGTGTAGCCCGAGGTGAAACGCAGATCGAAGCCTTGGCCCCACTCTTCGTTTTTGCTCTGAACATTGGAAGCAGTTCTAGCTGCCGAATCACGGTTATCAGTGTTGATGTAGAAGTTGCGCAGCCCCAATGTAGCCTTGCTGTCTTCGATGAAACCGGCGGCGCCTGCCTGCTGCGCCAAAACCCCTACGGCCACAGCCAGGGCCAAGGTGGACTTGTTCATTGTTTCGCTCCTCTCATTTCTAATTCTGGGTTCCTGGTCCTGGTCGAGTGCCCGGATCCAAAGATGCGCAATGAGCGCCGGGTGGTCAGCCCCCCTTGTTTTTTACCGACATGACAAACCAAAAGACTTATTGCGGTATTTTTTAATGCCATCTAGGCATATATATCCATGCCGGGACACAAGGTATCGGCTCATGAACCAATTCCTTGATCTTCAAAATCGGGGGATGCTGAATCCGATACTCGTGTTGCTGCCAATGAGTACCTGATGAATTCATTTTATAGACTCGGGCAAAAAACAAAAAAGAATAAATAATCAACTGAAGCTATTTTTTTGGAATATAAAAAAACACAAAAAAAAAGCCTCGCCAACAGGCGAGGCTCTTTTTTGAGGGTTATTACAGGAAGCTGTAGGTGTAGTTGAAGATCAGACGGGTCTGGTCTTGGTCAGCGGTGCTGGTATTACCGCTGTAAGTACCGTGACGCAGAGTCGTACCAAACCCTTTGAGTGCACCCGTTTGAATCACGTAGTCGATACGCGCGTCGGTCTCGTGCTCATTCAGGTCTTTACCCACGCCGTTGGTTGCCTTGATGTCTCGGCCATCCAGGTAAGCAATCGAAGCTTTCAAACCTGGCACGCCCAGTGAGGCGAAGTCATAGGAGTACTGACCGTACGTGGTGTTTTCACCGGCACGGATGAAGCTGCCCACGGTGGCATCGGTGAACGAGTAGAAGCTGGCGCCACCGGCACCTTCTTGACGACCTTTGCTATCGATCAGGCTGCCCTGGTTCAAGAAGACAAAGCCGCCGTCATCGCTGACACGCTGATGACCAAGCAGGAACGCGCTGCCACCCAGGGTGTAGGTGAACGTCGCGCTCCAGGTCTTGTTATCGACCTCGCCTATATTCTTGGCGTAGCCATTGTTGTTGTTGAAGCGGTAGCCGACGTCGCCGTTCTTGCCATCGGAGCTGCTGTCGAAATAACGAATATCAGTCTTGAACGACTGGTTCGGGGCGATCGGGTAGACGTGCACCAGACCGAGGAAGTGCTGCTTGTAGTAGTCTTCCAGGTTCGCGTAGTAGTACTGCAGCGTGAGGTCTTTGGTGACTTTCCAGTCAGCACCGGCGTAACGGAACTGGTTGCTGTCCTGAGCACCGCCAGCCACTGCCAGGCCAGTTCTGTTGGAGGAGGCGCGACCCGACGCGTGCTCCAGTTGACCCAAGTTGAAGGTCACATTGTCAATTTCCTTCGAGGTGATGGTGCCACCGTCAAAGGTCTGCGGCAGCACACGGCTGTCGTTCGCGATCAGGATCGGCAAGTTAGGTGCCAGAGCGCCACCCAAGTGGGCCTCGGTCTTCGAGAAGCGCGCCTTGACGTTACCATCCAGACGACTCCACTCGTCGGCGGACCTGTCGCCGTCGCTCGGGAAGAAGGAGTTGCTGTTACCGAGCGGGTGATGTCCCCTGCCGCCATCCAGGTGGATGCCGACCAGTGCCTGGGCGTCGATACCGAAACCAACGGTACCCTGGGTGAACCCGGACAGGTAATCGAACTTGAGACCTTCAGCGGTTTCTCGCTGACGGTTTGCAGCTCTATTGTCGCCTTCACGGACATCGGCGTCGTAATACATGGTCCGGGAACTGACGGAAGCCTTGCTGTCTTCCAGGAAACCCGCTGCGCCTGCCTGCTGCGCCAAAACCCCCACGGCCACAGCCAGGGCTAAGGTGGACTTATTCATGTTTCGCTCCTCTCGTTTTCTAATTTTTGTGTTCTTTGGTCTTGGGTCGAAAGCCCTGGATCCACAGATGCGCGATTAGCGCCAGACCGTGACTACCAAGTCAATCGTAACCATGTATGTCTACGACCAAGGTCTAACGTCGAATATTGAGTCCCTGCCGGCGGCTCATCGAACCGGATATAACGGCATTGGCCCAAAAGCTAATTCCTAAAGGGTATTTACCAGCCTTTTTTTATTCCCATTGGCTTTGGCACATCCCGTACGCGTCAATCCCTATCGAAAAGGCGACGCCATCATGGCTAAACGCGCACTATCTAGTCAATTTGTTACAGTTTGTGTATCGCTAATATTTTCTCTTTCCACTCAGGCGACGACGCTCACGGTCGATTATCAACCCGGCCCCCCCACCGAAGGCCTTCGAGCCGACGGCGATTCGAGAAACCATAGGCCATAAAGTCGATTGGCGTCGTTTCAATAACGATCCGGAAATGGTCAGCCCCGCGCAGCAGACCACCGCGCGGCGCGATGACGGCACGGCCACAGCGATTGGCGAGAGGACGAAATTCTTGCTGGAACAAGGGAAGGTAGAGACAGTGCTGCCGGACTATGCGCCGTATGCCAGCGCCAAATACGTCACCGAGTAGCACGCAGACCTGTGGCAAGGAAGCAAGCTCCCTCGCCACAAAAGCCAATATAGACAGCCACTCAGTCAGAGGGCTTTTTCGAAGATCTTCGAATTACGCTGATAGTTGTACAGCGACGCCCGCGCCGACGGCAGGCGATCAACGCTGCTCGGCACGAAACCTCGCTCACGGAACCAGTGGGCAGTCCGGGTGGTGAGCACGAACAGGGTTTTCAGGCCCTGAGCCCGGGCGCGGGTTTCGATGCGCTCCAGCAATTCATCACCGCGACCACCATGGCGGTACTCCGGGTTCACCGCCAGACACGCCAGCTCCCCCGCATCCGAATCGGCAATCTGATACAGCGCCGCGCAGGCGATGATCATGCCTTCACGCTCGACCACGCTGAACTGCTCGATTTCGCGCTCCAATACCTCGCGGGACCGGCGAACCAGAATGCCCTGTTCTTCCAGCGGGCTGATCAAGTCCAGCAAACCGCCGACGTCCTCGATGGCCGCCTCGCGCACAACTTCGAATTGTTCCTGGGCCACCAGCGTACCGCCACCGTCACGGGTGAACAGTTCGGTCAGCAGCGCGCCGTCTTCCGCGTAGCTGACGATATGGCTGCGCGCCACCCCGCCCCGGCACGCTTCAGCGGCCGCATCCAGCAGTTCGGCCTGATAGTTGCTGCCCAGGCGTTGCAGGTGCGCCGGCACTTGTTGCGGACGCAACTCGCGAACCAGGCGACCATTTTCATCCAGCAGTCCGAGATCGGCGCCAAACAGCAGCAACTTGTCTGCGCCCAGGTCGATGGCCGCGCGGGTCGCGACGTCTTCGCAGGCGAGGTTGAAGATTTCGCCGGTCGGCGAGTAACCCAACGGCGACAACAGCACGATGGAGCGTTCGTCCAACAGGCGATTGATGCCCTTGCGGTCGACCCGGCGCACTTCGCCGGTGTGGTGATAATCGACACCTTCGAGCACGCCGATCGGCCGCGCAGTGACCAGATTGCCGCTGGCCACCCGCAGGCGCGAGCCCTGCATCGGCGACGAGGCCATGTCCATGGACAACCGCGCTTCGATGGCGATGCGCAGTTGACCGACCGCATCAATCACACACTCCAGCGTCGCTGCATCGGTGATGCGCATGCCGTGGTGGTAGTGCGGGGTCAGGCCGCGAGCAGCGAGGCGGGTTTCAATTTGCGGACGCGAACCGTGAACCAGCACCAGTCGCACGCCCAGGCTGTGCAGCAGCACCAGGTCGTGGACGATATTGCCGAAGTTCGGGTGCTCCACACCGTCGCCGGGCAGCATGACGACGAAGGTGCAATCGCGGTGGGCGTTGATGTAAGGCGAAGCGTGACGAAGCCAATTGACGTATTCGGGCATGAACCTGGGCCTGTAATAAATAGCAGCCGAAAAAAGAGTAACGCAGTAAACGCACAGCAGGCTGATGGTTATCGTCGGAACAGGCTTGGCGACACGCGCGCTCTCCTCATAAGTACGGGTAGTGACACTGGCAATTTATACGAGCGACGCCGGCGTCAGGCAGTAATATTCGATCAGTTGACGTAATAGATGCACGGTAGGCTGCAAACGTGACATTTCGAGGTATTCCCCCGGTTGGTGGGCGCAAGCGATGTCGCCGGGGCCCAAGACCAGTGTTTCACAGCCAAGGCGCTGAAGATAAGGCGCTTCTGTGCCGAACGCCACTGCTTCGGCGCGATGGCCGGTGAGCTTTTCGGCGACCCTCACCAATTCCGAGTCCTCGGCCTGCTCGAATGGCGGCACTTCGGGGAACAATGGCGCGTAATCGATCTTCACCTGGTGCCGTGCGGCAATAGGGTTGAGTTTCTGCAAAATCGCCGCGCGCAGGGCACTGGGGTCCATGCCCGGCAGCGGACGCAGGTCAAACTCCAGTGAGCACTGGCCGCAGATACGGTTAGGGTTATCGCCACCGTGAATGCAGCCGAAATTCATCGTCGGCTGCGGCACGCTGAACTGCGGATTACGAAATTCCCGCTGCCATGCCAGACGCAAGCCGCGCAGTTCGCCGATGGCATCGTGCATGGCTTCGAGGGCGCTATGGCCCAGGCTCGGGTCCGAGGAGTGACCGCTCTGACCGAGGATGTCGATGCGCTCCATCATCACGCCTTTGTGCAGACGGATCGGCTTCAGCCCCGTCGGCTCGCCAATCACCGCCGCGCGACCTAGTGGCCGCCCGGCTTCGGCCAAGGCACGCGCACCGGACATCGAACTTTCTTCATCGCAGGTCGCAAGAATCAGCAAGGGTTGCTTGAATGGTTGGTCGAGCAAGGGTTTGACGGCTTCGATGGCCAGGGCAAAAAAGCCCTTCATGTCGCAACTGCCCAGGCCCACCCAACGGCCATCCACTTCCGTCAGTTTCAGCGGATCGGTCTGCCACAGCGCCGCGTCGTACGGCACCGTATCGCTGTGACCGGCCAGCACCAGGCCGCCTGGCCCTGCGCCGAAACTGGCCAGCAGGTTGAACTTGCCGGGGCTGACCTGCTGGATGTCGCAGGCAAAACCCAGCTCCCCGAGCCATGTCGCCAACAAGTCGATGACCGGCCGATTGGTTTGATCCAGGCTGGGTTGGGTACAGCTGACAGACGGCGCGGCGATCAGCGCAGCGAACTGATCTCTCATGGACGGCAAAGGCATCGCTGACTCCCAACTCCCGAATTGAAGTCCATCATAGAGCCATCCGGCGACAGGAATAAACCGCCGCGGCGCGTAGGATGCATCAGTCCTGTACACTGCACGACCTTGGCAGCCACACATTCCCCCGGCTGCGCTCCCGATCCTGGATTTTCCGGCCATGCAGAAAGAAACCGAAATCAAACTCCGCGTCAGCCGCGAAACCCTCGCCGCCCTGCGCGAGCACCCGTTATTGAAAAAACGCAACAAAAGTGGCTGGGAACGCCGTGAGTTGATGAACCAGTACTTCGACACGCCCGAGCGCGACCTGGCCCGCGCCAAGGTTGCCCTGCGCCTGCGCCGCGATGGCGAAGAAGTGATTCAGACCCTCAAGACCCGTGGCCAGAGCGTCGCCGGTCTGTCCGAACGTCACGAGTACGACTGGCACCTGCCCAAAGCCAAACTCGACGTGAAGAAGCTCGACGGCGAATGCTGGCCCGAGCAGTTGGCGGAGCTGGACAAGAAAACCCTGAAAGCCATCTTCACCACCGATTTCGTGCGTGAACGCGCGGAAATCGCCTGGGGCCGTGGCAAGACCAAAGTGGTCATCGAAGCCGCGCTGGACCTGGGCCACGTGGTGGTCGGCAAGCAGAAAGAAGAAATCTGCGAGCTGGAACTGGAACTGCGCGAAGGCGAGCCGGCCGCGCTGCTGGAACTGGCCGCCGAACTGGCCGCGACCCTGCCGCTGATGCCATGCGACATCAGCAAGGCCGAACGCGGTTATCGCCTGTTCGACGCCAACAGCTACTCGCTGAGCTTGCCGGCGCCGCAGATCACCGCCGAAATGCCACTGGACGATGCATTCGCCGCCCTGTGCTGGCATTTGCTGGGCAGCAGCCAGCGCCTGGCCGAGCAATATCGCTTCAATGGCCACTGGCGCCTGCTACAGGACTGGGTCGAAAACCTCGCTGAAATGCGCGCGCTGATCAGCAGCCTCGGTCAAGCCGCGCCACGTCAGTCGACTCACGATCTGCGGGCCGCGCTGGATGCCTTGCTGGAGGACTGGCGCCCGCTGGTACAAGCCGGCCTGGACGACGAAGACGTGCGCAAAGCCGCGCCGGAGCAGTTCCTCGAAGAGCTGGAAGACCCGCGCTGGGGCTTGTTCTCGCTGAACACTTCGCGCTGGTTGCTGGCCCGTACCTGGGCTGCCGATCGCAACACCCGTGGCAATCGCCAGGGCGCCGCGCAACTGGGCAGCTGGCTGCCACGCCTTCTGGGCGAAGAAGCCAACTCGCTGCAACTGCAGCGTTACCAGCAACAGCCGGAAGACCTGGCCGAGCAACTGCCGCGCATCGAGCGTATCCAGGCCTGGCTGCACCACGCCCGTAGCGTGCTGGACATCCCGGAAATGGATCGCCTGTACGGTGAGCTGAAACAGCTTGCCCTGCTAGCTAACGAGCCGATCACCGATGAGTCGCTGGATGCGCGTAAGCAGCAGGCGATTGCGGTGTATCAGAATCGTGCGTGGAAGATGCTATTGCGCATGTAACACCCAACACCTGTGGCGAGGGAGCTTGCTCCCGTTCGGCTGCGAAGCAGTCGTAATCCGGGCATCGCGGTTTGTCTGGCATACCGCAATGGCCGGATTAGGAGCGCTTCGCACTCCAGCGGGAGCAAGCTCCCTCGCCACAAAGGCCCTCGAACATCATCAACGCAACACCGGCAAACTCGTCGTGGATTTGATTTCCGACAAAGCCACGATCGAGTTGACCTCCTGTATCCCCGGCACCATCGACAGTTTCTCGAAGAAGAAACGCTCATAAGCCTCGATGTCTGCTGTGACGATCCGCAACAAGAAATCCACCGATCCCATCAGCACATAACATTCCAGCACTTCGGGGAAACCGCGAATCGCTTCGGTGAACTCAGTGAAGTTCGAGCGCCCGTGGGCGTTGAGTTTGATCTCGGCGAAGATTTGCGTGTTGAGGCCGATTTTCTTGCGATCAAGCAACGTCACCTGACCGCGAATGATCCCCTCCTCCTTCATCCGCTGAATCCGCCGCCAGCAGGGCGACTGCGAAAGGCCCACCTGCTCGGCGATCTGCGCGCTGGAGAGCGAAGCGTCCTCTTGCAGCAACGCGAGAATCTTGCGGTCGTAGCCATCCAGCTCGCTATGCATAGAAAAACCTGAAATTAATATGATCTTGAATTGATCGATTCGATAAATCGTCAATAGACCCAATCATAGATAAGAAATACCCCACACCGAATGTAAAAATTCCTCCAATGATTTTGGAGCCTGACCATGCCGCCCCTCGAAGCCGTGAACACCCCGCCCGCCCGCGCCGATGTCTGGAACGTCAGCAACGCCCACTGCCGCGTTCAATACCAACTGCTGGCCGAGGCCGAGCCGGATCTGCTGTGCCGCGCGCTCAACCTGTTCGCCTTGCAGTTTCTGACGCCACAGCAGGTCAACGTACAGCGCCTGGACGATCTGCTGTCGATCGACATCGTCATGGACGGCCTGAGCTGGCACCGTGCCCAGGTGATCGCGGAAAAACTGCGTAACCTGATCAGCGTCTGTTCGGTGAATCTGCAAGCGGCTGATTCGGCGTGGCAAGAGCCGGCGCAGGCAGCGGGCTGACCCCCTCCCCTGAAAAAACCCGACACGTGTTGGTCCGGTAGTGGCCCAACGGTCTGCGGGAGCGCAGCTATCCTTTGCGAACGGTTGTTCATAAGGAGCCCGCATGTCCGTTCAACTTGCCACTCAGGACCGCTGGCTGGACCTTAACGATTTGCTGCGTGAACTGGTCGCCCAGGGCTTTGTCAGCCAGGACTCGGCCGAACACGCACTCAACGCCCGCCGCCGTCACGCCACCAATGCTCAGCAACATCCGCTGGAGTTCATCGCCAGCCAACACCTGGACGACCTCAGCCGTCCCGGTAAACACCTCGATCTGGAAAGCCTGACGCTGTGGCTGTCCCAGCAGGCCGGCCAGCCTTACTTGCGCATCGACCCACTGAAAATCAACGTCGCCGCCATTACGCCGCTGATGTCCTATGCCTTCGCCCAACGCCACAAGATTCTGGCGGTGGCCATCGACCGCGATGCCGTCACCGTGGCCAGCGCCCAGCCCTTCGTCAGCGGCTGGGAAGTCGACCTGACCCACGTATTGAAACTGCCGATCAAGCGCGTGGTAGCCAACCCGGTGGATATCCAGCGCTTCAGCGTGGAGTTTTTCCGCCTGGCCAAATCGGTCACCGGCGCGACCAACGCCGATCAGCAGACAAGCAACCTGGGCAACTTCGAACAATTGCTCAACCTCGGCGCCAGCGACCAGGAGCCGGACGCCAACGATGCGCACATCGTCAACATCGTCGATTGGCTGTTCCAGTACGCGTTCCAGCAGCGGGCCAGCGATATCCACATCGAGCCCCGGCGCGAGCAAGGCACGGTGCGCTTTCGCATCGACGGCGTGCTGCACAACGTCTATCAATTCCCGCCGCAAGTGACCATGGCCATCGTCAGCCGCCTGAAAAGCCTGGGGCGGATGAACGTCGCGGAAAAGCGCAAACCCCAGGACGGCCGGGTCAAGACCAAGACCCCGGACGGCGGCGAAGTCGAACTGCGGTTGTCGACATTACCGACAGCGTTCGGCGAGAAAATGGTCATGCGGATCTTCGACCCGGAAGTGCTGCTCAAGGATTTCGACCAACTGGGCTTCTCCGCCGAGGACCTGCGCCGCTGGCAAGACATGATCCGCCAGCCCAACGGCATCATTCTGGTGACCGGGCCAACCGGTTCGGGCAAGACCACCACGCTGTACACCACCCTCAAGAAACTGGCGACGCCGGAGGTCAATCTCTGCACCATCGAAGACCCGATCGAAATGGTCGAGCCGGCGTTCAATCAGATGCAGGTCCAACACAACATCGACCTGACCTTTGCCGCCGGCGTACGCGCGCTGATGCGGCAAGACCCGGACATCATCATGATCGGCGAGATCCGCGACCTCGAAACCGCCGAGATGGCAATTCAGGCGGCACTCACCGGTCACCTGGTGCTGTCGACGTTGCACACCAACGATGCCCCGAGCGCCATCAGCCGCCTGCTGGAACTCGGCGTGCCACATTACCTGATCAAGGCCACGGTGCTCGGGGTCATGGCCCAGCGTCTGGTGCGTACGTTATGCCCTCACTGCAAGGCCCCCTTGACGTTGGGCGAAGACGACTGGCAAACCCTGACCCGGCCTTGGCAAGCGCCACTGCCGACCAATGCCCAGCGCGCCATCGGTTGCCTGGAATGCCGCGAAACCGGCTATCGCGGTCGCGCCGGGGTTTACGAAATCATGCAGCTGACGGATGGCATCAAAGCGCTGATCAACCCCGACACCGACTTGCTGGCGGTCCGGCGTCAGGCGTTCAAGGAAGGCATGCGCAGTTTGCGGTTGTCGGGGGCGCAGAAAGTGGCGGCGGGTTTGACCACGATCGAAGAGGTGTTGCGGGTGACGCCGCAGAGTGAGCAGAAATAGGCATCCCCTAATGCCTACGCAAAAAGCGCCGGAAGCAAAACCTGTGGCGAGGGGGCTTGCCCCCGCTGGGGCGCGCAGCGGCCCTAAATTCGGCAAACGCATTGTGTCAGGAAGAATGCATTTGCCGGTTTTACGACTGCTGCGCAGCCGAACGGGGCGATGCGGCGTTCCGACAAGCCCCCTCGCCACACTGACGGTATCAGCCATAGTCCCTGCCCCCTCAAGTCGCATAGCAAGCCTTTTGCCCTACACTCTGGTCATCGCAACTCAATCCAGACTGGACAGGGACCGTTATGAGCATTGCACTGATTCTCTTCGTCGCGCTGGTCGTGGCCATTCTTTTCATGGGCTTCAAAGTGGTGCCCCAAGGGTTTGAATGGACGGTCGAACGCTTCGGCCGTTACACCAATACCCTCAAGCCAGGCCTGAGCATCATCATTCCGGTGATGGACCGCATCGGCCGCAAGATCAACGTGATGGAAAGCGTGCTGGACATTCCGCCCCAGGAAGTCATCACCGCCGACAACGCCACCGTGCAGATCGACGCCGTGTGCTTCTTCCAGGTGGTCAATACTGCCCAAGCCGCCTACGAGGTGAACAACCTCGAACATGCCGTGCGCAATCTGCTGCAAACCAATATCCGCACCGTGCTCGGGTCCATGGAGCTGGACGCGATGCTCAGCCAGCGCGACAACATCAACGAAAAACTGCTGCGCACCGTCGATGAAGCCACGGCGCCGTGGGGCATCAAGATCACCCGGATCGAGATCAAGGACATCAGCCCTCCCGCAGACCTGATGGCCGCCATGTCCGGCCAGATGAAAGCCGAGCGGATCAAACGCGCACAGATTCTGGAAGCCGAAGGTTTGCGCGCCTCGGCGATCCTCACCGCCGAAGGCAAGAAGCAGGCGCAGATTCTCGAAGCCGAGGGCAGTCGTCAGGCAGCGTTCCTCGAAGCCGAGGCCCGGGAGCGTCAGGCCCAGGCCGAAGCCCAGGCCACCAAAGTGGTGTCCGAAGCCATCGCCGGCGGTAACGTGCAGGCGGTCAACTACTTCGTCGCACAGAAGTACATTGATGCCTTGGGCAAGCTGGCCTCGGCCAACAACAGCAAAGTGATCCTGATGCCGCTCGAAGCCGGTTCGATGATCGGTGCAGTCGGTGGCATCGGCGAAATCGTCAAGGCCACCTTCGACGGCAAGAAAGGCTGAGGTCGCTGTCCATGGAACTGTTTTCGTTCTGGAGCTGGCTGGCCCTGGGCACGCTGTTGCTGATCCTCGAGGTGTTCGGTGCTGGCGGTTATCTGCTGTGGATCGGCATGGCAGCCGCCGCCGTCGGCGTGCTGATGTTCCTGATACCGGATTTGCCCTGGGAATGGCAGGTGCTGTTGTTTGCCGTTTTTTCGATCCTCACCGCCCTGTACTGGTGGAGACGTCAGCGCAGAGTGGTGCGGGCCAGCGATCAGCCGAACCTGAACCTGCGAGGGCAAGAGCTGATCGGCAAGGTGTTCGTGGTCACCGAAACGATTGTCAACGGCCGCGGCAAGATCAAGGTCGCCGACGGCGTGTGGATGGCCCGAGGCCCTGACGCTACGGCTGGCAGCCGTGTTCGGGTGATCGGACAGCAAGGGGCGATCTTACTGGTGGAACTAGCCGACTAACGTCACGGAACTCGATTGGGTTATTGGCAATCAAAGGCCGCAGTTAAAACCCAGTGGAGTCACCTTTTATGCGTCTCAAACTTGCTGTCGCTACCGTCGCCGTGTTGTCCCTTCAAGTCGGTTCGGCGATGGCTGATGACAGCTTTTTGCGTAACGTCCTTACTTCCGGTGCCACCACCGGTACGTCCTACCTGACCTCCAGGGATCACAAGCTGATCGTCGCCGCCCAGGACGACGCCGGCAGCTTTGTCGCCAGTGACGGCGCTATTCGCGGCCCCTATCTGGAATCTGCCATGCAGAAAGTCCGCGCTGAAAACCCTGGCCTGCAAGCCACGGACATGGAACTGGCGAACGCCATCCTGGCGAAGAATGCCATCGCCTCGAAATAAGCTTCGTTGCTGGTCAAAAATGCCGCTCCCAACAGCGGCATTTTTTATGAGCCAGGTAAATTTCACAGTTGCTTCCTACAGCGGCCAACGCCAAATCACTGACATATCGGCGAGCTTTCACCGACCTTCTGAGGAAAAGTCTGATATGAACGCGAGGAGAGCAAACTCAAACTTTGTCGATTCGGATTACCCATATACGCGAGTCGACTCACATGAAAAAAACAGCCTTTTCTTTACTGCTGCTGACCGCCACCTTCTGTCAGATATCGCAGGCCGATGGTCTGTACGGCTCGATAAAAATCCAGAGCGCTCAACAAGACCTTTCCAGCGCCCTGCTCACCAGCCCTCGAGTGAATAACCGCGTCATCAGCCCCGACAGCAACAAGAACATCACCGGCTCCGTTGCGCTAGGGTATGGGTTCAAGGGTGATTGGCGTCTGGAAGGCGAGTACACGATCAAGCAAGACTCGGAATTCAAGAGTTACTGGGCGCCGTTCAACGCCAACGTCAACAACATGCAAGTTTCGTCCAGCCGACTGATGGTCAATGGCTACAAGGATTTTCCTCTGAACGAATACCTGTCCCTGTACGCGATGGCCGGTGTCGGTGTCGCGCATATCAGTTCCGAGGGCTATCAATCCAACCCTTCGCGACGGTTCGCCAACAACAGCCAGAACAACTTCGCCTATGCCTTTGGTGTCGGGGCTGACCTCAAGCTCAACCAGCAAGTTACCCTCGGCACCGGTTACCGGTACGTCGACATGGGAGATATTGAAACCGGCTACAACACCTTTGCTAACCGCATTAATGCAAGGGACGAACAACTGAAGGGCAAACTCCGGGAGCAGAACCTATACGTCGAGGCACGAATGTCGTTCTGATTCATTGCCCAGAACAATGCCGCTCCACATGAGCGGCATTTTTTTGCCCGACACCAATCAACGGTATTCATCCACCGGCACACACGCGCAAAACAGGTTGCGATCGCCGTAGACATTGTCCACACGGTTCACCACCGGCCAGTATTTATGGGCCTTGGTGTGAGCATCCGGCGTCACCGCCTGCTCGATGCTGTACGGCCGCTCCCAGACACCGGTGATGTCGGCCAAGGTATGCGGCGAACGCTTCAGCGGGTTGTCCTCCGCCGGCCAGTTGCCGTTCTGCACCTCGTTGATTTCCGCGCGAATGCTCAGCATCGCATCGATAAAACGGTCCAGTTCCGCCTTCGATTCACTCTCGGTCGGTTCGACCATCAACGTCCCCGGCACCGGGAATGACATGGTCGGCGCATGGAAGCCGTAGTCCATCAGACGTTTGGCAACGTCTTCTTCGCTGATCCCGGTCAGCACCTTGAGCGGACGCAAGTCGAGGATGCATTCGTGGGCCACGCGCTCGTTGCGTCCGGTGTAGAGCACCGGGAACGCCCCGGACAAATGCTGCGCCAGGTAATTCGCGGCGAGGATCGCCACCTCACTCGCATCCGCCAGTTGCGGCCCCATCATCGCGATGTACATCCAGCTGATCGGCAGAATGCTTGCACTGCCCCAAGGGGCTGCGCTTACCGCTCCGTTCCCCGGCAGCGGGCCTTCGATCGGCACCACCGGGTGATTGGCGACAAACGGCGCCAGGTGCGCCCGGACACCAATCGGGCCCATCCCCGGCCCGCCACCGCCGTGGGGAATACAGAAAGTCTTGTGCAGGTTCATGTGCGACACGTCGGCGCCGATGTCTGCCGGCCGCGCCAACCCGACTTGCGCGTTGAGGTTGGCGCCATCCATGTACACCTGACCGCCATGGCGGTGGATAACTTCACAGATCTCGCTGATGCCTTCCTCGTAGACCCCATGGGTCGAAGGATAAGTCGCCATCAGGCAGGCGAGTTTGTCCCCTGCCTCGATGGCCTTTTCTTTCAGGTCTTCCAGATCGACATTACCCGCCTCGTCGCACTCGACGATCACCACCCGCATCCCGGCCATTTGCGCCGAGGCCGGGTTGGTGCCGTGGGCCGAAGACGGGATCAGGCAAATATCCCGCGCGCCCTGATGACGGCTCTCGTGATATTTGCGGATGGCCAGTAGCCCGGCGTACTCGCCCTGGGCGCCCGAGTTGGGCTGCATGCAGATTGCATCGAAACCGGTGATCGCGCAGAGCCAGCGTTCCAGTTCCTCGATCATCAAGGAATAACCCACCACCTGCTCTTTCGGCACGAACGGGTGCAGGTTGGCGAATTGCGGCCAGGTGATCGGGATCATCTCGCTGGTGGCATTGAGCTTCATGGTGCAGGAGCCCAGCGGGATCATCGACTGATTGAGCGCCAGGTCTTTGTTTTCCAGCTGCTTCAAGTAACGCAGCATTTCGGTTTCACTGTGGTGAGCGTTGAACACCGGATGACGCAGATAAGGCGTGCTGCGCTGCAATTCTGCAGGAATGCCGGACACCAGAGCCTCGGCATCCAGTTCGTCTACGCTGAGCCCATGATCGACACCGAGAAACACATCGAACAGTTTCGCCACGGTGGTTTCGTCACTGGTTTCGTCGAGGCTCAGGCCCAACTGCCCACGGCCGAGAATGCGCAAGTTGATCTGCGCCGCCTTGGCACTTTCGATGATCGCGGTCTGAGTACCACCGACCTCCAGGGTCAGGGTGTCGAAGAAGTGTTGGTTCACACGTGTAACGCCATGGCGTTCCAGGCCGGCGGCGAGAATGCAGGTCAGCCGATGGACGCGCTGGGCAATATTCTTGAGCCCTTCCGGGCCATGGTAGACCGCATAGAAACTGGCGATATTGGCCAGCAACACCTGGGCGGTGCAGATGTTCGAGTTGGCTTTCTCCCGGCGAATATGTTGCTCGCGAGTTTGCAGGGCCATGCGCAGGGCCACGTTGCCGCGAGCATCTTTCGACACGCCGATGATCCGCCCGGGAATCGCGCGTTTGTACTCGTCGCGGCTGGCAAAAAACGCCGCGTGCGGGCCGCCGTACCCCATGGGCACGCCGAAGCGCTGGGACGAACCGAATACCACGTCTGCACCCAGCTCCCCCGGCGGGGTCAATAACAGCAAGCTCAACAAATCGGTGGCGACGCAGGCCAGGGCTTGCTGGGCATGCAGATGATCGATCAGCGGACGCAGGTCGCGAATTTCGCCATGGGTGTCGGGATATTGCAGCAACGCGCCGAACACTTGATGCTGCTTCAAGTTATCCACAGCATCGATGACCAGGTCGAAACCGAACCCTTCGGCCCGGGTCTGCACCACGGAAATCGTCTGCGGGTGGCAGTTTTCGTCGACGAAGAACAGATTGCTTCTGGACTTGGCGACACGCTTGGCCAGCGCCATGGCCTCGGCGGCCGCCGTGGCTTCATCCAGCAGCGAGGCGTTGGCCAGTTCCAGACCGGTCAGGTCGATGGTCAGCTGTTGGAAATTCAGCAGCGCTTCGAGCCGGCCTTGGGCAATCTCCGGTTGGTAAGGCGTGTAAGCGGTGTACCAACCGGGATTTTCCAGCACGTTGCGCAGGATGACGGCCGGCGTGAGGGTGCCGTGATACCCCATGCCGATCAGGCTGGTCCAGACCTGGTTCTGTTCGGCGTAGCCGCGCAGTTTGGCCAGTGCGGCTACCTCATCGAGGGCGGGCGGCAGGTCCAGCGGTCGGTTGAGGCGGATTCCCGGCGGCACCGTCTGCTCGATCAACTCGACGCGGCTGCCAAGACCGAGGCTGTCGAGCATCGCCTGCTGCTCGGCGGCATCGGGCCCGAGATGGCGGCGCAGGAAGGTATTGGGGTCGCGTAACTGGCTCAAGGACGGCAACTGGGACATGACGGGCTCTCTCATGACTGGCGCTCAGCGTCGATGCAACTCGGTCAAACCAGCATAGCAGTCGATACCGGCACGGATGGCGTGGCGCTGTCGGTCAATCCGGATCATTATGCTCGGCGCCTACAAACGTTCGCTGATCGGGTATCCACATTTATGAGCCAACTGTCTTTCCTGCCCTTCTCCAAACCCACCATCGATGAAGCCACGATTGCCGCTGTCGGCGATGTGCTGCGCTCGGGCTGGATTACCAGCGGCCCCAAGGTTCAGGCTTTTGAAGCGCAACTCTCGGAATATTTCGGCGGGCGCCCGGTGCGTACGTTCAATTCCGGCACCTGCACCATGGAGATCGCATTGCGAATTGCCGGCGTCGGACCGGGTGATGAAGTGATCACCACGCCGATTTCCTGGGTGGCCACCGCCAACGTGATTCTGGAAGTTGGCGCCACGCCGGTGTTTGCCGACATCGACCCGGTCACCCGCAATATCGACCTGGATCAACTGGAAGCGGCCATCACCCCGCGCACCAAAGCCATCATCCCGGTGTTTCTCGCGGGACTGCCCGTGGACATGACACGCCTTTACGCGATTGCAAAAAAGCATGGTTTGCGAGTGGTGGAAGATGCTGCCCAAGCATTGGGTTCGAGCTGGAACGGACAACGCATCGGTTCGACTGGCGATTTCGTGTCCTTCAGTTTCCAGGCGAACAAGAACGTCACCTGCTCAGAGGGCGGTTGCCTGGTGCTGAACAATGCCGATGAAGTGCGATTGGCGGAAAAGTACCGGTTGCAGGGCGTCACCCGCAGCGGTTTCGATGGGCTGGACGTTGATGTGCTGGGCGGCAAGTTCAACATGACCGATGTCGCGGCAGCCATTGGCCTAGGGCAATTTGCCCACCTCGAGGCGATCACTGCTCATCGTCGTGAGCTGGCCAAACATTACTTCGCCTGCTTTGGCGAGGACTTCAAAGCGCAATACGGTGCTCAACTGCCCCCGGCGGATTTCGAGAACAGCAATTGGCATTTGTTCCAACTGGTGCTCCCGGAACGCCAGGATGGCAAACCGGCACGGGCCACTTTCATGGAGCAGATGCAGGCACTGGGCGTTGGTATCGGCTATCACTACCCGCCGATCCACCTGCTGAGTCTTTACCGCGAACGCGGGTTCAAGGAAGGCATGTTCCCGGTCGCCGAGCGGGTCGGACGACTGATCGTCTCACTGCCGATGTTTACGGCCATGGATAAAGCGGATGTCGAGCGTTCGGTGGCTGCTGTGAAAGCTGTCTTGCGGCCTTAATTCGGCCTTGACCCAACCTTGATACAGCCTTTGTAGGAGCTGCCGCAGGCTGCGATCTTTTGATCTTGTTTCTAAAATCAAAAGATCGCAGCC
>NZ_JBGLZF010000074.1:0-17923 GCF_047304405.1 Pseudomonas sp. Pseusp11
GCTCCCGCTGGGTCGCGAAGCGACCCCAAAAGCTTGCGACTGCTGCGCAGTCGAACGGGAGCAAGCTCCCTCGCCACACAGGCCCGCTCCCACATTGAACGAGGCCCCCATGAACAACGCTCTGAACCAGTTGCAGCCCTACCCGTTCGAAAAGCTCCGCGCCCTGCTCGGCAGCGTCACGCCAAACCCGGACAAACGCGCCATCGCGTTGTCCATCGGCGAACCGAAGCACCGCTCGCCAAGCTTTGTCGCCGAAGCCCTGGCAAGCAATCTGGATCAGATGGCCGTGTACCCGACCACCCTCGGCATCCCGGCCCTGCGTGAAGCGATCGCCGCATGGTGCGAACGCCGTTTCAGCGTTCCAAATGGCTGGCTCGACCCCGCGCGCAACGTGCTGCCGGTCAACGGCACCCGCGAAGCGTTGTTCGCATTCACCCAGACCGTGGTCAACCGCGGCGAAGACGCGCTGGTGGTCAGCCCGAACCCGTTCTATCAGATCTATGAAGGTGCGGCGTTCCTGGCAGGAGCCAAGCCACATTACCTGCCATGCCTGGACGAAAACGGCTTCAACCCGGATTTCGACGCTGTTTCGCCAGACATCTGGAAGCGTTGCCAGATCCTGTTCCTGTGCTCGCCGGGTAACCCCACCGGCGCGCTGATCCCGGTTGAAACCCTGAAAAAACTGATCGCCCTGGCCGACGAATACGACTTCGTGATCGCCGCTGACGAGTGCTACAGCGAACTGTACTTCGACGAACAAACCCCGCCGCCGGGCCTGCTGAGTGCCTGCGTCGAGCTGGGCCGCAAGGACTTCAAACGCTGCGTGGTGTTCCACAGCCTGTCCAAACGCTCCAACTTGCCGGGCCTGCGCTCAGGCTTTGTGGCCGGCGATGCGGACATCCTCAAGGGCTTCCTGCTGTATCGCACTTACCACGGCTGTGCGATGCCGGTTCAAACGCAACTGGCCAGCGTTGCCGCGTGGAACGACGAAGTGCATGTGCGGGCCAACCGTGCGCTGTACCGTGAGAAGTACGATGCGGTATTGGAAATCCTCAGCCCGGTGATGGACGTGGAGCGGCCGGATGGCGGCTTTTACTTGTGGCCGAATGTTGAAGGTGATGACGCGGCGTTCTGCCGGGATCTGTTCGAGCAAGAGCATGTGACCGTGGTGCCGGGCTCTTATCTTTCCCGTGAAGTTGATGGTTTCAATCCGGGTACCGGTCGCGTGCGCATGGCACTGGTCGCGCCGCTGGTTGAATGCGTAGAAGCCGCCGAACGTATTCGCGCCTTTATCAAACGTCGATAATAAGACTGTAATAGCGCCCCCTTGCAATGAGGGGGCGTCTTGCCTGCAACAACCCGCCTCAAATACAACTTTGATCTACTCGCAAATTAACAATAATATCGCCCCACCTGAAAAAAGGTTAGACCATACCACCTAAAACAAGGACGTTTATATGTGCAAACTATCATCATGCATAACGCTTAAGCCTGCCAGCGAAGAAGCCTCTTATGAAGCAGCAATCAAAGTAAACCCAAACAACGCACCTAAACGCAGACCCGGCGAATTCTCTATTAACGCTATCGCAAGCCATACAAAGTTATGGCCTAAACATCGATGGCTTACAATATCTTTCCTCGACAATCCGCCTGCAGCATTGCAAGACGCCATCGAACGGCTTATCTGGCAATGGGATCCTCATGTCAGTCTTATCTTCGGAGTGTCCAAGGACGCCGACGCGGACATCAGAATCTCGACAAACACAACGCTGAACGGCTCCTCCATCGGCACTGACGCCCTTACCGTCGAAGCGGGGAAACCGACAATGTATATCGGCCTTAAACCTTCAGACCCAGACTTCAAGGTGACGGTGCTGCATGAGTTCGGGCACGCACTGGGTCTGGAGCACGAGCACCAGCACCCCCACGCCAATATCCCATGGAACAAGCCTAAAGTTTATAAAGCGTATGCGGCGCAATTTGGTTGGTCTAAAGAACTGGTTGATGATCAATTATTCACACCCAAAGGAACAGACAGCTTGCGAATCGCGCCCTACGATAAAACGTCGATTATGCACTACCCCGTGGACAAGGAGTTTACGGATGGCATCTGGGAAGTAGGCACCTACACGGAACTTAGCGAACAAGACATAACATCGATTGGCGAGTTCTACCCAAAAAACAACTATTGATTTCAGCGCAGGCTATTCACCCTTTAAACAAAATAAACACGGAAGTTTAAACATGAATGATTTACCTCATCGTTTTACCGAACAATCGGTAGACCCTAATGCCTCATACGACGCGGCAATAACTGAAAACCCAGCAAACCAAGGCGTTTCCTCTGGTCGGACAAAAAGAGCAGTGGCCCTGGCAGTGGCCCGGCACACCAAATTCTGGGCGCCAGGCCGCACATTGCGCATTGCGTTTTTGAACGGCAATCAAGCGTTCAAGGATGCAGTCAAGAAAGCCGCGGACAACTGGTTGCCCCATGTCAATCTGAAGTTCGATTTTGTAGAAGGGACAGAAGGTGATATCCGCATCCGTAGCGAGCCTGGGGTTTACTGGTCCTATATCGGCACCAACGCTTTACTGGAAACAGAAGGCCCGACGATGTTGCTCTCACCGGATCTGCGCATGCCCGGTTTTTTTGCTGCCAATGTGATGCACGAGTTTGGCCACGCTCTGGGTGCCGAACACGAACACCTGCACCCTGAAATGAACATCCCTTGGAACAAACAAGCTGTCTACGAGCTTCATGGCACTAGCGAAGACGATGATGAGGACAGTTACATGCGACGCGAAGTCGATCAACGCTACTTCAATCTACTCGACGCGAGCGAGGTCAATTACTCGCCCTATGATCCGCAGTCAATCATGCACTATGCCATCCACCAGGAATGGACTCACGGCGACTTCAAAATCCACCTCAACTTGGTCCTCAGCGAAAAAGACAAAGCGTTCATGTCCAAGGCTTACCCGTATCCCACCGCAGAAAACGAGCAAGCATCTCATTGACGAGCCGCGCTAATTTGACCTGATCCAAGCCTCACTCAAATCCGCGCCCTCAACACTTCGCGCAACACGTCATCACCCATCTGGTGATGATGGCTCAGGCTATACAACTCAAGGCGCTGCGCCCGCAGCGCCTTCAATCGCAGACGCCGCTCCAACAAATCTATCTCAAAGGCCCATGCCTGGACTTCGGCCGAATCGTTGAAAACCTGGCATAAAGCACGGCTCCCAAGCAACCGACAGCATTGAAGTGCCATATTAGCCGCTTAGACTGCCGGCTGACCGTCGCACCAATGTCGCACCTCCGCTCACACAGGGTTTTGGGTTTTAACTGAAGGGTCATGGCATAATCCGTCACCTTTTATTCTCAGCACCTGCAAAGGGGGCAATTCCTTGACCGTTTCAAGCAAAACGTTGCACCTTTTCGGCATCAAAGCCTGCGACACCATGAAAAAAGCGCGCAACTGGCTCGATGAACACGCTGTCGGCTATGACTTCCATGATTACAAAGCGGTCGGAATCGACCGTGAACACCTGACCCAATGGTGCGAGGAGCACGGCTGGCAAGTGGTGTTGAACCGTGCAGGCACGACCTTTCGCAAGCTCGACGACGAACGCAAAGCCGATCTCGACCAGCCGAAAGCCATCGAACTGATGCTCGCACAACCCTCGATGATCAAGCGCCCGGTGCTCGATCTCGGTGACCGAACCCTGATTGGCTTCAAGCCAGATATCTACGCGGCCGCACTCAAGTAAGGCAGCCCGTTCCATTTTGTTAGAGGTATCAACATGTCCACTACCCTGTTCAGCCTGGCCTTTGGTGTCGGCACTCAAAACCGTCAAGGCGCATGGCTGGAAGTGTTTTACGCGCAGCCACTGCTCAACCCTTCGGCCGAACTGGTCGCGGCCATTGCCCCGATCCTGGGCTACACCGAAGGCAATCAGGCCATCGCCTTCAGCACCGCTCAGGCGTCGCAACTGGCTGAAGCGCTCAAAGGCGTCGACGCAGCTCAGGCTGCCTTGCTGACCCGTCTGGCCGAGAGCCACAAGCCGCTGGTTGCCACACTGCTGGCCGAAGACGCGCAACTGAGCTCCACGCCTGAGGCTTACCTCAAGCTGCACCTGCTGTCCCACCGCCTGGTCAAGCCGCACGGCCTGAACCTGGCCGGGATCTTCCCGCTGCTGCCGAACGTGGCTTGGACCAGCCAGGGTGCGATCGACCTGTCCGAGCTGGCCGAACATCAACTGGAAGCCCGTCTGCGCGGCGAGCTACTGGAAGTGTTCTCGGTGGACAAGTTCCCGAAAATGACCGACTACGTGGTACCGGCCGGCGTGCGTATCGCTGACGCAGCACGTATTCGTCTGGGCGCCTACGTGGGCGAAGGCACCACCGTGATGCACGAAGGTTTCGTCAACTTCAACGCTGGCACCGAAGGCCCGGGCATGATCGAAGGCCGTGTATCGGCTGGCGTGTTCGTCGGCAAGGGTTCGGACCTGGGCGGCGGCTGCTCCACCATGGGCACCCTGTCGGGTGGCGGCAACATCGTGATCAAGGTTGGCGAAGGCTGCCTGATCGGCGCCAACGCCGGTATCGGCATCCCGTTGGGCGATCGCAACACCGTTGAGTCGGGCCTGTACGTGACGGCCGGTACCAAGGTTGCGCTGCTGGACGAGCACAACAAACTGGTCAAAGTGGTTAAAGCCCGTGAACTGGCCGGTCAACCTGACCTGTTGTTCCGCCGCAATTCGGAAACCGGTGCCGTGGAGTGCAAAACCCACAAATCGGCTATCGAACTGAACGAAGCGCTGCACGCTCACAACTAAGCAGAGCGTCAAACGATCACCTGTGCAGGAGCGAGCTCCGCTCCTACACAGGTCAGGCGTACACCCGCCCATGTCACCAGGGCCGAACAACATGATGATTCCTTCTCCCTGGCGCGCCGATTTTCCGGCCATCGCCGCACTGCAACGGCAAGACCAGACTTATCTGGACAACGCCGCCACCACGCAAAAACCTCAAGCCCTGCTGGATGCCCTGGCGCATTACTACACCAACGGCGCGGCCAACGTGCATCGGGCGCAACATTTGCCCGGCGCCCATGCCACCCAGGCGTTCGAGGACAGCCGCCGCAAAGTTGCGCAATGGCTCAATGTCGGCGATTGCGGACAGATTATCTTTACCCACGGTGCGACTTCCGCGCTGAACCTCCTGGCCTATGGCCTGGAACACCTTTTCAATCCGGGCGATGAAATTGTCATCAGCGCTCTGGAGCATCACGCCAACCTGTTGCCGTGGCAGCAACTGGCTCACCGTCGCGACCTGAAGCTGGTGATCCTGCCGCTGAATGTCGACGGTTTGATCGACCTGGATGTCGCCGCGCAGTTGATCGGTCCGCGAACCCGTTTGCTGGCAGTCAGCCAGCTGTCCAACGTGCTGGGCGCCTGGCAACCGTTGCCCGCGCTGTTGGCGATGGCCAAGGCACACAACGCGCTGACCGTGATCGACGGCGCCCAAGGCGTGGTTCATGGTCGGCACGACGTGCAGGCACTGGGCTGCGACTTCTACGTGTTTTCCAGCCACAAACTCTACGGCCCCGATGGCCTGGGCGTGCTGTTCGGGCGCAACGAAGCGCTGCAACAGCTGCGCCCCTGGCAGTTCGGCGGCGAAATGGTGCTGGACGCCAACTACCACGATGCTCGCTTTCGGTCCGCACCGCTGGGGTTCGAGGCCGGTACGCCGCCGATCGCCAGTGTGATCGGCCTGGGCGCAACGCTGGACTACCTGACCGGGCTGGATCAGGACGCCGTGTCCGCCCACGAAGCGGCGCTGCATGACTATTTACTCAAAGGCCTGGAAGCGCGCAACGGCATTCGCCTGCTGGGCAAACCGCAACTGGCCCTGGCCAGTTTTGTCGTCGAGGGTGTGCATAACTCGGATCTGGCGCACTTGCTGACCGAACAGGGCATCGCCGTGCGCGCTGGTCATCATTGCGCCATGCCGTTGCTCAAAAGCTTTGAACTGGCTGGGGCGATTCGGGTGTCGTTGGCGTTGTACAACGACTCCGAAGACCTTGAGCGCTTTTTCGAAGCACTGGATCAGGCCCTGGAGTTGTTGCGATGACCTTGCCCGTCGATGCCGTTACAGCGCTGGATACGTTTCAGCAGGCGGCGAACTGGGAACAGCGGGCGCGGCTGTTGATGCAGTGGGGCGACCGTCTGCCAGCGTTGAGCGATGTGGATAAAGTCGACGCCAACCGCGTGCACGGTTGTGAAAGCCAGGTCTGGCTGGTCGGCACATTGCAGGACGGGCACTGGCAATTCAGCGCCAGCAGCGATGCGCGATTGATTCGCGGATTGGTGGCGTTGCTGCTGGCGCGGGTCAACGGGTTGTCTGCAGTTGAGTTGCAACAGGTGGATTTGGCGGATTGGTTCAGTCAGCTGGGGCTGGGTCGCCAGTTGTCCCAGTCCCGTAGCAATGGCTTGAATGCGGTGTTGCAGCGGATGCGTGAGCTAGCGCACTGATCGTTCCCACGCTCTGCGTGGGAACGATCGAACCACAACCATTAAACCTGAGGTTTGACCCGATCCGCCGGGCGTCGAACCCCAGCCACAATCTTATCCACAGCCTTGGTCGCCGCGACCATGCCAAACGTCGCCGTCACCATCATCACCGCGCCAAAGCCCCCGGCGCAGTCGAGCTTCACGCCGTCCCCGACAAAACTCTTCTGCAGGCAAATGCTGCCATCGGGTTTTGGATAGCGCAGTTGCTCGGTGGAAAACACGCACGGCACGCTGTAGTGACGGGTCACGGTACGGGAGAAGCCGTAGTCGCGGCGCAATGTAGAGCGCACTTTCGACGCCAGCGGATCGTTGAACGTGCGGTTCAGGTCGCAGACCTGGATCAGCGTCGGGTCGATCTGCCCTCCCGCGCCGCCGGTGGTGATGATCTGGATCTTGCGCCGCTTGCACCAGGCGATCAGCGCCGCCTTGGCGTTGACACTGTCGATGCAGTCGATCACGCAGTCGATGTTCGGCGTAATGTACTCGGCCATGGTTTCGCGGGTGACGAAATCCGCCACCGCATGCACCGTGCAGTCCGGGTTGATTCCGCGCAGGCGCTCGGCCATCACCTCGACCTTGGGCTTGCCGACGGTGCTGTCCAGCGCATGCAGCTGACGGTTGACGTTGCTGACGCAGACGTCGTCGAGGTCGAACAGCGATATCTCGCCAACGCCACACCGGGCAACCGCTTCCGCCGCCCAGGAACCGACACCACCGACGCCGACGATCGCCACATGGGCCGCGCGCAAGCGCTCCATGCCTTCAATGCCATACAAGCGGGCGATACCAGCAAACCGCGGATCTTCTGTACTCATGACCATTACCCCAAAAACCGGCGCGCATTATAGGGCTGTCGGCGGCCAAGAGCATCTTTGCACTATGAACGGCGGTGTCGACTGCTTTAATTGACAAAAAATTGATCGGAATTGGACTACAACGCTCTGGTCAAAGAACTTAAGTCGACCTGGATTGCCCAATGTCGGGCGTTTCCCTGTTCGCTGTACGGTCAGAGAACCTCCAGTGTAGGATGCGCGCCCCTGCCACCTGGCAGCCGGCCGCCAACCGTTCCTTCGTTCCACAGCCTTTGGAACCCGAAAAAGCTATGTCATCGCGTAAATTTGGACTCAACCTGGTAGTGGTTCTAGCAATCGCCGCCTTGTTCACCGGTTTCTGGGCGTTGGTCAATCGCCCGGTCACCGCCCCCAACTGGCCTGAACAGATCTCCGGCTTCTCGTACTCGCCATTTCAACAAGGCCAGTACCCGCAGAAAGACCAGTATCCGACCGACGATGAAATGCGTCGTGACCTGGAGATCATGAGCAAGCTGACGGACAACATCCGGACCTACTCGGTCGACGGCACGCTGGAGGACATTCCCAAACTGGCGGAAGAGTTCGGCCTGCGGGTGACCCTGGGGATCTGGATCAGCCCGGACCAGGAGCGCAACGAGCGCGAGATTCAGCGCGCCATCCAACTGGCCAACACCTCCCGCAGCGTGGTTCGCGTCGTGGTCGGTAACGAGGCGATCTTCCGCAAGGAAATCACTGCTGCCGAGCTGAGCGTGATCCTCGATCGTGTGCGCGCGGCCGTTAAGGTTCCGGTCACCACCTCCGAACAGTGGCACGTCTGGGAAGAAAACCCGAGCTTAGCCAAGCACGTCGACCTGATCGCCGCTCACGTTCTGCCCTACTGGGAGTTCATCCCTGTGGACAAGGCCGGCCAGTTCGTTCTTGACCGCGCCCGTGACCTGAAAAAGATGTTCCCGAAAAAACCGTTGCTGCTCTCCGAAGTCGGCTGGCCGAGCAACGGCCGCATGCGCGGTGGCGCCGATGCGTCGCCGGCAGACCAGGCCATTTACTTGCGTACCTTGGTCAACAAACTCAACCGCCAGGGTTTCAACTACTTCGTGATCGAAGCGTTTGACCAACCGTGGAAGGCCAGTGACGAAGGCTCGGTGGGCGCGTATTGGGGCGTGTTCAACGCCGCGCGCCAGCAGAAATTCAACTTCGAAGGCCCGGTGGTGGCGATCCCGCAATGGCGCGTACTGGCTATCGGCTCGGTAGTGCTGGCATTGCTGTCCCTGACCCTGCTGATGATCGACGGCTCGGCCCTGCGTCAACGCGGCCGTACCTTCCTGACCTTTATCGCGTTCTTGTGCGGTTCGGTGCTGGTGTGGATCGGTTACGACTACAGCCAGCAATACAGCACCTGGTTCAGTCTGACGGTGGGCTTCCTGCTCGCCCTCGGTGCTCTCGGGGTGTTTATCGTGCTGCTGACCGAAGCCCACGAACTGGCCGAAGCAGTCTGGACCCACAAACGCCGGCGTGAATTCCTGCCAGTGCTGGGCGAATCAGACTACCGACCGAAGGTGTCGATTCACGTGCCGTGCTACAACGAGCCGCCGGAGATGGTCAAACAGACCCTCAACGCCCTGGCCAATCTCGACTATCCGGACTTCGAAGTCCTGATCATCGACAACAACACCAAGGACCCGGCGGTCTGGGAACCGGTGCGCGATTATTGCGAAACCCTCGGCCCGCGCTTCAAGTTCTTCCACGTGTCGCCACTGGCCGGTTTCAAGGGCGGTGCGCTGAATTACCTGATTCCGCACACCGCCAAGGATGCCGAAGTGATCGCGGTGATCGACTCGGATTACTGCGTGCACCCGAACTGGCTCAAGCACATGGTGCCGCACTTCGCCGACCCGAAAATCGCCGTGGTGCAGTCGCCACAGGATTACCGCGACCAGAACGAAAGCACCTTCAAGAAGCTCTGCTACGCCGAATACAAAGGTTTCTTCCATATCGGCATGGTCACCCGCAACGACCGTGACGCGATCATCCAGCACGGCACCATGACCATGACCCGTCGCTCGGTGCTCGAGGAACTGGGCTGGGCCGACTGGTGTATCTGTGAAGACGCCGAGCTGGGTCTGCGTGTATTCGAAAAAGGTCTGTCGGCAGCGTATTACCACGACAGCTACGGCAAAGGCCTGATGCCCGATACCTTTATCGACTTCAAGAAACAGCGTTTCCGCTGGGCCTATGGCGCGATTCAGATCATCAAGCGTCACACCGCCAGCCTGCTGCGCGGCAAGGACACCGAGCTGACCCGTGGCCAGCGTTACCACTTCCTCGCGGGCTGGCTGCCGTGGGTGGCGGACGGCATGAACATCTTCTTCACCATCGGCGCATTGTTGTGGTCGGCGGCGATGATCATCGTGCCGCAACGGGTCGATCCACCGCTGCTGATTTTCGCGATCCCGCCATTGGCGCTGTTCGTGTTCAAGGTGGGCAAGATCATCTTCCTGTACCGCCGTGCGGTCGGGGTCAACCTGAAAGACGCCTTCTGCGCCGCGCTGGCCGGGCTGGCGTTGTCGCACACCATTGCCAAAGCGGTGCTGTACGGTTTCTTCACCAGCAGCATTCCGTTCTTCCGCACACCGAAGAATGCCGATAACCACGGCTTCTGGGTGGCGATTTCGGAGGCTCGCGAAGAGCTGTTCATCATGCTGCTGTTGTGGGGCGCGGCGCTGGGGATCTTCCTGGTGCAGGGTATACCAAGCAACGACATGCGCTTCTGGGTGACCATGTTGCTGGTACAGTCGCTGCCGTACCTGGCGGCGCTGATCATGGCGTTCCTGTCGTCGCTGCCCAAACCTTCGGTAGAAGCTGCGCCGGTACCGGCGTAATCCGTTATTAGATAACGTCAAACGGCGGCCTTCGGGCCGCCGTTTTGCTTTAGAATGATCGCCTTTTTCAATGCCAACAAACTCGGTAGGAGCTGCTTCGGCAGCCCCTACATGTTTACCGTGCGCACCTCGGAGTTCTTACATGACGGCCCACGCCGACCTTTCGCCGACCCTTCAACTCGCCATCGACCTGATCCGCCGTCCATCCGTGACGCCGATCGACGCCGATTGCCAGAAGCAGATGATGCAGCGCCTGGGCGATGCCGGTTTTATGCTGGAACCGATGCGCATCGAAGATGTGGATAACTTCTGGGCGACCCACGGCAAACACGACGGCCCGGTGCTGTGCTTCGCTGGTCACACCGACGTGGTGCCGACCGGTCCGGTGGCTGCCTGGCAGATCGATCCGTTCAACGCGGTGATCGACGAACACGGCATGCTCTGCGGCCGTGGCGCGGCAGACATGAAAGGCAGCCTTGCGTCCATGACCGTGGCGGCCGAGCGTTTCGTCGCCGACTATCCGGATCACAAGGGCAAGGTCGCGTTCCTGATCACCAGCGACGAAGAAGGCCCGGCCCATCACGGCACCAAGGCCGTAGTCGAGCGCCTTGCCGCCCGCAAGGAGCGTCTGGACTGGTGCATCGTCGGCGAACCGTCGAGCACCACCCTGGTGGGTGACGTGGTCAAGAACGGCCGTCGCGGTTCCCTCGGCGCCAAATTGACCGTGCGCGGTGTGCAGGGCCACGTGGCGTATCCGCACTTGGCGAAGAACCCGATCCACCTCGCCGCCCCGGCCCTGGCTGAACTTGCCGCCGAGCACTGGGACCACGGCAACGATTTCTTCCCGCCGACCAGTTTCCAGATATCCAACGTCAATTCCGGCACCGGCGCGACCAACGTGATTCCGGGTGATCTGGTGGCGGTGTTCAACTTCCGCTTCTCCACCGAGTCCACCGTCGAAGGCCTGCAAAAGCGCGTCGCCGACATTCTCGACAAGCATGGCCTGGACTGGCACATCGACTGGGCGCTGTCCGGCCTGCCGTTCCTGACCGAGCCAGGAGCGCTGCTCGACGCGGTGTCGGCGAGCATCAAGGACATCACCGGTCGTGACACCAAAGCCTCCACCAGCGGCGGCACTTCAGATGGGCGCTTCATCGCGACCATGGGCACCCAAGTGGTTGAACTGGGCCCGGTCAACGCGACGATCCACCAGGTCAACGAGCGTGTACTGGCGGCCGACCTCGATGTGCTGACCGAAATCTACTACCAGACCTTGATCAAGTTGCTCGCCTGATGCTCGCCTGCCCGATCTGCAGCGAACCGCTGAACGCAGTGGACAACGGTGTGGCCTGCCCCGCCGGGCACCGTTTCGACCGTGCGCGGCAGGGTTACCTGAACCTGCTGCCGGTGCAGCACAAGAACAGCCGTGACCCTGGGGATAACCAGGCGATGGTCGAAGCCCGTCGCGACTTCTTGAACGCCGGCCATTACGCGCCGGTGGCCAAGCGTCTGGCGGAACTGGCGGCCGGTTATGCGCCCCAGCGCTGGCTGGACATCGGCTGTGGCGAGGGTTATTACACCGCGCAAATCGCCGAAGCCTTGCCCAACGCCGATGGCTATGCCCTGGACATTTCCCGGGAAGCGGTCAAACGCGCCTGCAAACGCAGCCCTGCACTGACCTGGTTGATCGCCAGCATGGCGCGGGTGCCATTGGCCTCGGGCAGCTGCCAGTTTCTGGCCAGCGTGTTCAGTCCGCTGGACTGGGAAGAAGCCAAACGTCTGCTCAGCCCCGGTGGCGGCTTGATGAAAGTCGGGCCGACCAGCGGCCATCTGATGGAATTGCGTGAGCGGCTGTACGACGAAGTGCGCGAGTACACCGACGACAAGCACCTGGCGCTGGTGCCGGAAGGCATGGCGTTGCAACACAGCGAAACCCTGGAATTCAAACTGACGCTGGTCAATGGTCAGGATCGCGCGAACCTCTTGGCGATGACACCTCACGGCTGGCGCGCCAGTGCCGAACGCCGGGCAGCAGTCATCGAACAAGTGGAACCGTTCGAGGTCACCGTTTCGATGCGCTACGATTATTTCGTTCTGCAGCAGTAGTTAGAGAACAACTTTAATTTTTGGTCTTGAGCAACGGCCCAAGACCGGCTAAATCCGCGAATGGATTTTTCAGACCCGCAGCGAGGACATCCATGCGCCAACCGGACATCGAGATTTACCTGAAAGACGCCGACGTCGATCACAAAGCCATCGCGGCCTGGCTCGGCGCGGCTCTAGGCCCGTGCACCGACTGGGTTCAGAAAGGCCAGACCTACAAGTGCAAGGCTGGTAGCGTGCCAGTGACCTGGCTGCCCAAAGCCGTAGGAAAATGGAACAGCCTGTACCTGGAAAGCGACCAGACCCCATGGGAAGACGACATCGCTTGCGCCCGCGCCGCATTTGCCGCACTGAACGTCGAAGTGCGTTGCGCGCCGGGTAGCTGGGTCGAGGAAGAAGGTGAGGAAACGGCAGATCGCTGGATTCGCATCAGCGTCGATGGTGAAGAAGAGATCACCTGGAAAACCGCCTAAAACGAAAAAGATCGCAGCCTTCGGCGGCGCCCACAGGCGCGTAGGAGCTGCCGAAGGCTGCGATCTTTTGATCTTAAGCTTTACAGACCTACAACATCCTCAGCCTGCAAGCCCTTCTGCCCTTCCACCACCGCATATTCAACCTGCTGACCTTCAGTCAGCGAGCGATGCCCTTCGCCACGGATCGCGCGGTAGTGCACGAACACGTCCACCCCGTCCTGGCGCTGAATGAAGCCATAACCCTTGGCGTCGTTGAACCACTTCACGTTGCCGGTTTCGCGTGTTGCCATCTGTTCATACTCCCTTTTTATTATTGAACGGGCTTTTCGCAGGAAAGCCTTGAGGAACATCAGCCTGCATCCGACGTCCATTGAAGGGCTCCGGCGACAGACCGCCGAGTATATGACAGACGCAAAAACTCTCAACTCAAGTTTACTTAGCCGCTTTTTTGCCGATTTTCGATGAATCCGGCACACTATCGACCGCCCGAGCAAATGCTCGTTTTTTTATTCATTCACGCAGAAGCCGTATGACCCGTTCCCCGTTCCGCCGTCTTGTGTTTGGCACCCTGCGCCGACTGCTGTACCTCTGGGTTCGCTCAGAGACGATCAACCAGTCGTCGTTCACCCTTAACCTCGACCGCAGCCGGCCGGTGTTCTACGTCCTGCAAAATCCTTCGCTGACCGACCTTGCCGTGGTCGATACCGAATGCAGCAAGGCCGGCCTGCCCCGTCCGGTATTGCCGGTATCGGTGGGTGCGCTGGTGGAGCCCGCCGCGTTCTTTTACCTGACACCGGATCCCGACTGGCTTGGTCGTCAGGACAAACGCGGTGCGCCGCCAACCCTGACCCGTCTGGTCAGCGCCCTGAGCCAGAACGCCGCTGAAGACGCACAGATCATTCCGGTCAGTGTGTTCTGGGGCCAGTCGCCGGACAGCGAAAACAGCCCATGGAAGCTGCTGTTCGCCGACAGCTGGGCGGTCACCGGGCGGTTGCGCCGGTTGCTGAGCATCATCGTGCTGGGGCGCAAGACCCGGGTGCAGTTCTCGGCACCGATCCATCTGCGCGAACTGATCGAACACAACAAGGGCCACGAGCGCACGGTGCGCATGGCCCAGCGGATTCTGCGGGTGCACTTCCGCAATCTGAAAGCCGCGGTGATCGGCCCGGACATTTCCCACCGACGCAACCTGGTCAAAGGCCTGCTCAACCAGCCGCTGGTCAAGCAAGCGATCCTCGACGAAGCCGAGCGCGAAAACATCTCCCCGGAAAAAGCCAAGGCCCAGGCCTTGCGCTACGGAAACGAAATCGCCTCCGACTACACCTACACCGCGATCCGCTTCATGGAAGTGGTGCTGAGCTGGTTCTGGAACAAGATCTACGACGGGATCAAGGTCAACAACATCGAAGGCGTGCAAAAGGTCGCCCCGGGTTACGAAGTGATCTACGTCCCCTGCCACCGTAGCCACATCGACTACCTGCTGCTGTCCTATCTGCTGTTCCGCAACGGCCTGACCCCGCCGCACATCGCCGCCGGGATCAACCTCAACATGCCGGGGATCGGCGGCCTGCTACGCCGTGGCGGTGCGTTCTTCATGCGCCGCACCTTCAAGGGCAACCCGCTCTATACCTCGGTGTTCAACGAATACCTGCACACCCTGTTCACCAAAGGCTTCCCGGTCGAGTACTTCGTCGAAGGCGGCCGTTCGCGCACCGGGCGCATGCTGCAACCGAAAACCGGGATGCTCGCGATCACGCTGCGCAGCTTCCTGTGCTCGTCGCGCATGCCGATCGTGTTCGTGCCGGTGTACATCGGTTACGAGCGCGTGCTGGAAGGCCGCACCTACCTCGGCGAATTACGTGGCGCGAGCAAGAAGAAAGAATCGATCTTCGACATCTTCAAAGTCATCGGCGCGCTCAAACAGCGCTTCGGTCAGGTCGCGGTGAACTTCGGTGAGCCGATCAAACTGGCGGAGTTCCTCGACAGCGAACAGCCAGACTGGCGCCAACAGGCACACGGCCCGCAATTCAAACCGGCCTGGCTCACCGAGACCACCAACCGCCTCGGTGAGAAAGTCGCGCAGCATCTGAACGAAGCGGCGGCGATCAATCCGGTGAATCTGGTAGCCCTGGCGCTGCTGTCCACCAGCAGACTGGCGCTGGACGATCGCGCCATGGCGCGAGTGCTGGATTTGTATCTGGCGCTGTTGCGCAAGGTCCCTTATTCGCCACACACCACCCTGCCGGACGGTGACGGTCGCGCGCTGATCGAGCATGTGAAAGACATGGACCTGCTGTCCGAGCAGAGCGATGCGCTGGGCAAGATTCTGTACCTGGACGAACAAAACGCCGTCCTGATGACCTACTACCGCAACAACGTGCTGCACATTTTCGCATTGCCGTCGCTGCTGGCGAGTTTCTTCCAGAGTGCGTCGCGCATGAGCCGCGAGCAGATCCTGCGCTACACACGCGCACTGTATCCGTACTTGCAATCGGAGCTGTTCATTCGCTGGACACTGGACGAACTCGATGGCGTGATCGATCAGTGGCTCGAAGCCTTCGTCGAGCAAGGCCTGCTGCGTTTCGAGAAGGACGTGTACCTGCGTCCGGCGCCAAGTTCGCGACATTTCGTGTTGCTGACGCTGCTGTCGAAAAGCATCGCCCAGACCTTGCAGCGCTTCTACATGACCGTTTCCCTGCTGCTCAACAGCGGCCAGAACAGCATCAGCGCCGAAGAACTGGAAGACCTCTGCACGGTCATGGCCCAGCGCCTGTCGATCCTCCACGGCCTGAACGCCCCGGAGTTTTTCGACAAGAGCCTGTTCCGTCACTTTATCCAGACGATGCTCGATCTCGACGTGCTGCGCCGCGACGAAGCCGGCAAGCTGAGCTACCACGAACTGCTGGGTGAACTGGCCGAAGGCGCCGCCAAACGGGTGCTGCCAGCGGAGATTCGCTTGTCGATCCGTCAGGTGGCATTGCATCGCAGTGAGGATGCGGCAGAAACGGCGGTCGTGCCTGACGCTTGAAACTTGCTGACAACTAACCGGAACGCGCAGATGTTTTCCGGTTAGTTGATTCGTGAATTAATAGACTCCCTTTAAATAATCGCGATAAGGATATCGAGATGAGTCTATTGAACGAAGAAACCCCAAACATCACTCTGACTTTCAGTTTGCCACCTGACTTTATTGCCCCCCTCGACGGCGACAGTGAAACAATTATCGACATCCAGGTCGCCAATGCCAATCAACCGATAAAAGTCAAAAACTGGCGATACCCTTCGATTACCGATGGCCAGTTCAGTTTTTCATTTGCGCACCACTACCTGGATATCAGCGTCAAGTACCGGATCAACATACAGATGTTCCATAACCAACAACCGTTGCTGCTGGAACAGGATTACTTCGTGATCGTCAATCACGCGCCCTATCACCAGACCCTGCACTTGAGTCCGATCGGGTATTTGTATGTTGAAGCACAAGAACCGAAGGCCGTAGCCGCAGAGCAAGCGGTGACCGTCAGCCTGCATGAAACCGGGAACCCTGAAGTTGAGCTGGTACGCGTCACTCACGATGAACAAACTGCAACTTCGTTTTATTTGAAATATGACCCAGACGATGTCGTCCCCGGCAAGCGCTACGCACTGAGCGGGATTGAAAACAGATATCACCAACGCATCTCGGTCTCTCCGGGCCCTATCGAGCTTTTACCGGCACCACAACCAGCAAGTTCACGTCTATTGCTGACGTTCAATCAGTGGTTAGATACGCCCTTACGTTTGTTCACTGACACTATCGGCAAAATCCGCTAGATTTCCTTGAGCGCCGGTTTTCTTCCTATGCTCAAGTCCTGGAGGTTCCGATGAAAAAAATTGCTCTTCTTGCTGCTGCCACTTTGTTAAGCGCCTGCCAGTCAACGACACCGGCCACCAAAGTCAGCCTTGACGGCGAAATTTTCTACCTGCAACGCATCGCCCTGCCACCGAGCGCGACCCTGAGCATCACTCTGCAGGACGTGTCCCTGGCCGACGCGCCAGCGGTGGTGCTCGATGAACAGAAAGGTCCGGTCAAAGGCCAGGTGCCGTTGCCGTTTCATTTGAGCTACGATCCGGCCCAGGTCAAACCCGGTCATCGTTACTCAGTCAGCGCGCGGATTGAAGTGGACGGCAAATTAATGTTCATCACCACTGAACATCACGCCGTGCAACTGGACGGCAAAGATCCGCAGCCACTGAAAATCCGCGTCGATGCCGTCCGTTAACTGTCTTTTCTGAACTTTTTTTTTGAGCCTTTTTTCTGAATAAGGAAGCCGCCATGTTGCGCCCTACCCTTCGCTTCGCCGGCCTGTGCGCAGGCTTGATGATTTGCGCCAACGCCCTGGCACTGTCACTCAGTGACCTGTCGCAACAAGACGCCACCGGCGGCCTCAAGGACGCCCTGACCCAAGGCGCGCAGCTGGCCGTTAAACAGCTGGGCACACCCGGCGGCTTTAGCAACAACCCAGACGTGAAAATCGAACTGCCGGGAAAACTGGGTAAGGTCGCCAAGAAAATGAAACAGTTCGGCATGGGCGACCAGGTCGATCAACTGGAAACCAGCATGAACAAAGCTGCTGAAGCGGCGGTAACGCAGGCTCAGCCGATTCTGGTGGATGCGGTGAAGAAGATGACCGTGGAAGATGCCAAGGGGATTCTCAGCGGCGGCCAGGATTCGGCCACTCAGTACCTGAGCAAAACCAGCCGCGAACAGATCCGCGTCAAGTTCTTGCCGATCGTCAAGCAAGCCACCGACCAGGTGGGTTTGGCTCAGCAATACAACGCATTCGCCGGGCAAGCCGCGACGCTGGGTGTGCTGGATGCGAAAAATGCCAACATCGAAAGCTACGTTACCGAACAGGCGTTGAACGGATTGTTCGAGATGATTGGCAAACAGGAAGAAACCATTCGCAAGAACCCTGCGGCAGCGGCGACCAGTTTGGCGAAGAAAGTTTTCGGCACACTCTAAACCCGCCGGCAGCGGGCCTGTGGCGAGGGGGCTTGCCCCCTCCAGTCTCATATACACATAACCGAGCCCACCAGA
>NZ_JBGLZF010000075.1:0-17257 GCF_047304405.1 Pseudomonas sp. Pseusp11
CCCCCCCCCCCCTCCCCCTGCCCCCCGCTCCCTCTGGCCTTATTCTTTTCTTTTTATTTAAACACAAAAAAACAACTTGGCCCGCCCCCCCCGCAGCTCCTACATTTGGATCGGGTCCGACCTTTAGTCAGTCGTTGACCAGTTTCCCGACCCGGATCGGCTCACGTCCGGCGACTTTCGCCTGCCAGGTGCCCGGTTGCGTGTAGCGTCCGCGATCGATGGCAAACAGCACGCCGCTGGTTCCGGCACACACGGTGGTGGCCCGGTCGCTCAACGGATCGACTACTTCAAACAACGCGTCGCCTCGCTCCACCCATTCACCTGAATTGCGCAGGAAACTGACCACCCCGTGATGCGGTGCAAACAGGTACTCGGTGCCTTCGAACGGCAGGCCCTCACAGCATTCGCTTGGCGCAGCCGGCCAGGTGCCGGTGATGAAACCCTGTTCGGCGAGGAACCCCATGATCGCCTCGCAATTGGCCTGGGCCTGATCGACCCGGGTATCGCCCATGCTGCCCAGCTCCAGCGTGGTCGCCAGGTTGGCCGGCGGGATCGCTGCCTCGGGAAAGGCCCGCGCCAGGCGCAACCACGGCGTAGAGCACGACTCATCGAAAGAGCTGCCGCCGGAATCCTCACACAACAACGCCACCCCGGCCTTCAAGCGAGCCGCCAGGGAGCGCCATTGCGGCCAATGCTGCGGCAAGGCATACAGGTGAATCGCCGCGTCGAAATCGCAATGCAAGTCGAGGGTGATGTCGGCCTCGCAGGCGTGGCGCAGCAGCAAGCGGTGCATGGCTTCCAATTGCGAAAGCGGTGCCGGCAATCCATCGAGCACCTGCCCCATGGTCTGGCGAATCAGTACGATGTTGGCCTGGGCGTCACCCCCCAATTGATCGCCGATCAACTCAGCCACCGGTGCGCTGAGTTCAACGAACGAGCGGTTGAAGTTCTTGCCGCTACCCAATTCGAAGCGACCCATGTGGCTGCCTTGCAGGTGCTGATCGAGGCCGATGGGGTTGGCCACCGGCACCAGTTCGATGATGCCCTGAAGTTGCCCCTGGGTTTCGAGCTCGGCCAGACGCTTCTTCAGTTCCCAGGCGGTGCGCATGCCCGGCAGTTCGTCCGCGTGCAGGCTGGCCTGGATGTAAACCTTGCGAGTACCCGCGCCATAACGAAACACGCTGAGCGTGCGTTCAGTCCCCAGATGGCTCCAGGGCAGTGAATGATCGATGCGTTGCATGGGGACTCCTGTAGGCTCGGGATCGCGGGGCTTTTGTGGGCTCACAATTGCCGGGTTTCTGTAGGAAATGTGTTTTGCAGGGCAATAAAAAATGGCCACCGCATCAACGGTAGCCACTTTTTTTCTACGGCGTATTAATGGCCGTAAACATCGAAGTTGAAGTACTTGTCCTGCACTTGCTTGTACTTGCCGTTGGCGCGAATTTCAGTGATGGCGGTGTTGAATTTGTCTGCCAGCTCTTTATCGCCCTTGCGCACGGCAATGCCGGCACCGCCGCCGAAGTACTTGGCGTCTTCGTAGGTCGGGCCGACAAACGCGAAGCCTTTACCGGCGTCGGTTTTCAGGAAACCGTCGTCCAGGTTGACCGAGTCGGCCAGCATCGCGTCAAGGCGACCGGCAACCATGTCCAGGTTGGCTTCCTGCTGGGAACCATAACGCACCAGGTCGATGCCGGCCGGCACCAGCACTTCGGTGGCGAAGCGGTCGTGGGTACTGGCGCGCAGTACACCCACTTTCTTGCCCTTGAGCTCGGTCAGTGGATCCTTGACGTTGGTGCCTTCCTTCATCACGAAGCGCGCCGGGGTGTGGTAGTACTTGATGGTGAAATCGACGTTCTTCTTGCGGTCGTCGGTGATGGTCATGGACGACAGGATCGCGTCGATTTTCTTGACCTTCAGGGCCGGGATCAGGCCATCGAACTCTTGCTCGACCCAAGTGCACTTCACTTTCATCTGTTCACACAGCGCGTCACCGATGTCCACGTCGAAACCGGTGAGCTTGCCGTCAGGGGTTTTCATCGAAAATGGCGGGTAACCGGCTTCGATCCCGAGGCGAATCGGTTTGGCGTCTTCGGCCACGGCGGTCAGGGACAACATCGACAGTGCCAGGGCACCGAACATCACTCGCTTCTTCATTTATAACTCCTGTGTGCGGAGGCTTTTATTGGCAGCTTTCGATTGGCAACTTTCGGTTAGTGAAGACCGAAGTGGCCGGCAGTCTAGAGCGGCTACAGGAGGGCAAATTGTGTTTAGGCGACAAATACTTATAAAAAAGAAGCCGAGGGATTCGAGGCACTTGAAGTGTGCTCCGAGGTGGTGCAAGGACTGTAGGACAATCCTTTACTTCAGACAAAACCTACACGTTTTCGGGTACTGATCCGATCGAAGCGTCGCACTGGCGATGAACCATTTTTTGCCTCACATTGACCCGCCAACCGCCCCCACAAGAGAAACGTGATGCCCGCGCTGAATCTGATCCAGCACCATCCTGCCGAAGGCCCCGGCGCCATTGCCGAATGGGCCCGGTCCCGAGGCATTACCCTGAACGTGTTTCGCGCCGACCTCGGTCAGTTGCCGCCGGTGAGCGCGGCACCGCTGATTCTGTTGGGCGGGCCGTATGAATCCGGTGCCGGGCCGGCATGGCTGGAAACAGAGCGTCAGTGGCTGGCGGGCAGCCTGGATCAGGGCGCGGCGGTGTTCGCGATTTGCCTGGGGGCGCAATTGCTGGCGCTGAGCCTGGGCGGCGATGTGCGGCGGATGCCTCGCACAGAAACCGGTTGGACTACCGTGACCTTTGCCGATGGGCAGACGCTGAAGGTGCTGGAATGGCACGAAGACGCGATCGATCTACCGCCCTCTGCGCAGTTGCTGGCCAGCAGCCAGGTTTGTGAGCAGCAGATGTATCGCGTTGGCCCGACGCGGGTGGGGTTGCAGTTCCACCCGGAATGGAATGCTGAATCGGTGGCGATCCTCAATGAGCACTTTGGCGAGGAATCGCCGCTGCCACGGGAACCACAGGACGGCGCCGCTTATGCAGCAGTGTTTGACTGGCTGCAGGCGACGCTGGATGGATGGTGGAGCGCTTCATCAGCTAATCGCTGAATCTGTGGCGAGGGAGCTTGTCGGATCGCCGCACCGTCCCGCTCGGCTGCGAAGCAGTCGTAAACACTGAGAACACGGTTTATTCAGGGGGCATGGTTGGCAGTTCTCGGGGCCGCTTCGCGCCCCAACGGGAGCAAGCTCCCTCGCCACAGTTAGTCAGCATTCACACCTAATGGTCAACGCAACGGCGGGTTGCACCGCAACACTCAACTCAAACCCTTCATCCAGCCACCCGGTCACCCCGCCGATCATCTCCTTGACCGGGTAACCCAGCGCCGCCAGTTTCACCGCGGCCTTGTTGGCGCCGTTGCAGTGAGGTCCGGCGCAATAGACCACAAACAGCGTGGACTTCGGATAGGCCGCCAAGCCATCAGCTGTAATCAATCGACTCGGGATGTTGATCGCGCTTGGCACATGTCCGCGTTCGAACGCCAACGGTCCGCGCACGTCCACCAGAACAAAATCCACCTCGCCGGCCTCTTGGCTGCTGTAGACGTCGGAACAATCGGTTTCGAAGGTCAGCCGATTGCTGAAGTGCATCAGGGCGATGGCGGACGGGGCTGCGGGAATCTCGCGAACCAGGCTAGGCATGGGCTGTACTCCAAAGTCTCAGTGGGTGTGAGAAAACTTTATCTGCTCCGGCCTTGCCGCTACAGTGGCGCACAAGACACTCACCGGGAATTTTCCGCCAAATGCAGCCCACCCCAGGTTTAGTCGCGATTCTGGCCTACGACGGCCTCTGTACCTTCGAATTCGGCATTGCCGTGGAGATCTTCGGCCTGGCGCGGCCAGAGTTCGATTTCCCTTGGTACGAGCACCGCATCGTCGCCGTCGACCAAGGGCCGATGCGCGCCATGGGCGGCATTCAGATGCTGGCCGACGGCGGGATGGAACTGCTTGAGCGCGCCCGAACCATCATCATCCCCGGCTGGCGCGACCGCAGCGCGCCGGTGCCGGAGCCCTTGCTCGCAGCCCTGCGTCAGGCTCATGCCCGAGGCGCGCGGTTGCTGTCGATCTGTTCCGGGGTATTCGTACTGGCGGCCACCGGTTTGCTGGACGGTCACGGCGCCACCACCCATTGGCGCTACACCGCTGAACTGGCCGAGCGCTTCCCGAACATTCTGGTGGATCCGGACGTGCTGTATGTCGATTCAGGTCAGTTGATCACTTCGGCCGGCAGCGCCGCCGGCATCGATGCTTGCCTGCATCTGGTCGCGCGGGATTTCGGCACGCAGGTGGCCAACTCGGTGGCCCGGCGGTTGGTGATGTCGCCACAACGCACCGGCGGCCAGGCGCAGTTCATTCCGTCACCGGTCAGCCCGACGCCGCGCAGCGATCTGTCGCGGGTCATGCAGTGGGCACGGGAACGGCTGCACGAACCGTTGGAGGTTCGCGACCTCGCCAGCGAGGCGGCCATGAGTGAGCGCACGTTCCTGCGGCGGTTCACCGAAGCCAGCGGTATGCCGCCCAAAGCGTGGCTGCAGCATGAACGCCTGGCCCGAGCCCGTGAGCTGTTGGAGAGTACGAATCAAAACACCGACCAGATTGCCCAGCACTGCGGCTATCGCTCGGTGGAGAGTTTCCGCGTGGCATTTCGCAGCGTGGTCGGCGTGCCGCCTTCGATTTATCGGGAACGGTTTGGGCGCAAGGTCAGTGCTGTTTGAATCCATCACTCATTATCAATGGCGATAACAACAATAATGAATTATGAGAAAGCGCGTTAATCTATCGCCATTCTTAATATCAAACACCTCATATCCAAACGCGCCGCTATTAATAAAATAATATTAAACATTACTCCGGTGCAGTCCATTGCATATTTATCGGCGCCTGCTTAACTGCAAAAACTGCTGATGACAGCAGTGCCCGCAAATACCACGGAAGGAGTCGTTATGAGCAGTTCAACTCGCCATAGCATGCCCCCCTATGGGGTGGCCATCCAAGGCGCGATCAAGGCAGGCGACCTGCCGCAAATGAAGACGCTGTTGAAACAACGCGATGCATCCACGCCAGAAAATAAAGAGCTAAAAACCGCTTACGAGCAGTTGGTGAAGGAAGTCGCACGCCTGGAAAAGCACTAATAGCTATTTCCGCTCCCCTTATTGCAATGGAGGCAATAATTATGTCTGGTTCTAATCAGCAACCTGTCGGCTTGTTCCCACTCTGCTACCGAATTGGTACTTCGGCACCGGGCGCACAAAGTCTGGCACTCAATCTTCTGGTATTTACCCCTGACCAAACGGTAAGCGGTACTTCCACGATCACTCAGGCCACCAACCCGCCGCTGGATGTGCACTCCGATGTCTGGGGCGAATACACCTACCTGACGGTCATGAGTCCTGGCGTCAGCAAGATCCTGATCACCGCTCAAGGCAATAACGGCGGCCCAGGCTCGAACTCCGTCGTGAATTTCAAGTTGCATCTGGTGGTCGGTAGCGACTGGAGAGAAGGCGTCGCCAATTACGAGTACTTCAATGGCGAACGGTGGGTCCAGGTCACTGCCCCCGCTCATCTTGTCGAGTCTGTACCCTCCAACGCTTATAAATCAGTGCCTTTGGAGCCCGGCCCGGTCATTCTGCCGTATCCACCGATCATGCCGCTGTACGCGGCGCCGATTCAAAGTGCCATTGCCAGCGGTGACCTGGCCCAGATGAAAAACCTGGCGCGCCTGGCCCAACAACAACTGGATCAGCAACCCCAACTGCAGAGCGCGCTTGAAACGGCCAAGGGCGAAATCAGCCGGCAGGAACGCCGCTGACCCGCTCACGAAACATGCCCGAGTTGTCCAGAATACAAATAAGGGAGTAGCACCATGTCAATCGGACTCTTTCATACCCGCCTGAATGTCAGCAATCATCTACTGGGCTCACCGGTTTTAACCCTGGATCTGCTGGTAGATACCGTAAAGAAAAAAGTCAGCGGGGTTGCCAGCATTTTCCAAAGCACCTATCCGCCTCTCAACTTCCGTGCCCGTGTATGGGGTGAATACTCCGAGGCCAAACTGGTGCCGACGGCCGAAAACCACATCATCCTCACCTTGGCGGGCAGCCCGAGCGGCCCTCTCAGCCAGATCGCCCAGACTTTCGGCTTGAAAGGCATTTTAGGCGCCGATTGGGCGAGCGGTTATGTCGACTACAAGTACCAGGACCAGGGTATCTGGCATTACGTGAAACACGCCGCCGTCAGCCAGGCCCCCGTGATTGAGCGCCCAGAGCATCCGCACCATGCGGTGCCGCTCTATGCCGTCGCGGTACAGCAAGCGCAAACCAGCGGTGACCTGGCGCAACTGAAGTCCGTGGTGAGCCAGGGTGAACAGCAATTGGCCAACAGCGGTGCCCTGCGCAGCGCTCTGGAGCAGCTGAACGCTGAAATCGCCCGCCTGGAGGCCCGCTAACCCCAGTCAGTTAAGCGTAAACCCCTGTGGGAGCGGGCAAGCCCGCACCTACAGGGTCCGCGCTATTGACCTACAACAAAAGGTAAATCCGGTCGCGCCATTGGCTCAAGGAAGGCGCGAACACTTCGATGGATTCGTGCCGCGCACGCGTTGGTGCGCAAGGATTTCCCATGTCAGACAGTCGCCCTGCCCGCTACCTCAGTGAAACCGACCTCAAACGCTACGTGCCGGTGCATGTGGTCTGGGAAATCACTCTGGCCTGCGATCTCAAATGCCTGCATTGCGGTTCACGCGCCGGCCATCGACGCCCCGATGAACTGAACACCCGGGAATGCCTGGACGTCATCGATTCCCTGGCAGCACTCGGCACCCGCGAGATCACCCTGATCGGCGGCGAAGCGTATTTGCGCAAAGACTGGACCCAGCTGATCCAGGCCATCCACGATCACGGCATGTATTGCGCCATACAAACCGGTGGCCGCAACCTGACGCCCGCGAAAATGCAGGCAGCGGTGGATGCCGGGCTTAATGGCGTCGGTGTGTCACTGGATGGACTGGCCCCATTGCATGACGCAGTGCGCAATGTTCCGGGCTCGTTCGACAAGGCGGTGGACACCCTGCGACGCGCCAAACAGTCCGGGCTTGCGGTGAGCGTCAACACACAAATCGGTGCGGCCACGTTGCCCGACCTGCCCGAGCTGATGGACCTGATCATCGACCTCGGCGCCACTCACTGGCAGATCCAGCTGACGGTCGCCATGGGCAATGCCGTCGATCACCCGGAGCTGCTGTTGCAGCCCTATCAACTGCTGGAAGTGATGCCGTTACTGGCGCGCCTCTACCGTGAAGGGGTCGATCGCGGCCTGCTGATGAACGTGGGCAACAATATTGGTTACTACGGCCCTTACGAGCACATGTGGCGTGGTTTCGGCGACGAGCGCGTGCACTGGAGTGGCTGCGCCGCCGGCCAGACCGTGCTGGCGCTGGAAGCCGACGGCACGGTAAAGGGTTGCCCGTCATTGGCAACGGTGGGGTTTTCGGGCGGCAACGTACGCAACATGAGCTTGCACGATATCTGGCACTACAGCGAAGGCATGCACTTTGGTCGCCTGCGGGGGGTCGACGACCTGTGGGGCTACTGCCGAAGCTGCTATTACAACGACGTCTGCCGTGGCGGCTGCACCTGGACCTCGCATTCCCTGCTCGGCAAACCCGGCAATAATCCCTACTGCCATTACCGCGCGCTGGACCTGCAAAAACGCGGGCTACGCGAGCGCATCGTCAAACTCGAGGACGCGGCAAAAACCTCCTTCGCCGTCGGACGTTTTGATCTGATTACCGAGCGCATCGATACCGGCGAGAAGGTGAACAGCGTCAGCGACAGCGGCCAGGTGATCAAACTGGCCTGGGCGAATCAGGGCCAGAAATCGCCAGACGAAGGACGTATTCCACCGCAACTGGCGCTGTGTCGTGGCTGCTTGCAGTACATCCATGCACACGAAGTGACGTGCCCCCACTGCGATGCTGATGTTGCCGCCGCGGAGGCCGTGCACCAGACAGACCGTGCCCGGCAACAGGCGATCATCAACACCCTGACCGGCCTGCTGGGATTGCCGCAAAATAACTTGATGTGACGTTTATGCCGACGCATCACCAGGGAAACGACCTCGCAGATCGCTTCCCTGGCACATCACCCGGCATGCGGGTCTGCGCGTTGCGAAAAGGACGGTTACTGAGCCGTCGGGTGTTCGACGATCAGCGATTCGATGTTCATCTTTTTCGCCCGGGTCAGCGCCGCCGTTATTTCAGCTTGCCTGGCCTGCGCCTCGGCTTGCGAACCGAACGGCCCGACCAGAATACGAACCTTTCCATTTTCCTTCACGACGTTGGGAACGAAGCTGTGCTCAATCAACCAACCACTCAGGTCACTGACCGCCTGGGGTGTCTCGCCACGCACTTCGACGTCCCACTGCGGGCCCGTTGCCGCCGCGGGGACGGAGGCGACTGCCGGTTGCGGCTTTTGAGCGTCAACCCCTTTATCCTCACCGCATCCGGCCAGCGTCAGTACCGCGATTACCAAGACCATTTTGCGCACAACGCTTTCCTCCGAATGCTTAAAGCGGCGATTTTAACATCCATGGATCCATCCCGAGTGCCGCAAAATGGGCTCAAAACAACGAGAATGATGGTGGCGGCCTCTGTATAGTTACACCTTGGGAATTAATGCAGCATCTGCGCGTCAGAAAGAGGCACCCAAACCGTGAAACTTCGCACTAATCTATATCTAATACCGACCTCTGCACTGTCCGAACCAGGTGCCCTACAAAGCAATCAAGGAGAAAACCATGCTGATACTCACCCGCAAAGTCGGTGAAAGCATAAACATCGGTGATGACATTACGATCACCATTCTGGGCGTTAGCGGCCAGCAAGTCAGGATTGGCATCAACGCCCCGAAAGACGTTGCGGTGCATCGCGAAGAAATTTATCAACGCATCCAGGCTGGCCTGACCGCCCCGGACAAGCCGCAAACGCCCTGAATCCTGCTGCAGTCAGTAGCCAGCCCATTCTGCCTCGAGTAACGGCTGGCTAAGATTCAAGTGCCGCATCGTTCTGCGCTCCGTCTCTCTTTGCGATGCCATCGCAACACGGAGCCGATACTACTGCCCTGGCTCCTGCCATGACTGTCAGACGTTTCGGATTTGCAGCGAGAAAGAGCGCTCCCCTGCCCGGTTAGCCAAACGTCACACCACGCGCCATGCCCGTAGCCGCCACGACCATCAGCACCAGCAACAGCGCCTCGATATGACTGATACGGGCAAACAGCGTTGCGCGCCCGGTATCGATAGCCGCGCCGCGCCCCAGCGCAATCCGCCATTTGATCAGCGTCACCATCGGTGCAATCTCAAGCAACAGGATGAACACCAAGAGCGTCATCTTGAGATGAAACAGGGGTTGGTGAAGATAGTAATCAGTGCCTTTTTCGTACCCGCCAAAGGCTCGTAGCCCACCCGTGATCAGCAGAGTGACTGCAGAGATCCCCCACAGATTATCTGCAATCAAAACACGGCGAGCGTCCCCTGCCCCGGCACTCAGACGACGTAACGCCGTACCGCGGGTCAGTACAGCCCAAAAACCCAGACCAAAGGCCAAGAGGTGAACCGCCGCCAGAAACCAGTGAGCCAGCATCGACATACTCCCATCAGGACAAAGTTGAATCAGCCTTACAGTAGTAGTCCATCGCGTGGGATTTGCTCACGCATGTAGCTGGGCTGATCTCCCGCACCTCGCCATCGGGCAAATTGCAGGCGAAAAAAAACCGGGTTCCTGATGGATACCCGGTCTTTGAGAGTTCTGGACTTAATCCAGTCGTTTTGAAATCGAAGTGCGAGCGCTGCTCAACCCTTTCGTGTTGTGATCACCAGGCGTAGTGGCCGAAATGGCAGAGGCCTTGGCAATTCCTCGCGTGTCCCTGGAATGCGCAATGCCCGAAGTGACTGCGCCATGGCCACGGTCACTGTTACGTTCGCTACCAAAGTGGTTGCCATTGACGCCATGATCTCGAACGGCTTTGCCGGCGTGATCGCTGCTCAAGCCTGCGCCACGGCCGACATGGGCGCTACTCAAGCCTGCGCCACGGCCGACATGGGCGCTACTCAAGCCTGCACCACGGCCGACGTGGGCGCCACTCAAGCCTGCGCCACGGCCGACATGGGTGCCACTCAAGCCTGCACCAAGGCCGACATGGTCGCTACTCAAGCCTGCGCCACGGCCATTGCTACTGACGCCGCCGGAATGGCCGGAACCGCCGTTGCCACCATGACCACCGCCGTTACCGCCGCCATTGCCACCACCGTTACCACCGCCGCCGCCACCTCCATTGCCACCATCCTTCGCGTAGGCGGAGCTCATGATGGACAGTTCAGCGGGCAATAACGGGGCGGCTGCAAGCATCATCACGCAGGACATGACGGCAACAAAACTCTTGTTTTTTAATAGCATGGTGAGGTTCCGTGGAGGTTGATATTGCACGGAATAATTGACCGTCTCCCCCCCACACAGTTCAAAGGCCGGCGACCAGCGGGCAAGCAATGTGCAGTGATCGAACCGGCACACTGCTTCCCGCGATGTTGCTGGTCGTTATGCGGCAAGGGCGCGATTGAAATTTATCGCCCTCACATCAATCGAATGCGCCATTGAGCACCTCGTAGATGATCCCGGTAGCGATGGCCACCAAAATCAAGTCAGTGCCAGCCTGCTGCCACTCATAGCCATCGTAGTGGGGAAGCTGGCCGAGCAGACGGCCATCGAGCTTTTTGGCGATCCCCGGCGGCAGAGGTTTACCGCGCGCAAGGTTTTTCTGAATACCGGGTGGCAAGGCGGGACCGGGGCTCCAGTAGTCGCGATAACCACCCACGATGCCAAGGACGCTACCGTGGTTGATGCTCGGGCCGTGACTCCAATCGTCCCCCCCTGAACCTTTCCCTTTGTTTCCATGGCCGGAGTTGCCATGGTCCTGGTTGTATTGTGGATTTCCCTTGCCTCCTCCCTGGCCTTTCCCGTTTCCCGGGTCGGCCAATGCAGTCACTGAACCGGACACCAAGGCAAGACACGTCATAGCGGCGATCAACGAGCGAGATCTAAACATATCCGTTCTCTCCGAAAGGGGATGTCCCCTGAAGAATGTAGACGGCTATGGCGGTATTAGTTCAGCAACAGTGTTTACTGGAAGTAAGGCGCCGAGTTGGCGTTTTTGAGGATTTTGCAAAAGCCAGGTAAATCGAGGACAACAAAAAAGGGCCCACCTTTCGGTGGGCCCTTCCAGACCGCCCAGCAGAGCGGATTTTGTTTGGTAGGCGCGATTGGACTCGAACCAACGACCCCCACCATGTCAAGGTGGTGCTCTAACCAACTGAGCTACGTGCCTGCTGTGAGGCGGCATTCTACGGAATTCCGGAGGGGTGTCAACACCTTTTTTTCACCTAACCCTATGAATATGCAAAATATTTAATTTCTCTGCGGCAAAGAAGATTTTCCGGTGGCTGGCGGTCGATTTTTAACTCGGGTAGGATCAATGCACTCGTAAAATATATTAAACAGAGGCTGCAGGATGGCGAACACTCCCTACCCAGAGTCCTATTACGCCGCGTCGGCCAATGCGGCACCAGCGCGCCCGGCCCTGCAGGATGATGTAGAGACTGATGTCTGTGTAATCGGCGCCGGTTACACCGGCCTGTCCTCTGCCCTGTTCCTGCTGGAAAACGGTTTCAAGGTTACGGTGCTGGAAGCCGCCAAGGTCGGCTTCGGTGCGTCGGGACGCAACGGTGGCCAGATCGTTAACAGCTACAGCCGTGATATCGATGTGATTGAGCGCAGCGTCGGCCCCAAGCAAGCTCAGTTGCTAGGGCAGATGGCGTTCGAAGGTGGGCGGATCATTCGTGAGCGAGTGGCCAAATATAATATCCAGTGCGACCTGAAGGATGGCGGTGTGTTCGCCGCCATTACCGACAAGCAGATGGGCCACCTGGAGTCTCAGAAGCGCCTGTGGGAGCGTTTCGGTCACACGCAGCTTGAGCTGTTGGATCAGCGTCGCATCCGCGAGGTAGTGGCTTGCGATCAATATGTCGGCGGCATGCTCGATATGAGTGGCGGGCATATTCATCCACTCAATCTTGCCTTGGGCGAAGCAGCAGCCGTGGAGTCGTTGGGCGGCACTATTTACGAGCAATCGCCGGCAGTGCGCATCGAGCGCGGTGCCAACCCGGTGGTGCATACGCCTCAGGGCAAGGTCAGGGCCAGGTTCATCATCGTCGCCGGCAACGCGTACATCGGTAATCTGGTGCCGGAGCTGGCGGCCAAGTCGATGCCCTGCGGGACTCAAGTGATCACCACCGAACCCTTGGGCGATGAATTGGCCAAGCGCCTGCTGCCTCAGGACTACTGCGTCGAAGACTGTAACTACCTACTCGACTACTACCGCCTGAGCGCTGACAAGCGTCTGATATTTGGTGGCGGCGTGGTGTATGGCGCGCGGGATCCGGCGAACATCGAGGCGATCATTCGACCGAAGATGCTCAAGGCCTTCCCGCAACTCAAGGACGTGAAGATCGATTACGCCTGGACCGGCAATTTCCTGCTGACCCTGTCGCGTCTTCCTCAGGTCGGGCGACTGGGCGACAACATCTACTACTCCCAGGGTTGCAGTGGCCACGGCGTGACGTATACGCACCTGGCGGGCAAGGTACTGGCCGAAGCATTGCGTGGTCAGGCTGAACGCTTCGACGCCTTCGCCGACCTCCCCCACTACCCGTTCCCCGGTGGGCAATTGCTGCGTACGCCGTTCGCGGCGTTGGGCGCCTGGTATTACGGATTACGGGACAAGCTCGGATACTGACCGATAGAGGTGAAAAAGGGGCCGCTGAACGCGGCCCCTTTTTTGTATCCGCCAGGGAAGTCTTAGTCCCGTCGTTGATTCAGAAGTCGACCGTCGCCGAAACGAGGTAGGTTCGCGGGGTCGAGAGCGTCAAGCCCGGCTCGCTGTCATCCGAGGCCCCAGCCGAACTCCAGTAGCGCTTGTCCGCCACGTTCTCGACATTGGCACGCAGAGTGATGTTCTTTTCGTCGATCTTGAACCCGTAGCGTGCACCCACGTCGAAACGCTCCCAGGCGTCGATTTCCTTGTTGTTGGACTGATCCAGATACTGCGAACTGGAATAGATACCGCGGCTGGTCAGGGTCAGGCCCTGTACGGTCGGCACGTCCCACTCGGCGCCCAGGTTGACGTTGTATTTCGGCGTCGCAGGCGCCCGGTTGCCGTCAAAGGTGCCATTGGTGGTATTGGTCAACTCGCTGTCGATGTACATGACACCGCCGAGCAGGCGAAAACCTTTGAGCGGCTCACCGAACACACTCAGTTCCACACCGTCGTTTTGACGCTTGCCGTTCGGGCCGAAGACTCGCGTCGTGGCGTTGGTTTCATAGGCCGGCTGCTTGATCCGGAACACCGCGGCGGTCACGGCGAACGCACCCGCGTCATACTTGGCGCCGACCTCGACCTGCCGACTGATGAACGGCGGAAATATCTCGTCTTCATTCGCCGAAGTCGACGGCGCGATCTTGCCTTGGCTCAAGCCCTCCATGTAGTTGGCATACAGCGACAATTTGTCGGTCGCCTTGAACAGGATGCCACCCGACGGCGAAACCTTTTCCTCGTCGTAGGCCGTGTCGCCTTTGACGTTATCCGTCCAGTCATCAACCTTCACGCGCTGCCAGCGAGCGCCGAGGGTCAGCAGTAGCCGATCATCGAAGAAACCCAGCGTGTCAGACAACGCCACGCCGCTGAAGCGGTTCTCGGTGTAGACCTTCGAATCCAGGCGCGTGGGTCTGACAGGTGTTGGTGTTTCGACAGGATCGTAGAGATTGCTGCGGGCCGCAGCATAACGGGCACCGCCATTTTCGAAGTCCATGTAGAAATAGCTGGCAGCCAGGTTGACTTCATGGCTCACCGGACCGGTATGAAACCAATTGCGCACCCCTGCCGTGGCCGTCCGGACATTTTCGTCACGGGTGAAATCACGCGGCTGAACGCTGAAATCACCTGCGTTATTGGTGACTGCAACGGCATGACGAAGAAAGTCATGGTTGCTTTTACGCGCGCCCACACCGCCGTACAGCATGACGGAATCGCTGACATCGAATTCACCGTTCACCGCGCCGAAAGTGTCGTTGGTACTCGCTTTGCTCCAGGGCTGCGCATAGTTGTGACGGACATCGCTGGCATGCGGAACCTGCGCGTTGGCGCCAACCTGCACGCGTTCCTGTGGCGCGTCGGTATCGCGCTCGGTGCGCCCGATATCCGTCGAAAGTCGCAGGCGCTCACCACGAAAATCCAGGCCCAGCACGGCCATCTCGCGGTCGACACTCTGATGATCCCATTCGGTGTCGCCGGACTGCTTCACGCCGTTAAAACGAATACCGAACTTGTTGTCTTCACCAAAGCGCCGGCCAACATCCACGGCGCCGCCGACCTGGTTGTCGGAAGCGTAGCTACCGGTAAACGAAGTGATGGGTTTGTCGGTGGCGCGCTTGGGCACCACGTTGATCCCGCCACCGACGCTGCCCCGCGGCGAAATTCCGTTGATAAGCTGGCTCGGGCCTTTGAGGATGTCGACGCGGTCGGCCATCTCCATGTCGATCGTATAGGTCGGCAGGACGCCGTAGAGACCGTTGTAGGCGACATCACTATTGAACAGGCTGAGCCCGCGAATGGTGAATTGCTCATAACGCCCACCCGCCGGGTTGGTGGCACGAACCGAAGGATCGTTGGCGATCAGGTCACCCAAGGTACGAGCCTGCTGGTTTTTGACCACTTCACTGGTGTACGTGGTCATGCTGAACGGCGTTTCCATAAAGTCTTTCGAGCCCAGCAAACCTTGAGAACCGCGGCGTGCGACCTGGCCGCCGGCATACGGATCGCCGCCCGCCGATTCAGTGGCACCGAGAATCGAGGTGGGGGCCAATTGCAGGCTGCTGCCTTCTGGCGTCGGGGTCAGGATGTACGCTTGTTCGCTCAACGGCTGCAGCTGCAGGCCGGAACCCTGCAACAGTCGGGTAAAGCCCTCCTCGACCGCGTATTCGCCGGAAAGACCCGCACTGCTGCGACCGCTCACCAGCGCCGGGTCGACCGACAGATTGACCCCAGCCAGGCCGGCAAACCGGGTCAGCGCATCGCTCAGGCTCCCGGCAGGCACCTGATAACTGCGCCGAGTAGCATCTTCGGCCCAACTGGAAGTGATAAACAACGGACTGGCACTCAGGCTCAGCAACAGGCTCAGGTGCAACAACGGACGCAGGCCGGAAGAAGCCGGACGCGGACAGCAAGGCATTACTGCGGGCATTGAAGAAGTTCTCTTGATTCGCTCAGTTGCCTTGAATGACAAGCGAGTCAGAAAAAAGGGACAGGCTTCACACACTATTTTTGCGCGGCAGCAACATCACCCAGTAACGCGTACGCGAATGCACCTCCAGCGGCAGACTGGCCGCGAGCAGCGCCAGCACGCGATCGGTGTCGTCCAGACGGAAACTGCCGGTGACGCGCAGCGCCTCGAGCGCAGGCTCCCAGCGCAGGACACCCGGTCGATAGGTGCTGAGCTCACGCAGGAAATCCCCCAGCGGCCGGTTTTTGGCCATCAGCACGCCTTCGCGCCAGCCCGGCGCGAGCACATCAAATGCGGCTATCGACCCGGCACCGGCTGCTCGAAGGTCAACCTGCAAACCACCGCGCAATACCAATGCCGGCCCCTGCAACGGCTGCAATTGCACAGAACCGTTGTACACCGACACGCGGCATCCGAGTGCCTCCTGCCGCACACAGACCTCACTTTGACTGACAATGACATGCCCGAATCGGGTCTGGATCGTCAACGGTGAGACGCCTGGCACCTTCAGCGATATTTCGCCCTCTACCAACGTCAAGCGTCGCCCCTGCACATCCACATCGACGGCGCTGGCAGTGTTGAGTTGCAAGAAACCGCCATCGGCGAGCTGCACCTGTTTGCGCTCCCCGGTGGACGTATGCAAGTCGGCCTGCCAGACCTCCAACGGTAATTGCCGGCTGATCAGCCACGCCGCAGGCACCAACACCACTGCACCCAATGCGCGCTTGAGCACCACCCGTCGAGCTGGCTCAGGGCGATCCAGACTTTGCAGCGCCAACGCTGAAGGCAGATCGGCAAAACGCTGACGTAGGGCTTGAGCTTTCTGCCAGGCCTGTTCGTGACTGGTACAACTGTCGCGCCACCGCTGCAGGCCAGCGTGATCCTGCTCATTCGCGCTGCCGGACTCCAGCAAGGCGAGCCACTGCGCGGCGGCGCGCGCTATCTGGCGGGCCTCCACCGAAGGCGACGGACTGCTCACAGCTCCACCAACAGGCAATGCTCGTAGGCTTGCGCCATGTAGCGTTTGATCGTGCGCTCCGACACCCGCAGGCGGTCGGCAATTTGCTGGTAGCTCAAGCCTTCCAGCTGACTCCAGAGAAACGCCCGCCGCACCGCCGTCGGCAGTCCGTCGAGCAATTCGTCCAGGGCTTGCAGGGTTTCCAGCAGCAGCCAGCGCTGCTCGGGTGACGGCACACTGCCTTCAGGCAGCGAGGCCAGGGCATTCAAATAGGCCTGCTCAAGGCTACGACGCTGATAGAAGTTGCTCAGCAGTCGTTTGCCCACAGTCAGCAGATAGGCACGGGGCTCCTGCAGGTCGGCAATCCGTTGAGAGCTGGCGAGCAAGCGCAGGAACGTATCTTGACTGAGGTCCGCCGCATCACACGCGTTGCCCATGCGCCGCCTCAACCAGCCTTCAAGCCAGCCACGGTGATCGCGGTACAGGTCGTGGAGGGTTTGCTCCTTCGGCATCGCTGCATCACTCATCTCAAGAAGCCCTGCGCCAGGAGTTATCTTAAATGAGAGTGATTCTAATTAATGTCGATACCGTGAACCAAGTCCTTTGTGCATCGGGCGTGCAAAAAGGTAGAAGCGGGAAGGCGCGAAAGAAGAAAAAGCCAAATCGCAGACACAAAAAACCCCGGTCTTTCGACCAGGGTCTTTGCTATCGACTCGAAGATTGCCAACGGCCTTCTTCGTAGCTCCAAGGCGTTCAGTGAGCCTTGAGGCAGATATGGCGCAGCGGACGGGACTCGAACCCGCGACCCCCGGCGTGACAGGCCGGTATTCTAACCGACTGAACTACCGC
>NZ_JBGLZF010000076.1:0-16683 GCF_047304405.1 Pseudomonas sp. Pseusp11
CCCCCCACCACACCTAACACCTCCCTTCTCCCCCCCCCGCCTCCGTCGTGTTTTTTTTATTTAAAAAACAAAAACCACCCGCCCCGCCCCCCGCCCAAGCTCCTACGGGGCGAGCATTATTCGCCGATGGCGGCCTTGTAGGCCATCGGGTCGAGCAGCTTGTCCAGCTCAGAGGTATCGCTTGGCTCCAGCTTGAAGAACCAGCTGTCATAAGGCGCGCTGTTGACCAGTTCCGGGCTGTTGGCCAACTCTTCGTTGACCGCAATGACGGTACCGGAGACCGGCGAGTAGATATCCGACGCAGCCTTGACCGACTCGACGACACCCGCAGCCTCACCGGCAGCGAACACTTTGCCGATTTCCGGCAGCTCGACGAACACCACATCACCCAAGGCTTCCTGAGCATGGTCTGAAATACCCACTTTCACGCCGCCATCATGGTCTAGACGGGCCCATTCGTGACTTTCGGCAAAACGCAGGTCGACAGGGATTTCGCTCATGTTCTGTGTCCTCAAGAAAAATGTCGGCGGTCGTTGCCCGCCAAAAAAGGTTAGATCAAGGTTTTGCCATGGCGTACGAAGGTCGGCTTGACCACTCGAACCGGGTACCACTTGCCACGGATTTCCACTTCAGCGCGGTCGGCGGTGGCCGCCGGCACGCGCGCCAGTGCAATCGACTTGCTAAGCGTAGGAGAGAAACTACCACTGGTGATCTCCCCTTCGCCAACATCGGCGATGCGAACCACCTGATGCGCTCGCAAGACACCACGTTCTTCAAGGACCAGACCGACCAGTTTGTGCTGCACGCCAGCGGCCTGCTCGGCCTCCAGGGCGGTGCGGCCAAGGAACTGGCGCGTGGCCGGTTCCCAGGCAATGCTCCAGGCCATGTTGGAAGCCAATGGCGAAACGTCTTGATGAATATCCTGACCGTACAGGTTCATGCCGGCTTCGACCCGCAAGGTATCGCGCGCCCCGAGGCCGATCGGGGAAATGCCCGCGCCCACCAGATCGTTGAAGAAGCCCGGCGCCTGATCGGCCGGCAGTACGATTTCCAGACCGTCCTCACCGGTGTAACCGGTGCGGGCGATGAACCAGTCACCGTCGGCCTGACCTTCGAAAGGTTTGAGCTGCTGGATCAACGTAGCGCGGGACTGGGTCACCAGTTCGGCAATCTTGTGCCGGGCGTGAGGCCCTTGAATGGCCAGCATCGCCAGTTCGGAGCGCTCGTTGAGCCGCACATCGAAGTCGCCGAGATGAGCCTGCATCCAGGCCAGGTCCTGATTGCGGGTGGAGGCGTTGACCACCAGCCGATATCCGTCATCGAGGCGATAGACGATCATGTCGTCGACGATACCGCCGTGCTCGTTGAGCATGGCGCTGTACAAGGCACGGCCGGGGCTGTGCAGGCGCTCGACGTCGTTGGCCAGCAAATATTGCAGCCAGGCCTTGGCCTGGGGGCCGTCGACATCGATCACGGTCATATGGGATACATCGAAAACCCCGCAATCGCGGCGCACCTGATGGTGTTCCTCGACCTGCGAGCCGTAATGCAGAGGCATATCCCAACCGCCAAAATCGACCATCTTCGCGCCGAGGGCGAGATGAAGGTCATACAGAGGCGTGCGCTGTCCCATGGGTTTCTCCTTCCGGGCGTGGCGAAGGTGCGGACAGCCGCTGTACGGGGTGAAATGCCTTGGAATAAAGGCTTTCAGCCGATTTCAGCAACCCGGTCTGAAAGACGGACCGCACCGAATGCCGCGCATTGTAGCCGCAAGGTGTAGGACTGGCACAGCGCCCTGTCTCACGAATCACTGTCCCGTTTTGACGGCGCCTGTTATTGCCATGCTGCGTTGCCGTTCCTCGCCATAGCGAGCTATGACTCGTCACGGCGCCTTGCCTGGCAATAACAGTCACTCGTCAAACTCGGGACGGATTCGCGAGACAGGGCGCCTAGGTGTTTCGATGCGCCGACCTTCTGATTAATCCGATGACCGGCAACAGCCCGACCAGAACCAGGGTCAGTGCCGGCAACGAGGCCCTGGCCCACTCGCCTTCGCTGGTCATTTCAAAGATCCGCACCGCCAGCGTGTCCCAGCCGAACGGGCGCATCAGCAGGGTCGCGGGCATTTCCTTGAGCACGTCGACGAACACCAGCAACGCAGCGCTCAACGTGCCCGGAAGCAGCAGCGGCAGATACACTTTGAAAAACAGTCGTGGCCCACTGACGCCAAGGCTACGTGCTGCTTCGGGCAAAGAGGGCCGTATTCGCGCCAGGCTGCTTTCCAGCGGCCCGTAAGCCACGGCGATGAATCGCACCAGATAGGCCAGCAACAACGCCGACAGACTGCCCAGCAGCAACGGTTTGCCCGCGCCGCCAAGCCAGCCCGACAGCGGAATCACCAGTTCGCGATCCAGATAACTGAACGCCAGCATGATCGACACCGCCAATACCGAGCCCGGCAGTGCGTAGCCGAGGTTGGCCAGGCTGATGCCGGAACGGATCGCCCGGGTCGGTGCCAATCGACGGGCGAAGGCCAGCAGCAGCGCGACGCTGACAGTAATCAACGCCGCCATGCCGCCCAGGTACAGGGTGTGCACGATCAGCCCGGCATACCGCTCGTCCAGATCGAAGCGCCCGCGTTGCCAGAACCACACCAGCAGTTGCAGCACGGGAATGACGAAGGCGCAGGCGAACACCAGACCACACCAGCTCATCGCCGCCAGCGCCTTGACCCCATGCAGGTGATACAGCGCCTTGACCCGCGGCCGTTCGTTGCCCGCCCGGTTGGCTCCCCGAGCCCGGCGCTCGCCATATAACACGACCATCACCACTAACAGCAGCAGGCTGGCCAGTTGCGCGGCGGTGGGGAGACTGAAAAAGCCGTACCAGGTCTTGTAGATGGCGGTGGTGAACGTATCGAAGTTGAACACCGACACCGCACCGAAATCCGCCAGGGTTTCCATCAGCGCCAACGCCACCCCCGCGCCGATCGCCGGGCGTGCCATGGGCAACGCCACTCGCCAGAACGCCTGCCACGGAGATTGCCCAAGGACTCGCGCCGCTTCCATCAGGCCTTTGCCCTGGGCCAGGAATGCGGTGCGCGCCAACAGGTAAACGTAGGGATAGAAAACCAGCACCAGCACCAGAATCACGCCGCCGGTGGAACGCACTCGCGGCAGCCTCAGACCACTGCCGAACCATTCGCGCAGCATGGTTTGCACCGGGCCGGCGAAATCCAGCAGGCCGACGAAGACGAAGGCCAGCACGTAGGCAGGAATCGCGAACGGCAGCATCAGCGCCCAATCCAGCCACCGCCGCCCCGGGAACTCACAGAGGCTGGTGAGCCAGGCCAGGCTGACGCCCAACAGCGTCACGCCGATGCCAACGCCGACGACCAGCGCGAGGGTATTGCCCAGCAGCCGCGGCATCTGCGTGTCCCACAGGTGGGACCAGATCTGCTGATCGATGGTTTGCCAGGAAAGAAGCAGGACGCTCAGGGGCAGCAGGACCAGCGCAGCGATGGCGAAGACCAGGGGATACCAGCGGCGTTGGGCGGGGTGGGCCAAGGAAAAGCTCTCGAGTAAATCAACGAAGTGTATGCAAACCGCAAAAAGATCGCAGCCTGCGGCAGCTCCTACGTCGGGATGGTATTTACCCGGTGGGAGCTGCCGCAGGCTGCGATCTTTTGATCTTTAAAACAGCAGACTCAGTTCCAGCCGACCCGATCCATCATCCGAATCGCTTCAGCCTGACGCTTACCGGCGATTTCCACTGGCAAGGTATCGGCCACGAACTTGCCCCAGCTCGCGACTTCAGCCGAAGGCGGAACGGCAGGGTTGGCCGGGAACTCCTGGTTTATGTCAGCGAAAATCTTCTGCGCATCAGGTGTGGTCATCCACTCCACCAACGCCTTGGCGGCTTCCGGGTGCGGTGCGTGTTTGGTCAGGCCGATGCCCGACAGGTTGACGTGCACGCCACGGTCGCCCTGATTCGGCCAGAACAGTTTCACCGGCAGGTCCGGCTTCTGCTTGTGCAGACGGCCATAGTAGTAAGTGTTGACGATGCCGACGTCGCACTGACCGGCATTGATCGCTTCCAGCACGGCGATGTCGTCGGAGAACACGTCGGTGGACAGGTTGTTGACCCAGCCTTTGAGGATCTTCTCGGTTTTCTCGGCGCCATGGACTTCGATCATCGTGGCGGTCAGCGACTGGTTGTAGACCTTCTTCGCCGTGCGCAGGCACAGGCGGCCTTCCCACTGTTTGTCGGCCAGCGCCTCGTAAGTGGTCAGCTCACCGGGTTTCACCCGGTCGGTGGAGTAGGCGATGGTCCGCGCCCGCAGGCTCAGGCCAGTCCAGGCATGGGAGGATGCGCGGTATTGCAGCGGGATGTTGGCGTCGATCACCTTGGAGGTGAACGGCTGGAGGATGCCCATCTGCTCGGCCTGCCAGAGGTTGCCGGCATCGACGGTCAGCAGCAGGTCGGCGGTGGCGTTTTCGCCCTCGGCCTTGATCCGCTGCATCAACGGCGCTTCCTTGTCGGTGATGAACTTCACCTGTACGCCGGTTTTCTGGGTGTAGGCATCGAAGACCGGTTTGATCAGCTCATCGATACGCGAGGAGTAAACCACCACCGCGTCGGCAGCCTGGGCGGCGGTGCTGCCTATCAGGGTCAGGGCCAGTGCGGTCAGTAGACGCTTGGGTGCCAACATGGAAGCGGTCTCTCGAAATGGGGAAGTGAGCCCAAATGATAAGGACTCACATTTCGCTTCTCAATCGAACACTGGGTGGAGGAGTTACCAGATGTTGCACAATCGAATGAATGACAATGTGGCGAGGGGGCTTCAGGCCTTGGCCAACGCTGGCAAATCCCCAATCAACCCAAGCGCTTCGCGCACGAACAACGCCTTGGCCTCGGGCATCTGGTCGACCATCTTCAACCCGGTATTGCGCAACCAGCGCACCGGTAACGGATCGGCCTGGAACAGCCGTTCGAACCCTTCCATCGCCGCCATCAACGCCAGGTTATGGGGCATGCGCCGACGCTCATAGCGACTGAGCACTTTCACATCCGCCAATCGCTCACCGCGCGCGGCCGCTTGCAGCAGCACTTCGGCCAGCACTGCGGCATCGAGGAAACCGAGGTTCACGCCCTGCCCGGCCAGCGGATGGATGGTGTGGGCCGCGTCGCCGATCAGCGCCAGGCCTTCTGCCACGTAACGCTTGGCATGACGCTGACGCAGCGGCACGCACAGACGCGGGTCGGCGCTGAGCACCGTGCCGAGACAGCCTTCAAAGGCCCGCTCCAGCTCCTTGCAGAAGATTTCGTCGTCCAGCGCCATCAGACGTTCGGCTTCGCTCGGCGTGGTCGACCAGACAATCGAGCACCAATCCTGCTGACCGTCACGTTCCAGCGGTAGAAACGCCAGCGGGCCGTTGTCGGTGAAACGCTGCCACGCGGTCATTTGATGCGGTTTGGAACAGCGCACACTGGTGACGATCGCGTGGTGCATGTAATCCCATTCGCGGGTCGCAACGCCGGTCAGGCGCCGCACCGCCGAGTTGGCGCCATCCGCCGCGATCACCAACGGTGCCCGCAAGGTGCGGCCATCGGCCAGGGTCAGCAGCCAATCGTCACCGGAACGGCGCATCTGCTCCAGACGCGCATTGGCCAGCATCCCGAGGTCGCAGTCGTGCAGCCGGTCGAGCAAGGCGTCCTGAACCACACGGTTCTCGACGATATGCCCAAGCACGTCGGCATGTACGCTGGTCGCCGAGAAATGGATTTTCCCAGTGCCGCTGCCGTCCCAGACGTGCATGTCGGTGTAGGGGCTGCTGCGCCGGTTGGCGATGCCGTCCCACACGCCCAGGCGTTCGAGTATTCGCTGGCTGGCCGCCGACAGGGCACTCACCCGCGGCTCGAACGGCGCCTGGCCGTCGAAGGGTTTGACGCTCAAAGGGCTGCCGTCCAGCAGCAGGACTTCAAGCCCGCTGTTTTGTAACGCCAGCGCCAGGGCACTGCCGACCATTCCGGCCCCGACAATCAGCAGATCTGCGCGCATTTCCATGCTTTAGGCCTGTCTCGCTTGCGGCTTGAGCCGCAGGTAAAGGGTTCTCTCGACGCGCGTCACCGAAGTGCTCGCGTCGTCATGAATATTGATGTGCAGGTGCGCCCGCTTAAACATCGGGACGCGTGCCCAGGCCCATGGCCTGCCGGGCGAACCAGCGCTTGGCCGGCGGCAGCAGATCGAGACCGAGCAGGCCGATGTTGCGCCCCAGGGAAACCAGCGGCTGGGTGCTGCCGAACAACCGGGTGACCTGATCGGAGAAGCCCACGGTCAGGTTCTGGTCCAGACGCTGGCGCTCGCGATAAGCCTGCAAGGTCGCAAAGTCGCCGAGCGCGGTCTCGCTGCTCAATAAGGTGTCAGCCAAAGCCTGGGCATCGCGCAGGGACAGGTTGAAGCCTTGTCCGGCAATCGGGTGCAGGCTGTGCGCGGCGTTGCCGAGGATCGCCAGATGCGGGCGGACTTGCTCCTCGGCTTCGATCAGCGACAGCGGATACAAATTGCGGGCGCCAACCTGTTTCAGCGTGCCGAGGCGATAACCGAACACGCCCTGCAGCTCGCTGAGAAAGCTGCGGTCATCAAGGGCCGCCAGCCGTTGCGCGTCCATGCCCAGACGGGTCCAGACCAGGGCGCAGCGGTTTTCCGGCAGCGGCAACAAAGCCATTGGGCCGTCGTCAGTGAAGCGTTCGAAGGCCATGCCGTTGTGCGCTTCGCTCGGAGTGATGTTGGCGATCAGCGCGCTCTGGTTGTACGGGCGCGTCTTGACGCCGATCCCCAGCTGTTCACGCAGGCCCGAACGGCCGCCATCGGCCAACACCGCGAGGTCGCATTCCACCAGGGTTTCATCGTTGAGCGTCAGGCGATAGCCGTCGGTCAGCGGTTCCATGGCGGTGACTTCCGCCGGGCAACGCCAACTGATCACGTCCTTGTCCAGGCTGTGCCAGAGGCATTGGCCGAGCCAGGCGTTTTCCGCCACATAACCCAGTGCTGGAACGCCCTCTTCCATCGCCGACAACCGCGCGGTGGAAAAACGCCCACGGTCGGAGACATGAATCTGCTTGATCGGCTCGGCGCGGCGGGAGATTTCCTGCCACACGCCCAGCCGTTGATAAATCTGCCGGGCGCCGAACGACAACGCCGAAGAGCGAGCGTCATAGCTCGGTTGGTACGTATCGCCGGGGGCAAAGGGTTCGATCAGCACGATCTTCCAGCCACGGGCCTTGGCCCCGGCCTGCAACGCCAACGCAAGGCTGGCGCCAACCAGGCCACCGCCGATGATTGCCAGATTGACTCGACTCATGCCGCTTGTGTCCGTGCGGCGGCCATCAAGTCCTCGATCTCGGCGACCGTTTTCGGCACGCCGCTCGTCAGGATTTCACAACCGGTTTTGGTGACCACCACGTCGTCCTCGATGCGCACGCCAATGCCGCGCCATTTCTTCGCTACGTTCTGGTTGTCCGGGGCAATGTAGATGCCCGGCTCGACCGTCAGCGCCATGCCGACTTCCAGCACGCGCCATTCACCGCCGACCTTGTACTCGCCGACATCATGCACATCCATGCCCAGCCAGTGGCCGGCGCGGTGCATGTAAAACGCCTTGTAGGCTTCGCTGGCGATCAGTTCATCGACCTCGCCCTGCAACAGGCCCAACTTCACAAGGCCCGTGGTAATGACTCGAACCGTGGCTTCGTGCGCCTGATTCCAGTGTTTGTTCGGTGCGATTTCGGCAAACGCCGCTTCCTGGGAAGCCAGCACCAGCTCGTAGATCGCCTTCTGTTCCGGTGAATACTTGCCGTTGACCGGCCAGGTGCGGGTGATGTCGCTGGCATAGCAGTCGATCTCGCAACCAGCATCGATCAGCACCAGATCGCCGTCTTTGAGCACCGCGTCATTCTGCTGGTAATGCAGGATGCAGCTGTTGCGCCCGGCGGCGACGATCGAACCGTAGGCCGGCATCTTCGCCCCGCCCTTGCGGAATTCGTAATCGAGCTCGGCTTCGAGGCTGAACTCATGCAAACCGGCACGGCTGGCCTGCATCGCCCGAATATGCGCCTGGGCGGAAATCCGCGCGGCTTCGCGCATCACCTTCACTTCTGCCGCCGATTTATACAGGCGCATGTCGTGCAACAGATGATCCAGGGCAACGAATTCGTTCGGCGGCTGGGCACCGAGATTCGCCTTGGAGCGGATCACGTTGATCCAGTCCATCAGGTGTCGATCGAATTCCGGGTTGCTGCCCATGGCCGAATACACCCGGTCGCGGCCTTCGATCAGGCCCGGCAGGATGTCGTCGATGTCGGTAATGGGGAAAGCGTCGTCGGCGCCGAAGTCGCGGATCGCGCCTTCCTGGCCGGCGCGCAGGCCGTCCCACAGCTCGCGCTCGGCATTGCGCTCACGGCAGAACAGGATGTACTCGCCATGTTCGCGACCGGGAATCAAAACGATAACGGCCTGAGGCTCGGGAAAGCCGCTGAGGTACTGGAAGTCGCTGTCCTGACGGTAAACGTGCTCGACGTCACGGTTGCGAATGGCAACCGCGGCGGCGGGCAGAATGGCGATGCTGTTGGGTTCCATCTGCGCCATCAAGGCCTTGCGGCGACGGCTGTATTCCGATTTCGGGATATGAATCATGGGCAGATGGCTTTTCCTGGCTCGCGATTAATGCAACGACGGTTTGGCGGCTGCTTCGTCGGTTTTCTTGGTTTCAGTGAACAGCAGCAACGGTGCGACGCGCAGGTACTCCATGACTTCCATGTAGTCGCTTTCGCCGTCGTCGGACTCTTCCAGGGCGTCTTGCACCTGAGAAATGGCGGCCAGATCCTGCAGCACTTCAGTCGCTTCAGCGCTGAGGGCATATTCGCGACGGGTCAGGCCGAAGCCAGTGAGGAAGCCCTGGCACCACTGGCCCAGCGCGGCTGCGCGCTCGGTGAGCGGCGCGTCGTCGCTCGGCAGCAGCAGAACAACGGTCATGTCGTCGCTGGTAAGCTCGCCCTTGACCATCTCTTGCAGGCCGATCAAGGCGTTGCGAACGTTGTCTTGCGGCTCGCCTTCGAGCAGCTCGGCGGCGTCTGCCAGCCAGCTGTCGGCATCGAAACCGGCACCGGCGCAGCTACGGCCGAGCAGCAGGCCGTGCAACTCGGCAGGCGAGACGGGATGGCCGCTGGTACTCAGCAGGGTGGCGAAGGCTTGGTACGGAGAATTCTGAATGGGCATGGGTAGCTAGGCGCCAGACGGCGCTATGTCTAGAATGAAGGCCTTGTATCCTACATCGACAGACTCGCCAAGACTATTAAAGGCTGTCCGCCAGCTACCTCCCATCAGACGAACACGTGGACACAATGGAAGACACCGACCTGCAAGCGCTGATGGCCAGACTCGAGCTGCTGATTACCCGAGTCGAGCAACTAAAGAGTCAAAACGCACTCTTACTAGCTCAAGAAAAGACCTGGCGCGAGGAACGCGCGCACCTCATTGAAAAAAATGAAATCGCCCGGCGTAAGGTCGAATCGATGATTTCGCGCCTCAAGGCCCTGGAGCAAGACTCATGAGTTCAAGCAATAGCGTTACCGTGCAGATCCTCGACAAAGAATATTCGATCATCTGCCCCCAGGAAGAGCGCAGCAACCTGATCAGCGCTGCCCGCTACCTGGACGGCAAGATGCGCGAGATCCGCAGCAGCGGCAAAGTCATCGGCGCCGACCGCATTGCCGTGATGGCCGCGCTGAACATCACGCACGATCTTCTGCACAAGGAAGAACGTCCGGATGTGCAGGCCAGCGGTTCGACCCGGGAACAGGTTCGCGACCTGCTGGACCGCGTCGATCTGGCGCTGTCGACCGATCCGGATGTCACCAAGGGCTGATTCGCCTGGCCGCTTGAGTTATACTCGCATCACTCCCTGGGGTGCTTGCCAGTTGACCACGTCCCTGAGCCGATTCGCACTACCCTGGAGGTTGCATGTTGGGCTGGTGTGCATGTCCGCTAGACGGAAAGCCTTAAAGCCTACTGCATCTTCCACCTTGAACTTTCGGGTTCAAGGGCTAAGTCAGCAGCGGTTCATCCGGGGAGCCTGATTTCAATCCGATGCCGGTTTTCATACCGGCATCGGCATGTTTACGGGTACGCTTTTAGTACTCGCACTTTCTGAAGCCTGAATCCATGACCGAACCTGCGCTGCTGCCCCGACCGCAACTTCGACGCATGCTGCGCAAGGCCCGCCGCGCACTGACCCCCTGTCAGCAACGCGAAGCCGCTCGCGGGCTGTATAAGCAATTGGCCCAGCACCCACTGTTTCGCCGCGCAAAACACATCTCCCTGTACCTGCCCACCGACGGTGAAATCGACCCGCGCCTGCTGATGCGTGCCGCGCAACGTCGGGGCAAGGCCACGTACCTGCCGGTACTCAGCGCCTGGCCGCGAACCAAAATGGTGTTCCAGCGGATTCGTCCCGGCGAAAAACTCAAACCCAACCGTTTCCGAATTCCCGAACCACGGGCCAATATCGCCCGGCAACGCAAGGTCTGGGCGCTGGATCTGGTGTTGCTGCCGTTGGTGGGGTTTGACGATGTCGGCGGACGCCTGGGTATGGGCGGCGGCTTCTACGACCGAAGCCTGGCGTACCTGGCGCGTCGCAAGAACTGGCGCAAGCCGACGCTGCTGGGCTTGGCCCATGAATGTCAGAAGGTTCAACGATTGGCTCAGGCGAGCTGGGATGTACCGTTGCAGGGCACGGTCACTGACAAGGCGTGGTATTTCGCGGACTAGACGCCACTGATATCAGCGGCGCCTAAAAGACAGGTTCAGCGCTTGAAGGCCGACGGCTGTTGCTGCGCGATCTCGACGGGAGCATCGGGTTTGTTGTTCCACAGGCTTTGGGCATAGCCGGTGGTCACGACACCAAGGCCGAATAAAATAACCAAAATCCATAGTAAATCCGGTTTGCGTTTCATCGACTGCCCCCCAAAGGCACATCAACACGATGACAGCAGCGGTTTCCGTTGTAGGTGTAGGCCGTGCAGCAGCGTCAAGCTAAGAAGGCCGGCATTTTGCGACAACGTGAACCGACACGCAAACGCTGGCGTCAACCGACTGTCGGTTTGTCATAAAATTGCCTGACCACTTGCCCACCCACCTCGCAAGGAGCAAAACCATGGCTTATTGGCTGATGAAATCCGAGCCCGACGAACTCTCCATCAAAGACCTGGAGAAGCTTGGCCGAGCGCGCTGGGACGGGGTTCGCAACTACCAGGCGCGCAACTTTTTACGGGCCATGGCAGTGGACGACGAATTTTTCTTCTATCACTCCAGTTGCCCTGAGCCTGGGATTGCCGGGATCGGAAAGATCGTCGAGGCAGCGTATCCGGACCCGACAGCGCTGGAGCCCGAGAGTCATTACTTCGATCCGAAGGCCACTGCCGAGAAAAACGCCTGGAGCGCGATCGATGTCGCTCACGTCGAAACGTTTTCCAAGGTGCTGAAGCTCGATTATCTGAAACAGCAAACGGCGCTGGCCGAAATGCCATTGGTGCAGAAAGGCTCGCGACTGTCGGTGATGCCGGTGACAGCCGAGCAATGGGCGGCGGTGCTTGGTCTGCGCTAAATAATGCACAACCGCCGGTTACGCAGGCTTACCTTGCCAACCGGTCAAGCTTGTCCCTCAGTTGACTAACATCAAGGTGCTCAGGCGCGTTCCTGTCAGACTGGAACGCTATAGACGCAGGATGCCGACATGTCGACGCACAGCCGTTCTTCGCTTTTCTTTGTTTTTTTACTGGGGGCTGTATTGCTGGCCGCCGGAGGGTTTGGTTATTGGCGGTCGACCGTTAACCGACTGCCCCAAGGGTTGTCTATCGGCAATGGTCGACTTGAAGCCACTGAAGTGCAGATCGCCAGCAAAACACCCGGTCGATTGGCTGAAGTGCTGGTGGACGAAGGCGACAAGGTAACCCAGGGGCAACTGCTGGCCCGCATGGACACCCGTACCCTCGAAGCCCAGCGCAACCAGGCTGAAGCCGAAGTGATACGCGCCCGGGAAAATCTTTCCGCGGCCCAGGCCAATGTGAAACTGCGCCAGAGCGAGCAACTGCTTGCCCAGCAAGAGCTCAAGCGCTCCCAGGCGTTGTTCAATCGCGGTTTCGCCAGCGGCCAGATCATCGACCAACAGCAGTCACGCTTCGACACCGCCAACGCAGCTGTTACTGCGGCCCGCGCCCAGGTGTCCGCCGTCGGCGCAGCCATTGGCGCTGCACAGGCGCAAGTGGCTCAGTTAAACAGCGAAATCGACGACAGCAGCTTGCGAGCCCCCATCGACGGGATCATTCAGCTTCGCATGGCCGAACCCGGGGAAGTGCTCGGCGCTGGAGGGCGAGTGTTGCTGCTGATTGACCCGAATGACCAATACATGAATCTCTATCTTGCAGCATCCGTCGCCGGACGCCTGGCAGTCGGCGATGAAGCGCGGATCCTGCTGGACGCCCTGCCCGACCAGCCACTGCCGGCAAAAATCAGCTTCGTGGCGGCCAAATCGCAGTTCACGCCCAAAGAAGTCGAGACACGCGACGAACGTCAGAAACTGGTGTTTCGGGTCAAGCTACGCCTGACCCGTCCCAGCGCCGTGCCCCAGGCCAAACCGGGGATGCCCGGCAATGGCTATGTGCGCACCGCTCCCATTGACTGGCCGGCCAATCTTCAATGACCGGCCTGGCACTGCATGCCACTCGTCTTCAGCACCGCTATGGCGAACGGCATGCGCTGACTGACATCACGCTCAGTCTGCCCACTGGTACCCGGTGTGGGTTGATTGGCCCGGATGGCGCCGGCAAATCCAGCCTGCTGGGATTGATCGCCGGCGTGAAGACGCTACAGGAGGGCCAACTGGAGGTGCTCGGTGACTCGATCCAGGACCGGCGCCACCGCAACAGCCTCTACTCGCGCATCGCGTTCATGCCTCAAGGTCTGGGCGGCAACCTGTACCCTGATCTGTCGATCCGCGAGAACATTCACTTCTTCGCCACGCTGTTCGGGCTGTCCGCGGCCGAAAGCGATCAGCGCATGCACAGCCTGCTGCTGGCCACCGATCTACTGCGATTTGCCGAGCGCCCGGCCGGCAAGCTGTCGGGCGGAATGAAACAGAAGCTCGGCCTCTGTTGCGCACTGATCCACGAGCCGGATTTGTTGATCCTCGATGAGCCGACCACTGGCGTCGACCCTTTGTCCCGACGGCATTTCTGGGCGTTGATCGATGATGTTCGGCGCCAACGCCCGCAACTGACGCTACTGGTCGCCACCGCGTACATGGAAGAGGCCGAGCAGTTCGAACATTGCCTGATGCTCGACGGCGGCAAACTGATCGCCGCCGGTTTGAGCCGCGATCTGGCGGCGGTAACCACCAGCGGCAAGCTCGATGAAGCCTTCACCCACTTTCAGGGTGACACCGGCCACGACAACCAGCCGCTAGTGATCCCTCCCCGAACCAATGCTACGGCCGACATTGCTATCCAAGCCCATGACCTGACCCTGCGCTTCGGCGATTTCACCGCTGTGGATAAAGTCAGCTTCGCCATCGGCCGCGGCGAGATCTTCGGGTTTCTGGGCTCCAACGGCTGCGGCAAAACCACCACCATGAAAGTGCTTACCGGACTGATTCCGGCCAGCGAAGGCAGTGCCACGCTGCTGGGCAACCCAGTGAACGCCAAGGATCTGGCCACCCGCAAGCGCGTCGGCTTCATGTCTCAGAGCTTCTCGCTCTATGGCGAGCTCAGTGTGCGGCAGAACCTGGACCTGCATGCGCGACTGTTCGATCTGCCCCAGGCTGACAGCACTCAGCGCATCGACGAATTGATCCAGCGCTTCAGCCTGGCCAGCGTCGCCCATCAGCCGTCCGGTGCATTGCCGCTGGGTCTGCGTCAACGATTATCCCTGGCGGTGGCGGTGCTGCATCGCCCGGAAGTGCTGATCCTCGACGAACCTACCTCCGGCGTCGACCCGGCGGCGCGGGACGATTTCTGGCGACTGCTGATCGAACTGTCCCGTGAACAGGACGTGACGATCTTCCTGTCCACCCATTTCATGAACGAGGCCCAACGTTGCGACCGCATCTCATTGATGCACGCAGGCAAGGTTTTGGCCTGCGACACCCCGGCAGCACTGCAACAGCAGTTCAACGGCCAGACACTTGAGGCCGCGTTCGTCACCTGCCTGGAACAGGCCCAGAGCCCGGTCGCGACAGAGACGCCACCAACGCCCATCGACACAACGCTCGCACCCACCCCATCGATGAAAGACCGTCGCTTCAGCTTTGGGCGACTGCGGGCATTGGCGAGCCGTGAAGGCAAGGAACTGCTGCGCGATAGGGTACGCCTGGCCTTCGCGCTGCTCGGGGCGATGCTCATGATGGTGATTTTCGGCTATGGCATTTCCCTGGACGTGGAGAAACTCGCCTTCGCGGTCTACGACCAGGACCAGACCCCGCAAAGCCGGGCCTATCTGGAGGCCTTCCGCGGCTCCCGTTACTTCGACGAGCAACCCCCGATAAGCGATCCGGCGCAGTTGCATCGACGACTGCAGCGCTCGGAAATCAAACTGGCGCTGGAGATTCCCCCCGGATTCGGTCGGGATCTGTTCGCCGGTCGCCAGCCTACGGTGGCGGCCTGGCTCGACGGCGGTATGCCGTTTCGCGCTGAAACCAGCCGCAACTATGTGGAAGCGGTACACCAGGCCAACCTGGAGCAACTGGCGGATCAGTCCAGTCCCGCACCACCCCGGCAAGCGCCAGCCAGACTGGAAACCCGTTTCCGCTACAACCAGGATGTCGTCAGCGTCAACGCCATCGGCCCTGGAGTGATGGCGCTGATCCTGGCGTTCATCCCGGCCATGCTGACTGCGCTGGGCATTGTGCGGGAGAAGGAACTGGGCTCGATCACCAACTTCTACGCCACACCGCTGACCCGCCTGGAGTTCCTGTTAGGTAAACAGGTGCCGTATCTGGCCGTCAGCCTGATCAATCTCGCCGTGCTGACAGCCATGAACCGCTGGCTGTTCGGCGTGCCTTTCAAGGGCAGCGCATTGACCCTGGCCTTCGGCGGATTGCTCTACGTGCTGGCGACTACCAGCATGGGCCTGTTGATTTCGGCGTTCACCCGAACCCAGATCGCCGCGATTCTCGGCACCATGATCATCACCAGTCTGCCGACCATCCAGTTTTCCGGTCTGATCGTGCCGCGGTCGTCCCTTGATGGCGCCGCCGCGGTCATGGGGATGCTGTTTCCGGCAGGCTATTTTCTCGATATCGCTGTCGGCACCTTCACCAAGGCGCTGGATATCCGGCAGTTGTGGCCACAATGCCTGGCACTGTTCGGGTTCTTTCTCGGGTTCACCGGGCTCAGCCTGGCCATGCTGAAAAAGCAGGAGGTCTGATGCATAAGCTTGCGCACATCCTGCGTCTTGGCCTCAAGGAACTCACCAGCCTGCGACATGACAGTGTATTGCTGCTGTTCCTGTTCTACGCCTTTACAGTGGCGATCTACATGCCGGCCGCGGGCTCAGTGATCGGTGTGCACAACGCCAGTGTGGCCATGGTCGATGAAGATCACAGCCCCATGTCACGCCAACTGGCCCAGGTTCTGCGGCCGCCGGAATTTCAACCGCCGGTGCCGCTGCCTTATGGTCAGCTGGACGAGGTGCTGGACAACGGGCGGTACACCTTCGTGATCAATGTTCCAGCCAATTTTCAGGCCGATCTGCTGGGCGGCCACCAGCCGGCGGTGCAGGTCAACGTCGACGCCACGGCCATGAGCCAGGCGTTCATGGGGGCAGGCTATATCGGGAGGATTTTCCAGCGCGAGCTGCTGACCTACAGTGGCCAGGGCGATGCGGCGAGCCAGACACCCGTGCGGCTGACAACACGAGCGCTGTTCAATACCAATCTGGAGGGTGGCTGGTTCCTGGCGGTGATTCAGATCGTCAACAACATCACGATACTGGCCATCATCCTGACCGGCACGGCGCTGCTGCGTGAACGCGAGCACGGCACCCTCGATCATTTGCTGGTGCTGCCGCTGACGGCACTGGAAATCATGCTGGCGAAAGTCTGGAGCAACATGCTGGTCGTGGTGCTGTGCACCTGGGTGTCGCTGGAAGTGATTGTCAAAGGCGCCCTTGGCGTGCCGCTGGCTGGCTCCATGAGCTTTTTCTTGCTGGTAACGGCGGTTTATCTGTTCGCCAGCACGGCGCTGGGGATATTCCTCGCGACCCTCGCCCGCTCGACACCGCAGTTCGGCTTGTTGGCGATTCCAGTGATTATCCCGATGTTGCTGCTCTCCGGGGGCAGTACGCCCCTCGACAGCATGCCGCAATGGCTGCAATGGGTGATGCAGGGCTCGCCATCGACACACTTCGTCAGCCTCAGCGCCGCGATACTGTTTCGCGACGCCGGCATCGGCGTGGTCTGGCCGGACTTGCTGGCATTAAGCGCCATCGGCCTGCTGTTCTTTACCATTGCACTGCTGCGGTTTCGCAAGAGCCTGGCGTCCTGAAGGGCCGAGTCGCGGGGGGCCGGCCCCCCCCCCCACGGGGCGCCCCCCCCCCCAAAAAACAAAAAAGAAAAATATGTTTTTTTTAAA
>NZ_JBGLZF010000077.1:0-16102 GCF_047304405.1 Pseudomonas sp. Pseusp11
GTTTGCGCTGGGGGCGATGTGCTTTGCGATTGCGGCGGGGGTGGTGTGGATCTTCGGGATGGAGACCCGGGGCAAGACACTGGAAGAATTGAGCGAGCCGGTGATCATCAATTAATCACCGAACCTGTGGGAGCGGGCTAGCCCGCTCCCACAGGTTTATTGGGTGACCTTTAAGGTTTCACCAACCGTGCATCCAGGCTGTTCTGCGCCAAACGCTTGGCCTGATCCTGGGTCATGCCCAGATCGGTGTACAGCGCGTGGAAGTTCTCGGTGACATAGCCACCGAAGTACGCCGGGTCATCGGAGTTCACCGTGACCTTCACACCGCGCTCAAGCATCTCGAGGATGTTGTGCTGGGACATATGATCGAACACGCAGAGCTTGGTGTTCGACAACGGGCACACCGTCAGCGGGATCTGCTCGTCGATGATCCGCTGCATCAAGCGCTCGTCTTCGATGGCGCGCACGCCATGGTCGATGCGCTGGATTTTCAGCAGGTCGAGGGCTTCCCAGATGTACTCGGGCGGGCCTTCTTCACCAGCGTGGGCCACGGTCAGGAAGCCTTCGTGGCGGGCACGGTCAAACACGCGCTGAAACTTGCTCGGCGGGTGGCCCATCTCCGAACTGTCCAGGCCCACGGCCACGAACGCATCACGGAACGGCAGCGCCTGGTCGAGGGTTTTCTGCGCTTCGTCTTCGCTCAAGTGGCGCAGGAAGCTGAGGATCAAACCGCTGGTGATCCCCAGTTGCTGTTCACCATCTTTCAATGCGGCGGCGATGCCGTTGAGCACCACTTCGAACGGGATGCCACGGTCGGTGTGGGTTTGCGGGTCGAAGAACGGTTCGGTGTGAATCACGTTCTGTTCTTTGCAGCGCAACAGGTAGGCCCAGGTCAGGTCGTAGAAATCCTGGGAGGTGCGCAACACATCGGCGCCTTGGTAATACAGATCGAGAAACTCTTGCAGGTTGTTGAAGGCGTAGGCCTTGCGCAGGGTGTCGACGTCGCTCCACGGCAGGGCGATCTTGTTGCGTTCGGCCAGGGCGAACAGCAGCTCAGGCTCCAGCGAACCTTCCAGGTGCAAGTGCAATTCTGCCTTGGGCAGAGCGTTCAGCCAGTCGTACATTTTTGAAATCTCATCAAGTGCAATGGGGGCATTCTACAGATGCCCGCCGAAACAATGAGTAAAACCTGACCAGCCGGTTCATTACACGGCTTCCTGTTCCCGTCGATAAGCATAGGTGTCGGCAAAGCGCGAGAGCAGGAATTCGGCGCAGGTGGTGGCCGGATACTTCGCCGGATGCTGTTCGTCCTGGCAACCGGGCAGGCATTCGATGGGGGTGTCGGGATGTGGCTCGGCAAAGAACGGCATCGAGTACCGATCCACTCCCAGCGGGCTGATCACCCGATGTGGCGTCGACAGGTAACGGTCGTTGCTCCAGCGCGCCATCATGTCGCCGAGGTTGACCACGAGCGTGCCCTCAATCGGCGGCGCATCGATCCATTCACCTTTTACGTTGCGCACTTGCAAGCCGCCGGCGGCATCCTGGTAGAGCAGGGTGATGCAGCCGTAATCGGTATGGGCGCCGGCGCCTTGCTGATCGCAGGAGCTGGCCGTGTGACGTGGCGGGTAATGAATCATCCGCAGCACGCTGACCGGCTCTTTGAAACGGCTATCGAAGAAGTCACGCTCGATACCCAATGCCAGGGTCATGGCTCGCAGCAGGGTTTGCGCGAGTGCTTGCATGTCGACGTAGTGTTGCTCCATCAGCGCTTCCCAACCGGGCATCGACGGATGACGGTTGGGTCCGCGCAGGGGTTTTTCCGCCAGCACCTCGGGATGATCGGCGGGCAGGTGCAGGCCCATGTCGAAGGTTTCTTTCAGGTCGCTGGGTTTGCTCGGGTCGAGTTGTTCGGTGGCTATGGCGCCATAGCCTCGATGGTGGCGGGTCTGGGTGATGTCGATCTTGAGTTTTTCGGCGGTGGGCAGGGCGAAGAAGCGTTGGGCGTGGTCGAGCACGGCCTCGATGCGCGACGAAGCGATCGGGTGGCCCTTGATATAGAAAAAGCCCCATTCGCGGCAGGCGCGGTCGATGTCTGTGGCGACTGATTGCCAGGCTTGAGCGTCATCGCTGTAGAGCGGGGCGATGTCGATGATCGGGAGTTGGTTCATTGACGGTTCCAGGCGAGGTTTTGTGCTGGGGCCAAAAGATCGCAGCCTCGCTTCGCTCGACAGCTCCTACAGGGGAATGCGAAATCCTGTAGGAGCTGCCGAAGGCTGCGATCTTGGCGGTCCCACTGACGGAAATTTACTTCGGCATCTCGGCCTTCATGCCTTCCACGTAGTAGTTCATCGACGCCAGTTGTGCATTGGTCGCGCTCACGCCCGCCGGGATTTTCTCCACGCCGGCCTGATCCTTGATCGGCCCGGTGAACGGATGCAGCGCGCCGCTCTTGATGTCGGCAATGATCTGCTCGGCTTCGGTTTTCACTGCGGCCGGCACCAGGTCGCTGATTGGCAGCTCAACCGTGCCTTCCTGCAAACCGCCCCAGTAATCCTGGGATTTCCATGCATGGTCGAGCACACTTTGGGTCGCCTGAATGTAGTGCGGGCCCCAGTCGTTGACGATAGACGTCAACACCGCTTTCGGCCCGAAGTGCGCCATGTCCGATGCATAGCCGACGGCATACACGCCACGCCGCTCTGCCGCCTGGATCGGCGCCGGGCTGTCGGTGTGCTGGAACACCACGTCCACGCCCTGATCGATCAGCGCATTGGCGGCGTCGGCTTCCTTGCCCGGATCGAACCAGGAATTGACCCACACCACTTTGATCTCGGTGCCCGGGTTGTATTTGTTCAGGGCCAGCTGGATGGCGTTGATGTCGCGGATCACTTCTGGAATCGGGAAGGAAGCGACGTAGCCGATTTTTTTGGTCTTGGTCATCTTCGCCGCAAGGAAACCGCCGACGTAGCGGCCCTCGTAAGTGCGTGCCAGGTAAGTGCCGAGGTTCTTGTCCTGCTTGTAGCCGGTGGCGTGTTCGAAGGTCACCTTGGGAAATTGCTTGGCAACTTTCAGGGTCGGGTTCATGTAGCCGAAAGACGTGGTGAAGATCAGGTCGTACTGGTCCTTGGCCATGTTGCGGATCACCCGCTCGGCATCGGCGCCTTCGGCGACGTTCTCCACGTAGTTGGTGGTGATCTGGTCGCCGAACTTCTCTGCCAGTGCCTTGCGTCCCTGTTCATGCTGATACGTCCAGCCGTGATCACCGATCGGGCCGATATAGACGAAGCCGACTTTCAGCGGGGCGGCAGCACTGGCGGTCAGGCTGGCGCTCAGACCGATGGCTGCGGCGACAGCGCAAAGCAGCTGCTTCAACGGACGTTTGTGCATGAACTGGAACTCCATTTTGTTGTGAGGTGTACCGGGTCAATGCAAATTGCTGACCAACAGGACAACAAAATAAAAAGATCGCAGCCTTCGGCAGCTCACGCCCCTGTAGGCGCTGCCGAAGACTGCGATCTTTTGATGTTCAATACATCACCGGAGCCAACCCGGTGCAGAGGCTCCAACTCATGCCATCCGCTGGTGCGGACAGCTCACACAAAGCTGTGGGAGCGGGGGAGTGTGTCAGGTGCCGGCGATTAACTGCCGAGCCGCCTGGCTGTGATCGGCGATCAACCCTTTCAGGTCCAGCCCCTCAACCTGCCCGTCGATCACCCGCCACTTGCCGCCGACCATCACCCGGTCTGCCCGATCCGCGCCGCACAGCAGCAGCGCTGAAACCGGATCGTGGCTGCCGGAGAAGCGCAGCTCATCCAGTTTGAACAGCGCCAGATCGGCTTGCCTGCCCACCGCCAGTTCGCCGATATCGCTGCGCCCGAGCAACTGCGCCGAGCCCTTGGTGGCCCAGCCCAATACGCGCTCCGGGGTGATCTTCTCCGCGCCATAACGCAGGCGCTGGATGTACAGCGCTTGCCGGGTTTCGAGCATCATGTTCGAGGCATCGTTGGACGCCGAACCGTCCACGCCCAGCCCCAGCAACGCGCCCGCATCGGTCAACTCGATGGTTGGGCAAATCCCTGAGGCCAGGCGCATGTTCGAACTCGGGCAATGGCAAATACCGGTGCCGGCCGCGCCGAGGCGGGCGATTTCGTCGGGGTTGAAATGAATGCCGTGGGCCAGCCAGGTGCGTGGGCCGAGCCAGCCGACGCTGTCCAGATAATCCACGGTGCGCAGGCCGAAGCGTTGCAGGCAGAAGTCTTCTTCGTCGAGGGTTTCGGCCAGGTGGGTGTGCAGGCGTACGTCGAGGGTGTTCGCCAGTTCCGCGCTGGCGGACATGATTTCCGGGGTTACTGAAAACGGCGAGCAGGGCGCCAAAGCGATCTGGATTTGCGCGCCGTCACCACGTTCGTGGTACTCGGCAATCAAGCGTTGGCTGTCGGCGAGAATCACTTCGCCCTGCTGCACGGTCTGCTGCGGCGGCAGCCCCCCGTCTTTTTCACCGAGGCTCATCGAACCGCGAGTGAGCATGGCGCGCATGCCCAGTTCGCGAACGCTCTCGACCTGCACGTCGATCGCATTTTCCAGGCCTTCAGGAAACAGGTAATGGTGATCGGCCGCAGTGGTGCAGCCGGACAACAGCAACTCGGCCAACGCGACTTTCGTAGCGAGGGCGAGTTTTTCCGGCGTGAGCCGCGCCCAGACCGGATAGAGGGTTTTCAGCCATGGGAACAACGGCTGATTGACCACCGGCGCCCAGGCGCGGGTCAGGGTTTGATAGAAGTGGTGATGGGTGTTGATCAGCCCCGGCAGGATCACATGTTCGCGGGCGTCGAAGACTTGTCCACAGGGGGCGGACGGTTGCTGGCCGGCGCTGAGCACTTCGACGATCAAACCGTCTTGCAGCACCAGGCCGCCACGGGCATCGAGCGCGTTGGCTGTGAAAATGGCGAGGGGATTTTTTAACCAGGTACGGGTCGCAGGCATAGTGGCCGGCTCCTCTGAAAGTTGGGTTCAGGGTTGCCAGCTCAGTGTTGCCCTGTCTGCTGATCCAGGGTCGCCACGGGGGGCGAGGTTCGGAGTTTACTCAGGATCGGCAGTGGTTGCAAAAGATCGCAGCCTGCGGCAGCTCCTACAGAATGAACGGTGACTCATGGACAGCATATGACCTGTAGGAGCTGCCGCAGGCTGCGATCTTTTAAGGACTACCAGGGAATAGTCTCACCCCGGTAGTTCACAAAATGATGCCCGCCCTTGCCGGCATACGCATTCACCTGATCGATCAACCCGCGGGTGCTGGTTTCCACATCAATGTCGGCACCTTCGCCACCCATGTCAGTCTTCACCCAGCCAGGGTGCAGCGACAGCACGGTGAGTTTCTGCTCGCCCAGTTGCGTGACGAAACTGTTGGTCATCGAGTTCAGCGCCGCTTTGCTGGCCTTGTACAGCGCCAGCTCCGGCGCGTCGGGCATGGTCACACTGCCCAGCACCGAACTCATGAACGCCAGCACGCCGCTGCCTTCACGAATCTGTCCGACGAAACGCTGGGCCAGGTTGATCGGCGCCACGGCGTTGGTGAAGAACAATTGACCGACCTCGGCCAGGGTCGCGCCACCCGGTGTCTGGACCTCCGGCCCCTTGACCCCGGCATTCACGAACAACAGGTCGAACACTTCACCCTTGAGCTGTTGGCTGAGGGCGATGACCGCTTGCTGGTCGTCCATGTCGAGTTTTTCGATCCGTACCTTGCCCAACGCCTGCAAGGCTTCGGCAGCCTGTGGGTTGCGCACGGTGGCGGTGACTTGCCAGCCGTCGGCCAGCAGGGTTTTCACCAGACCGAGGCCCAGGCCCCGGGAGGCGCCGATGATGAGCGCGGTTTTTGCCGTGGACATGAATGGCTTCCTTGATGTCTCGAGAGGGCTTGACCTTGGAGCATACTCCAGGCTTTAGCCTTGTTGCTCCCTGAATGTATGGAGCAATGCCAATGTGGACTTCAACGCAATATCGTCAACTGGTGCGTGGCAGCGCGTGGTACGACCTGATCGTCACGGCGGCATTTGCCACGCCGTGGAGTTTTACGGCGTTGCATGGCGTGCTGTTAAACCTGAGTCAGACTTTCAATCTGCCCGGCGAGCTACCGCCGTTCGAGCCGGTGCACATGTTGATGGCGAATCTGTTGGGCTCGATTGTGTGCGTATGGGCCGTGCTGCGGATTCGCGATCCGCAGCAGATGTTTGGGCGATATGACGCGGTGGGGAGGTTTCTGTTTTCGGCCTGGCAGGCTTATGCGCTGGCCCGTGGGGCGAGTTCGCTATTGGTGATTTTCCTGTTCTTTGAACTGATGTGGGGTGTGGCCCAAGCGTTGCCGGTTCGGACGCCTTCACGGGCCACCATTTAATGCCCCGCCCGCCACGGCTGCCCCAACGACACCGGCGCATACAATCGTGTGCGCACGGCATCCCGGGACAGCAGCACCAGCACCACAATGGTCGCGACATACGGCAGCATCGCGAGCAGACTCGACGCAATTGCCAGCCCCAAGCCCTGCGCCACCAAATGCAGGATGCTGGCGAGACCGAACAGATACGCTCCAAGCAGCAACCGCCACACTCGCCAACTGGCAAACACCACCAGCGCCAGGGCAATCCAGCCGCGACCGGCGCTCATGTTCTCTGCCCACATCGGGGTATAGGCCAGGGACAAATATGCCCCAGCCAATCCCGCCATCGCCCCGCCAAACAGCACCGCCAGCGTACGCACGCGCAACACCGGCAAGCCCATCGCACTGGCGGCATCCGGGCTTTCGCCGACCGCCTGAATAATCAACCCGACGCGACTTTTCACAATCACCCAGGCCACCAGCGCAAACAGGGCAAACGACAGATACACCAGCAGGTCCTGGGCGAACAGCATCCGCCCGATCAGCGGAATTTCACTCAGATAAGGAATCGCCAACGGCTCGAAACCCGCCAGCGGTTTGCCGACCCACGCAGCGCCAACGAAGGTCGACAGGCCCACGCCGAAGATCGTCAACGCCAACCCTGTCGCCACCTGGTTGGCGTTGAACACCAGCGCCACCAGGGCAAACAGCGACGACAGCAACATCCCGGCGAGCATCGCCAGCAACACGCCAAGCCAGAGGTTGCCGCTGTTCAGGGCGACGATAAAACCGATCACCGCCCCAAACAGCATCATGCCTTCCTGCCCAAGATTGAGGACGCCGCTCTTCTCGCAGATCAACTCGCCCAACGCCACCAACAACAGCGGTGTGCCACAGCGAACCATGGCATAGAAAATATTGCTCAGCAGATCGATATCCATCACAAGGCTCCTGCTTGTACGGCGGTGGTCGAGGTGCGCCGTACCCAGCGCAGGTTCAAACGTGGTCGGTAGAGAATCAGCACGTCACTGGCCAGCAGGAAAAACAGCATCATCCCCTGGAACAATTGAGTGATAGCTTGCGGCAGGTTCATGCTCATCTGCGCGCTTTCGCCACCGATGTACAGCAGCGCCATCAACAGGCTGGAAAACAGAATGCCGATGGGATTCAGCCGCCCGAGAAACGCCACGGTGATCGCCGCATAGCCATAACCCGGCGAAACCTGCGGCACCAATTGGCCAATGGGCCCGGTGACTTCGCAAACCCCGGCCAGCCCCGCCAGGCCGCCACTGATCAGCAGCGCCAGCCAGATCAGCCGCTTCTCGCGAAAGCCGACGAAACCCGCCGCGCGCTTGTCCAGCCCGAGCACTTTGATCTGGAAACCGACAAAGCTCTTCTGCAACAAAACCCACACTGCGACCAGCGCGAGCAAGGCGAAATACACGCCCGCATGAACCCGACCGTCCTCCATCAACAACGGCAAACGACTGGCATCGCCAAACATCGCCGACTCCGGAAAGTTGAACCCGGCCGGGTCCTTCAGCGGCCCGTGGACACAGAACAGCAGCAGGTTCAAAGCGATGTAATTGAGCATGATGCTGGTGAGGATTTCATTGGCGTTGAAGCGTGTGCGCAGCCATGCCGTCAGCCCGGCCCACGCGGCACCGGCCAGGGTGCCGGTGAGCAGGATAAACACCAGCGCCCAACGGCTTTGCAGGCCGATGATGTTCACCGCCAATGCACTGCCGGCCAAGGCGCCGAGCAGCAACTGACCTTCGGCGCCGATGTTCCAGATCCGTGCCTGATACGCCACTGCCAGGCCCAATGCACAGAGCAGAATCGGCAACGCTTTGACCAACAGTTCGGAGACGCCATACAGGTCGCTGATCGGTGCAATCAACAGGGTGTGCAAGGTCAGCAATGGGTCGTGGCCCAGCGCAATAAACAACAATGAGCCACAGCCCAGGGTCAACACAGCCGCCAGCAACGGCGAGCACCACAACATCAGGCGCGATTGCTGGCCACGGGGTTCGAGAGAAAGCAGCATGTGAAACTCCGTTAAAGCGTTACGGGTGCAGGTGATTGAGGTGCATCGAACTGGCCGGCCATCCAGCCGCCGACATCGATCAGGCGGGTGTCGACGGTGGCTTGCAGTGTCGACAGCCGGCCGCCGCACAGGGCGCCGAGGCGATCGCTGATCTGGAACAGTTCGTCGAGGTCTTCGGAGATCACCAGGATCGCCGCGCCAGCGTCGCGCAAGGCGATCAGCGCCCGGTGAATGGTTGCGGCGGCGCCGACGTCGACGCCCCAGGTCGGGTGCGCGGCCACCAACAACCTGGGTTGCTGAAGGATTTCCCGGCCGAGGATGAATTTCTGCAAGTTGCCACCAGACAGGCTGCGAGCCGGTGCCTGGGCATCGGGTGTCTTGACCCCGAAGCGGTGGATGATGTCCTCGGCCAGTGCCTCGACCTTGCCGCGCTGGATCAGCCCGTTGCTGACCAGCCCCTGTTGAAAGGCGGTGAGCAGGGCGTTATCCGCCAGACTCAGTTCCGGCACTGCGCCATGGCCCAGACGCTCGGCGGGGACGAAGGCCAGGCCGAGTTTGCGTCGTGCATCCGGCCGCAGGTGCGCCACCGGTTGCCCGCCGAAACTGATTTTCGCCCCGTCATTTCCCGGCAGCCGTTCTTCACCGCTAAGCAAGGCCAGCAACTCATCCTGGCCATTGCCGGCCACCCCGGCGACACCGACGATTTCGCCGCTGCGCACCTCGAGATTAATGTCCTTGAGCGAGCAGCCGAACGGGTCCGGGTTGTGCCAGGACAATCCAGTCACGTTCAGAAACGCATCAGCACCCCTGACCTTCGGATAGTCGGTAATCGACTCGGCGGCTTCACCGACCATCAACTGCGCCAGTTGCCGGTCCGAACACTCGGCCGGCACGCAATGCCCGGCCACTCGTCCACCACGCAACACCGTGGCGCTGTGGCACAACGCGCGCACTTCGCCGAGCTTGTGGCTGATGAACAGAATGCTGCAGCCCTCGGCAGCCAGTCGGCGCAACGTGATGAACAATTCGTCGGCCTCTTGCGGGGTCAGTACCGACGTCGGCTCATCGAGAATCAGCAGGCGGATGTCCTGCATCAGGCAGCGAATGATTTCCACCCGCTGACGCTCGCCAATGGACAGGCTGTGGACCAGTCGCTCCGGCTCCAGCGCCATGCCATAGCGTTGGGACACCTCGCGAATTTTTGGTTCAAGCTGCTTCGGCGTACCCGCCGCAGCGCCCATCGCCAAGGCGATGTTCTGCGCCACGCTCAGGGTTTCGAACAGCGAGAAATGCTGGAACACCATGCCGATCCCGAGGCTGCGGGCCTGGGCCGGATTGCGCATGGTCACGCGCTGGCCCTGCCAGATCATCTCCCCTGAGTCGGCGTGTGTGACGCCGTAGATGATCTTCATCAGGGTACTTTTGCCCGCACCGTTTTCGCCGAGCAGGGCGTGGATTTCACCGGGCGCAATGCTCAAGTCGATGGCATCGTTGGCCAGGCAACCGGGGTAACGTTTGCTGATTCTGCGCAATTGCAGGCGGGGTGTTTGATCGGGGGGAGGCGCGGGGTTGGACATGACAGGCTCGGGTCGCAAAAGAATATGCCTGTGGATAAAGCAATTTCCTGGCCATTGAGTCAGGAAATCGACAAAAGCCTGCTGGCACAGGCGTTGCGGACGCTGCCTCAACCTATTCCAACTCCTGGAGAGGCACCACTTGAGGGCAAGGTTTTTGATCAGGCTCCGGTTTTGCGCGCGATCAATTGGTCAAAAAACGAGCAATAGGCTGCAGGCATTGTCAGGCATGGGGCTGCGCCAGCCATGAACGGGTTATCCACAGCTTGTTCCACAGTATCTGTGCGCAAGCCGAGCGCATAGGCATAAGCACTGAGGGGCTTTCTTCTAATGGCGATAAACCACTCTAACTGATTGTTTTTACATGGAATAAACGTCGCGGATGGCGAGTTGGACGAAAAATGAGCAAAGCCCGCAAAGCCGCATGACAGAAGGGTTACAGCAGAATGTGCTCAGGTTATCCACAGCCGGGTGCACAGCAGATGTGGGCAAGTGTCGAGAGCAAAGAAAATCCGGGTGCCCCAAAAGATCGCAGCCTTCGGCAGCTCTTACGAGATTTGCGTTTATCCGGTATTACGGGGGGACACGGTCGGCGTAGGAGCTGCCGAAGGCTGCGATCTTTTGATCTTCAACGCTGCAACAAAATACGCCCGCGACTCAAATCCGCCAGCTGCGTTTGCAGGGTATCGATCTGCCCGTCGCCAATCGCCAATTGCAGTTCCACACCATTGGCCGTGAAGGTTTCCTCCACCACCAAACCACCCAGCTCCGCCACCCGAAGCTTCACCAGCGCCAACTCGCCAAATGCACAGGCACAACTGACCGGCACCCGACTGATCAACTCGACTTTCGGTGCCCCTTGCAGGCATTTGTTGGCACTGCCGCCATACGCTCGGGCGAGGCCGCCGGTGCCCAACTGGATGCCGCCATACCAGCGGATCACCACGACCGCGACCTGATCGCAATCCTGCGCTTCAATCGCCGCAAGGATCGGCCGGCCGGCGGTGCCTCCGGGTTCGCCATCGTCACTGCTGCGGTATTGATCGCCGAGCTTCCAGGCCCAGCAATTGTGCGAGGCGTTCAAATCACTGTGTTGCTCGATGAACGCCTGGGCATCGGCTGCGCTGGTGATTGGCGCGGCGAGGGCGATGAAGCGGCTTTTGCGAATCTCTTCGCGGTATTCGCAAAAACCGCTGAGGGTAAAAGGCATGGGTGTCTTAAATAGCCGGCGTCAGGCCGCAGCCTTTGAGAATGATGCGAATCAGGTTGCTGCCGGCGTCTTCCATGTCTTGCTTGGTCAACTTGGTGCGCCCGGTGACACGGCAGATCTGCGTGGCAAAGTCGGCGTAATGCTGGGTGCTGCCCCACAGCAGGAAAATCAGGTGCACCGGGTCGATCGGGTCCATTTTGCCGGCGTCGATCCACGCCTGGAACACCGCGGCCCGCCCCTGAAACCAGGTGCGGTAGTCCTGGTTGAAATGCTCAGTCAGGCAATCACCGCCGCTGATGACCTCCATCGCGAAGACTCGCGAAGCTTGTGGCTGGCGCCGGGAGAATTCCATTTTTGCGCGAATGTATCGCGTCAATGCTTCTGCCGGATCGTCCTCGACGGTCAGGGTATTGAAGGTGCTGTCCCACAACTCGAGGATGTTACTCAGCACTGCCACGTACAAACCGAGTTTGTTGGTGAAGTAGTAATGCAGATTCGCTTTGGGCAACCCGGCTTTCTGCGCAATGGTGTTCATGCTGGTGCCTTTGAACCCGTGACGGGCGAACTCGTCTTCGGCGGCTTTGATGATGGTCTCTTCGTTCTTCTGACGAATGCGGCTGGCGGGTTTGCCGCCGTGGGCTGGGACTTCAAAGGTCATAGGCACTTCCGAACAGGTAGATGGGTGCAACCAGATGCGTTGATAACGCACCCACGGGCCTCAGACAAGTCCTATGGCGATAAAACCTTGGGCACCGCTCCCACAAGCTTTCAGCGAGTCGCCGCCAGACTTTCCAAAAAACTCTCCAGAACCAGATGCGGGCGACGGCCCTTGCGTGTAACCGATGCCAGGCTCAGGTCATAAAAACGTGCCTTGGGTTTCAGTGCACGCAAACGGCCTTGCTGCACCCAGAGGCTGGCGTAGTGATCCGGCAGGTAACCAATGTAGCGCCCGGTCAGGATCAGAAAGGCCATGCCCTCGCGATCCGACGCACTGGCGGTGCAATTGAGCGCCTGGTAATGGGCCTGAATCTCGGCGGGCAAACGGAAGGTCGGGGCGATGGCGTCCTGGCTGTTGAGGCGCTCATCGTCCAGTTGTTTGTCGTCGACATAGAACAGCGGATGGCCGACCGCGCAATACAGCAGCGAGCGTTCGCTGTAGAGCGGCTGATACTCCAGCCCCGACAACGCGCTGGCTTGCGGCACCACGCCAACATGCAAGCGACCGTCGAGCACGCCCTGTTCGACTTCATTGGGCGCGATCATGCGGATCTGGATCTGCACGTCGGGGCCGCGTTCCTTCAGTTGGGCCAGGGCGTGGGTGATGCGCATGTGGGGCAGGGTGACCAGGTTGTCGGTCAGGCCGATGGTTAATTCGCCGCGCAAGTGTTGATGCAGGCCGTTGACCTCGGTGCGGAAACTTTCCAGCGCACTTAATAGCTGCAACGCAGATTGGTAGACCTCACGGCCTTCTTCGGTCAGGGAAAACCCCGCGCGACCTCGCTGGCACAGGCGCAGCCCCAGGCGTTGCTCCAGATCGCTCATTTGCTGGCTGATGGCCGAGCGACCGATACCCAGCACCGATTCCGCCGCGGAGAACCCGCCACACTCCACCACGCTGCGAAAAATCCGCAGCAGGCGGATATCAAAGTCACTGACTTGCGCCAGCGGATCGGGGCGACGGGTACTCATGCTTTATTTGCTCAAAGTTTAGTCGATGACTGACTGAAGGTTAGAAAAGTTGGATTTCACCGACTTTATCCCCGTGGCAATTTAGCTGCAAGAACGCTTTTGATCTCCACGCCGCTTATTTGCTCTGCGAGGTTTTGCCCATGAACGTGCCTGAAAACGCCCCGACTTCCCTGGCCAGCCAGCTCAAGCTTGACGCTCACTGGATGCCCTACACCGCGAACCGCAATTTCCAGCGTGACCCGCGCCTGATCGTGGCGGCCGAGGGCAGTTGGCTGACAGACGACAAGGGCCGCAAGGTCTACGATTCGCTCTCGGGCCTGTGGACCTGCGGCGCCGGGCACACCCGCAAGGAAATCCAGGAGGCGGTGGCCAAGCAATTGGGCACTCTCGATTACTCGCCGGGCTTCCAGTACGGTCACCCGCTGTCGTTCCAGTTGGCCGAGAAAATCACCGACCTGACCCCGGGCAATCTGAATCACGTGTTCTTCACCGATTCGGGTTCCGAATGTGCAGATACCGCGGTGAAAATGGTGCGTGCCTACTGGCGCCTGAAAGGCCAGGCGACCAAGACCAAGATGATCGGCCGCGCTCGTGGTTATCACGGCGTGAACATCGCCGGCACCAGCCTCGGCGGCGTGAACGGCAACCGCAAACTGTTCGGTCAGGCGATGATGGATGTCGATCATCTGCCGCACACCTTGTTGGCGAGCAATGCTTTCACTCGTGGCATGCCGGAGCAGGGTGGTATCGCGCTGGCGGATGAATTGCTCAAGTTGATCGAACTGCACGATGCCTCGAACATCGCAGCGGTATTCGTCGAGCCATTGGCCGGCTCCGCTGGCGTGCTGGTTCCGCCGCAGGGTTACCTCAAACGTCTGCGCGAGATCTGCGATCAGCACAACATCCTGCTGGTGTTCGACGAAGTGATCACCGGTTTCGGTCGTACCGGTTCGATGTTCGGTGCCGACAGCTTTGGTGTCACTCCGGACCTGATGTGTATTGCCAAGCAAGTCACCAACGGCGCGATCCCGATGGGCGCGGTGATTGCCAGCTCCGAGATCTACCAGACCTTCATGAACCAGGCGACGCCTGAGTACGCGGTGGAATTCCCGCACGGCTACACCTATTCCGCGCACCCGGTGGCTTGCGCCGCAGGCCTGGCGGCACTCGACCTGCTGCAAAAGGAAAACCTGGTGCAGAGCGTGGCCGAAGTCGCACCGCATTTCGAAAACGCACTGCACGGTGTGAAGGGCAGCAAGAACGTCATCGACATTCGCAACTACGGGTTGGCCGGTGCGATCCAGATTGCACCTCGCGACGGCGATGCCATCGTGCGTCCGTTCGAAGCTGGCATGGCGCTGTGGAAAGCCGGGTTCTACGTGCGCTTCGGCGGCGACACCCTGCAGTTCGGCCCAACCTTCAACAGCAAGCCGCAGGACCTTGATCGTCTGTTCGATGCAGTCGGCGAAGTGCTGAACAAGATCGACTGATTCCCTCTTCTATATAAAGGCGTCCTTTCAAAGGACGCCTGTGGACAATTTCAGGAGCCCCGCATGAGCCTCATCCCGCATTTGATCAATGGCGAACTGGTGACCGAAGACGGTCGCACGGCCGATGTGTTCAACCCGTCCACCGGCCAGGTTATCCACAAGCTGCCGTTGGCCAGCCGCGAAACCATTCAGAAAGCCATCGACTCGGCCAAGGCTGCGTTCCCGGCCTGGCGCAATACGCCAGCGGCCAAGCGCGCTCAGGTGATGTTCCGTTTCAAGCAACTGCTGGAACAGAACGAATCCCGCATCGCACAACTGATCAGCGAAGAACACGGCAAGACCCTGGAAGATGCTGCCGGTGAATTGAAGCGCGGGATCGAGAACGTCGAGTTCGCGTGCGCGGCACCAGAAATCCTCAAGGGTGAGTACAGCCGTAATGTCGGGCCGAACATCGATGCCTGGTCGGATTTCCAGCCATTGGGCGTAGTGGCCGGCATTACCCCGTTCAACTTCCCGGCCATGGTGCCGCTGTGGATGTATCCGTTGGCGATCGTCTGTGGCAACTGCTTTATCCTCAAGCCGTCCGAGCGCGATCCAAGCTCCACGCTGCTGATCGCTCAATTGTTACTGGAAGCCGGCCTGCCGAAAGGCGTGCTGAGTGTGGTGCATGGCGACAAGGCCGCAGTGGACGCACTGATTGAAGCGCCGGAAGTCAAAGCGTTGAGCTTCGTCGGTTCGACGCCGATTGCCGAATACATCTACGCCGAAGGCACCAAGCGCGGCAAACGCGTCCAGGCGCTGGGCGGGGCGAAGAACCATGCGGTATTGATGCCGGATGCGGATCTGGATAACGCGGTCAGCGCGTTGATGGGCGCCGCTTACGGTTCGTGCGGTGAGCGCTGCATGGCGATTTCGGTGGCCGTGTGCGTTGGTGACCAGGTGGCGGATGCATTGGTGGCCAAACTGACACCGCAGATCAAGGCACTGAAAATCGGCGCCGGTACGACTTGTGGCCTGGACATGGGGCCTCTGGTCACCGGTCAGGCGCGGGACAAGGTCAGCGGTTATGTTGAAGACGGCGTAGCCTCCGGTGCGAAGCTGGTGGTGGACGGTCGTGGTCTGAGCGTGGCCGGTCATGAGGACGGCTTCTTCCTGGGTGGCTGCCTGTTCGATAACGTCACGCCAGAGATGCGCATCTATAAAGAAGAGATCTTCGGGCCGGTGCTGTGCGTCGTCCGGGTCAACAGCCTGGAGGAGGCGATGCAACTGATCAATGATCACGAGTATGGCAATGGCACCTGCATCTTTACCCGTGATGGGGAAGCGGCGCGGTTGTTCTGCGATGAGATCGAAGTGGGTATGGTCGGCGTCAACGTACCGTTGCCGGTGCCAGTGGCGTATCACAGCTTTGGCGGCTGGAAGCGTTCGCTGTTCGGCGATCTGCATGCTTATGGCCCGGATGGCGTGCGGTTCTATACCCGTCGCAAGGCTATTACCCAGCGCTGGCCGCAACGGGCAAGCCATGAAGCTTCGCAATTCGCATTCCCTAGCTTGTAAGTAGAAGGGCAGAAGGCCGACCTCTTGAGGTCGGCCTTTGTGTTTTCGGGCTGTTTTGACCGATATGACAGAAATGTGAAATTAGAGGTTGACGGCAGATTCAGGACGTCTATAATTCGCCCCACTTCCGGCGCAGTCGAAACGGAAAACTCCTTG
>NZ_JBGLZF010000078.1:0-14385 GCF_047304405.1 Pseudomonas sp. Pseusp11
CATCGGCGCGGGGGTGAGCAACGTCAAGGTGGGCGACCGGGTGGCGTACGCCACAGGGCCTGTTGGCGCTTACGCCAGTGCACGACTGTATCCGGCCGAGCGGCTGGTGCCGATTCCCGACGCGTTGACCGCTGAAGAGGCCGCCTCAGTGCTGTTCAAAGGCATTACCGCGCAGTACCTGCTCAAGACGACTTATCCGGTCGGCCCCGGCACCGTCATGGTTCTGTATGGGGTAGCGGGCGGTCTCGGGCAAATCATGGCGAGGTGGGCCAAACACCTGGGGGCTTTTGTCATCGGCATTGTGTCCCGGGCCGAGAGTGTCGAGACGGCCAAGGCGCTGGGCTGCGATGCGGTGCTGGTGTTCAACGCCCAGACACTCGCCGCGGATGTCGCGAAGATCACCGACGGCAAGAAAGCCGATGTGGTCTACGATCCCATCGGGCGCGTGTCGTTCGAAGCGTCGCTCGACTGCCTGCGACCGCGTGGGTTGATGGTGTCTTTCGGCGCATCGTCCGGGGCGCCGACGGCGGTCGAACTGGCCACGCTCAATGCCAAGGGCTCGTTGTTCCTGACCCGTCCTTCACTGGGTGCGCACACCGCGGATATCACTGAATACCGGCAACGGGCCGATGATGTACTGGCCGCGGTCGAGGCGGGCATAATCAAGCCCGGTATCTGGGGCCGCTATGCATTGGCCGATGTGGCCAAGGCCCATGCCGATCTGCAAGGTGGCCAATCTCGCGGAGCGATTGTCCTCAAACCTTGATCGCCTGAACTTGAAAGAAGAGCGTTTCGTGAACCCACTGGACAGCCGCCACATCGATGAAATTGCCGCGTTGCTTGCGGTTGCTTCGGCGCATTCATTCGTGGCCGCCGGGCGCCTGCTGCAACGTCATCCGACAGTGATTTCAAAGCGGCTGGCGGCCATGGAAAAGCGTTTGGGCGTGCGGCTGATGGAGCGTACGACACGACAGGTGCGGTTGACCGATGCCGGCAACCGCCTCGTCGAACGCCTGCGTTCTGCCACCGGGTTGATTATCGAGGCCGAACAGGAAGCCTCACTGGGCGCCGCGCAGGTGCGCGGCGTTTTGCGCCTGGCTTTTCCGGCGGCGATGGGGCGCCTGTGGCTGGCGCCGATGTTGCCGGAATTTCTGGCAGCTCATCCGCAGGTTTCCGTCGAGGTGGATTACAGTGATCGTGTCGTCGACATCATTGCTGAAGGATTCGATGCGGCAATTCGTATCGGCGAATTGAATGACAACCGCCTGGTGGCGAAGAAGCTCAGCGATCATCGCCGCATCCTCTGCGCTTCACCTGCCTATATAGAGCAGCATGGTTTACCGACCAATCCGAAACAACTGACCGATCACAACTGCCTGGGCTTTACCGGCTTGGCGGCGTTCCCTGAGTGGCGCTTGTCGAAGGGCGATCGGCACGAGAAGGTCATCACGCGGGGAACCTTGACCTCGAACGACGGCGAAGCGTTGCTCGCTGCGGCCAAGGCCGGCGTCGGTATCCTGGGCGCCGGCGAGTGGCTGATGAGCCGGGAGATCGCCAACGGCCAGTTGGTGCGCGTTCTGCCGGAGTGGGATCTGGATGCCCAGGGCGGGATTTATCTGGTGCGAGCGTCCGCCGCCTTCACACCGGCGACGCTCATGGCATTCAAGACATGGCTTGAGACCAGATTCGCAGAGGGGCCGCCTTGGCTGCATGCCGTGTGACGGCCTCTCTGTGTTCCTGTTAGTGAGTGCCGCTGACGACCGCCGCTTGCGCCGTGCGCAACGCATGCCGATTGCCACGGAACAACACCAGTGTCGCGATCAACCCCAGCACCGCCGCGCCACTGAGCCAGATCCCCGGCGCTGCCTTGTTGTCCAGCACATGGATCAGGTACGTACAGGCCGCCGGGGTGAAACCACCGAACGTTGCGGTCGCCAGGCTGTAGGCCAGGGAGAAACCGGTGGTGCGAACTTCCACCGGCATGATCTCGGTCAGGGCCACCACCATGGCGCCGTTGTACGAGCCATACAGGAACGACAGCCACAACTCGACAATCAGCAAATGGCTGAAGCTGGGGTTCGCCACCAGCCACGACAGCGCCGGATAAGCCGTGAGGATTGCCAGAATCGTCGCGCCCAGCAGCAGGGGTTTGCGTCCGATCTTGTCGGAAAGCGCGCCCATCACCGGCAGCCAGAAGAAGTTCGACAGGCCGATGCACACCGTCACCAGCAATGCATCCAGATCCGACAGATGCAGCTCGGCTTTGCCGAAGGTCGGGGTGTAGGCGGTGATCAGGTAGAACGACACCGTGGTCATCACCACCAGCGCCATGCCGGCGAGGACGATGCCAAAGTTCTGACCGATCGAGCGGACGATGTCCCGCAGGGTAGGGCGGTGTTTGCGTGCCTGGAATTCCGGGGTTTCTTCCAGCGAACGGCGGATCACGAAGATCGCCGGCACGATCATGCAGCCGATCAGGAACGGCACGCGCCAGCCCCAATCACCCATTTGGTCGGGGCTCAGCCAATGGTTCAAGCCCACGCCGAGCAGGCCGGCGAATACCACCGCGGCTTGCTGGCTGGCGGACTGCCAACTGACGAAGAAGCCTTTGCGACCCGGTGTGGAAATTTCGGCGAGGTACACCGACACACCACCCAGTTCCACGCCAGCGGAGAAGCCTTGCAACAGGCGGCCGAACAATACGATCAGCGGCGCCGCGACGCCCAGCGTGGCATAACCCGGCACACCGGCAATCAGCACCGTGCCGGCGGCCATCATCGCCAGCGTGATGATCAGGCCTTTGCGGCGGCCATGACGGTCGATGTAGGCCCCGAGGAAAATCGCCCCCAGCGGACGCATCAGGAAACCGGCCCCGAAAGTGGCCAGAGACAGCATCAGGGAAGCAAACGCGCTATCGGCGGGAAAGAAGGTTTTGGCAATGGCCGTGGCGTAAAAACCGTAGACCATGAAGTCGAACATTTCGAGAAAGTTACCGCTGACAACGCGAAAAATCGCTTTGCCTTTGCTCGTGCTGGAAGACATTTGTAGATACTCACTCTGGTCAATCTTGTTTGAAAGCGCTGCACCTGTGGAGCGAGCCTTTGTGGCGAGGGAGCTTGCTCCCGTTCGATTGCGCAGCAATCGTAAAACCGGTCACCGCTATCGCGAGCAGGCTCGCTCCCATGCGCTCTGAAGCCCATAATGGCGGGCGCGGTTTTGAGGGGAGATGAAGATTTGTTAACTGGACGGTGGGGCGGACTTGTGGTGCTGGCCGGCGTTTTATCCGGTTGTGGCAACGGCGACAGCCTGGAACGCTTCGACGGCCCGACCATGGGCAGTCGTTATTCCATTCAATACGTAAGACATGCCTCCACGCCCGGGCCGAAAGCGGTGCAGGCCGAAGTGGAAAATATCCTCGCCGAAGTGGATCGACAATTTTCGACCTATCGCAGCGACTCGGACATCGAGCGCTTCAATAATTTGCCCGCCAACCACTGTCAGAAAATGCCCACGCCGATCCTTGAATTGATCCGTGTGGGCGAACAGTTGTCATCCCAAAGCGACGGCTCCTACGACCTGACGGTGGAGCCGCTGCTCAACCTCTGGGGATTTGGCCCGCAGGCGCGTGAGGAGAAAGTCCCGAGTGCCGAAGCGTTGGCCGAGGTGCGGCAGCGCGTCGGCCACAGCCACTTGCGCATTGACGGTGACCAGTTGTGCAAGGATGCCGCGGTCGAAGTCGACTTCAACAGCATCGCTGCCGGTTACGCGGTCGACACGATTGCCGCCAGACTCGAAGCGCTGGGCATCCACGACTACCTCGCTGAAGCCACCGGTGAACTCAAGGCCGTCGGCAAAAAACTCGACGGCTCACCGTGGCGCATCGCCCTGGAAGAACCCCGTGATGATCAGCAAGTGGCCGAGCGTGTCATCGCCGTCGACGGCTACGGCGTGTCCACCTCCGGTGACTACCGTAACTATTTCGAGCAGGGTGGCCGGCGCTATTCCCACACCTTCGATGCCCGCACCGGAACACCGGTCCTACACACTCTGGCGTCAGTCACGGTGATTCATCCTTCAGCGTTGATGGCCGATGGCTTATCGACGCTGTTGCTGATTCTTGGCCCTGAACGGGGTTGGGACTATGCCCAAACGCATGACATTGCTGCATTCTTTGTGATTCGTGCCGATACAGGTTTTGTCACACGCACCAATCCTGCTTTTGAGCGCCTGACCGGTGAGAAAACCGAGTGATTGCGCCAGCAAAAGCATTTTTCGATGGCTTTGTAGTGCAGGCAAAACTAGCCTACGACGCGACCAAGGGTTAATGTGCGCGGCGTTGACGCTTCTATAGACTGTGTCCGGGTTCTGCACTGGCCCCAAATTGTTCCTTCACGCCGCCGTTCGGCGTGATTTAGCCGCAGGCGCCGAGGGTGCCGCGGCCTGTTCTGAGGAGTACGCATGGCTGTCTACAACTACGATGTGGTGGTGTTGGGTTCCGGCCCGGCGGGAGAAGGCGCGGCAATGAACGCCGCCAAGGCAGGGCGCAAGGTAGCGATGGTCGATAGCCGTCGCCAGGTCGGCGGCAACTGCACCCACCTGGGCACCATCCCGTCCAAGGCCTTGCGTCACTCGGTCCGGCAGATCATGCAGTTCAACACCAACCCGATGTTCCGGGCCATTGGTGAGCCGCGCTGGTTCTCGTTCCCGGACGTGTTGAAAAGCGCTGAAAAAGTCATCTCCAAACAAGTCGCCTCGCGCACCGGCTACTACGCCCGTAACCGCGTCGACGTGTTCTTCGGCACCGGCAGCTTCGCCGACGAGCAAACCATCGAAGTCGTCTGCGCCAACGGCGTAGTTGAAAAACTGGTGGCCAAGCACATCATCATCGCCACCGGCTCGCGTCCTTATCGCCCGGCGGACATCGATTTCCATCACCCGCGTATCTACGATAGCGACACCATCCTCAGCCTCGGCCACACCCCGCGTAAACTTATTGTTTACGGCGCCGGCGTGATCGGTTGCGAATACGCCTCGATCTTCAGTGGTCTGGGTGTATTGGTTGAACTGGTGGACAACCGTGGTCAGTTGCTGAGCTTCCTCGACTCGGAAATTTCCCAGGCCCTGAGCTACCACTTCAGCAACAACAACATCACGGTTCGCCACAACGAAGACTACGACCGCGTCGAAGGCGTGGACAACGGCGTGATCCTGCACCTCAAGTCCGGCAAGAAGATCAAGGCCGACGCCTTGCTCTGGTGCAACGGCCGTACCGGCAACACCGATCAGCTGGGTCTGGAAAACATCGGCGTGAAGGTCAACAGCCGTGGCCAGATCGAAGTCGACGAGGCCTACCGCACCTGCGTGCCGAACATTTATGGCGCCGGCGACGTGATCGGCTGGCCGAGCCTGGCCAGTGCCGCCCACGACCAGGGTCGTTCGGCCGCTGGCAGCATCGTCGATAACAACAGCTGGCGCTTCGTCAACGACGTGCCGACCGGCATCTACACCATTCCGGAGATCAGCTCGATCGGCAAGAACGAGCAGGAGCTGACCCAGGCCAAGGTGCCGTACGAAGTGGGCAAGGCATTCTTCAAGAGCATGGCGCGTGCGCAGATCGCCGGCGAGCCGCAAGGCATGCTGAAGATCCTGTTCCACCGCGAGACGCTGGAAGTGCTGGGCGTTCACTGCTTCGGTTATCAGGCGTCGGAGATCGTGCACATCGGTCAGGCGATCATGAACCAGCCGGGCGAGCAGAACACCCTGAAGTACTTCGTCAACACGACGTTCAACTACCCGACCATGGCTGAAGCCTATCGGGTAGCGGCGTACGATGGCCTCAACCGGCTTTTTTGAGCGGCTCCGGCCGGTGGCCTGAGCCGGCCGGGGAGACCGATTTCAGCAATTCTCGAGCGTGGCGGTGGCCAAACCGGGAAAGTCTGTAATCAGGCTGTCAACGCCGAAGTCGGCGAGCCTGCGCATCAGCGCAGGCTCGTTGACTGTCCACACCGACACATGCAGCCCCTGACGCTGCGCCTTCTGCAGGCGTTCCGGCGTACACAGGGTCCAGTTCAGCGCCAGCATCTCACAGCCATAGTTTTGCGCGACCTTCAACGGGTCGAGCCAGGCGTACTCGGCCACCAGTCCGCGAGACACGTCCGGCACCAGGTCCAGCGCGGCTTTCAACACTTCGCGTGAACTCGAGGTAATCGTGACCTTGTCCCGTATGCCGAAACGCTGGGCCATTTCACGAATCGCCAGCACGGTGGTTGCGGCACGGGTGCGTGAAGCACTTTTGACTTCCAGTTGCCAGTGCTCGAAATCGCATTGTTCGAACAATTGTTCCAGCGTTGGAATCGGGCAGGGTTTGATCCAGCCCGGGCCACCCTTGCGCGCGTCGTAGGTCACCAGCTCCGCAGCCGTGTGTTCGACCACTTTGCCGCGGCGGTCGGTGGTGCGTTTGAGGGTCGGGTCGTGGATCACCATCAACTCGCCGTCCATGGACAGGTGCAGGTCCAGTTCGCAACGGCGCACGCCGTGCTTGAGGCATTGCTGAAAGCTGGTCAGGGTGTTTTCCGGTGCTTCGCCTTTGGCGCCGCGATGGCCGTAGATGAGAGTCACGGTTCTTCCTTAATTAATGGCCGGTTTCGTTTTGTTCGCGCGCCAGGCGTCGTTCTTGTGCCTGTCGCTGCAAGATGTAGCGGGCCAGCAGTTGTCGCTGGGCATCGGACAGGTATTCGAACTCGGTGCCGACGTCGTAGCCGCCACCCTTGCGGTCGCAATGGGTGACGCGGGCCCGCAGCAACAGGCCGAGGGCTTGTGGCATCAGCACCAGCTTGACCGACAGGTGCGCGCCGGTGGCAATGGGCGTCGGATGCTGAAAGTCGATGCCACCTTCGGAGATGATCACCGGCTGCGGTTCGCCGATCTGTCCGAGCACGGTCAGGGCGACCACCTGGCTCAGCAGATCGATGCGTTTGTTCTGTGATTTCAGGAATGCGGCGATGGTCCGGTCGCGTTCGTTGATCTGGCGCAACAGGTGTTGCGACTCGAATTCGCTCAGGTGCAGTTCGCTGAGCAGGTTGAATAGCGGGGAAGCATCCTGCAACACTTCCTGGCCTGCTGCTTCGGGAGCAGACAGGGGCCGAATTTCCAGTGCGATCGTGTCCTCGATACGGTAGTATTCGCGGCGATCTTCTTCATCTAATGTCGACATGGCGAACCCATGGTAGCGGCGGTGGTCTGAGTGTAAAGCTGGTTATCGACCCCCGCCACAAGGACGTTCCTTTTCCCTCCGAACAAGCCCCGACATGTTCAGACCTCTCTTCGTATTTATCGGCACGCGTTATACCCGTGCAAAACGTCGCAATCATTTTGTGTCATTCATTTCCCTGACCTCGATGATCGGACTCGCCCTCGGCGTGGTCGTGATGATCGTGGTGCTGTCGGTCATGAACGGCTTCGATCATGAGATGCGCACCCGTGTGCTGGGCATGGTGCCCCACGCGACCATCGAGTCCGGCGAGCCAATCAGCGACTGGCAAAGCCTGGCCGCCAAGGTCAAGCAGAACCCGCAGGTGGCGGCAGTTGCGCCCTTCGTCCAGATGCAGGGCCTGCTGACCAACAACGGCAAGGTCTCCAAAGTGCTGCTCAATGCCATCGACCCTGTGCAGGAACGGCAGGTGTCGATCATTGATAACTTCATGCAGCAGGGCAAACTCGACGACCTGGCGCCGGGCAGTTTCGGCATCGTCATCGGCGACAAGGCGGCAGCCAAGCTCGGCGCGGCGGTTGGCGACAAGCTGACGTTTGTCGCGCCGGAAGTCACCGTGACTCCGGCCGGGATGTTCCCGCGCATGAAACGCTTTACTGTGGTCGGCATCTTCCATGTCGGCGCCGGTGAGCTGGACGGCTATCTGGGCCTGACCAATCTGCAGGATCTTGCCAGGTTGCACCGCTGGCAACCGGATCAGGTTCAGGGCTTGCGACTGAAGTTCGACGACCTGTTCCAGGCGCCGCGCACCGCGTGGACCATCGCCCAGCAACTTGGCGAAGACAAGTACTACGCCCGCGACTGGACCCGTACCCACGGCAATCTTTATCAGGCGATCCGCATGGAAAAAGCCATGATCGGCCTGCTGTTGCTGCTGATCGTCGCCGTTGCTGCGTTCAACATCATTTCCACGCTGGTGATGGTGGTGAACGACAAGAAGGGCGATATCGCGATTCTGCGCACCCTGGGCGCCACGCCGGGCTCGATCATGGCGACGTTCATGGTCCAGGGCACGGTCATTGGTGTGGTCGGTACGCTGATCGGTGCCGTGGTCGGGATCTTCGCCGCACTGAACGTCAGCGCGGCGATCTCGGCCCTCGAAGGGCTGATCGGCCACAAGTTCTTGAACGCCGACGTGTATTTCATCGATTACCTGCCGTCGCAAGTGCAGAGCCAGGACGTGTTGATGGTCTGCGCCGCCGCGTTGGTCCTGAGTTTCCTCGCCACCCTGTATCCAGCCTGGCGTGCTGCGCGCACCCAGCCTGCGGAGGCGCTACGTTATGAGTGAGTCGGGCATGAGTGATAAAGCAATCTTGAGCTGCCGCAACCTGGGCAAATCCTACGTGGAAGGCCCGGAATCGGTAGAGGTTCTGGCCGGTCTGCAGCTGGAACTGCATCCGGGTGAGCGCGTGGCGATCGTCGGTACATCGGGTTCGGGCAAAAGTACTTTGCTCAACCTGCTGGGCGGCCTCGATACGCCGACCAAGGGCAGCGTCTGGCTGGCCGGTGAAGAACTCTCGGCATTGAACGAAAAGGCCCGTGGCCTGTTGCGCAACCGGTCGCTGGGTTTTGTTTACCAGTTCCACCATTTGCTGCCTGAGTTCACCGCGCTGGAAAACGTCTGCATGCCGCTGCTGATCGGCAAAACCGCGATCCCAGAGGCACGTCAGCGCGCGACGGCGTTGCTGGAGCGGGTAGGGCTGGGGCATCGTCTGGAGCACAAGCCGGCGGAATTGTCCGGTGGCGAACGCCAGCGTGTGGCCATCGCCCGCGCCTTGGTGAACAAGCCAGGCCTGGTGATGCTCGACGAACCGACCGGCAACCTCGACTCCCACACCGCCCAGGGCATTCAGGATTTGATGCTGGAACTCAGCACCTCGATGCGCACGGCGTTCCTGGTGGTGACCCACGACATGAACCTGGCTCGCCAGATGGATCGCGTCCTGCATTTGCAGGAAGGTTGCCTGACCCCCATCTGATTGGCTGAAACCCGGCGCACTGAACAGTGCGTCGGGTCTTTTATTTTTATACGGTGCCCCAGCGAATGTTCAGACCGTTATCGATCTTTATCGGCACGCGCTATACCCGCGCCAAGCGCCGCAATCGCTTTGTTTCCTTCATCTCGATGACCTCGATGATCGGCCTCGCCCTGGGCGTGCTGGCGATGATCGTGGTGCTGTCGGTGATGAACGGCTTCCAGCGCGAAATGAGCTCGCGCATCCTCGGCATGGTGCCCCACGCGACCATCGTCGGCGTGAACCCTATCGACGATTGGCAGCCGGTGGCCGCCGCGGCGATGAAGAATCCTGAAGTCACCGCCGCCGTGCCATTCACCGAGATGGAAGGCATGCTGTCCTACAAGGGCACCATGCAGCCGATCCAGGTCAGCGGGGTCGATCCGGCGCTGGAAAGCAAGGTCTCGATCGTTGCCAAGCACATTGTTCAGGGGCGTCTCGACGCCTTGAAGCCGGGCGAGTTCGGCGTGGTGATCGGCGAGATCACCGCGCGGCGCTTTCGCTTGAACGTCGGCGACAAGATCACCCTGATCGTGCCGGAAGTCAGCAATGCACCGGGTGGCATTACCCCGCGCATGCAGCGGCTGAACGTGGTGGGCGTGTTCAAGGTCGGTGCCGAACTGGACGGTTCGATGGCGCTGATCCACATGGCCGATGCCGCGCAAATGCAGCACTGGCAGCCGAATCAGGTACAGAGCGTGCGCCTGGCGGTGAAGGATCTGTACGCCGCGCCGCAAGTATCGAGCGACATCGCGACCGGTCTGGGCGCCGCCTACAAGGCTGACGACTGGACCCACACCCAGGGCAGTCTGTTCAGCGCGATGAAGATGGAAAAAACCATGATCGGCCTGCTGTTGCTGATGATCGTCGCGGTGGCAGCGTTCAACATCATTGCCACGCTGATCATGGTGGTGAACGACAAGGGCGCGGACATCGCCATCCTGCGCACCATCGGCGCCACACCTCGGCAGATCATGGCGATCTTTATGGTGCAGGGCACGGTGATCGGGATTGTCGGCACCTTGATCGGTGGCGTGCTGGGCGTGATCGCGGCGTTGAACGTCAGTGAACTGGTGGGCTGGATGGAGCGGGTCAGCGGACAGCACATCTTCAGTTCCGATGTGTACTTCGTCAGCAACTTGCCGTCCGAATTGCAGGGCGCGGATGTGCTGTTGATCTGCTCCGCCGGTTTCATCATGAGCTTTCTGGCGACGGTATATCCGGCGTGGCGGGCGGCGAAAGTCGAGCCGGCTACCGCGTTGCGGTATTCGTAGTCCGTTAGACCGCGAGGGGGCCAGTCCTGCTGGCCTCAGTCCTTTCTTGGCAACTCAATCACAAACCGCGTCCACCCCTGAGCCGATTCGCAACGAATCTGCCCGCCATGGGCGCGGATGATCGACTGGGTGATCGCCAGCCCCAATCCCGCATGCTCACTGCTGCCTTCACGGCGCGCGGGGTCTGCCCGGTAGAAACGGTCAAACAACCGCGGCAACAAGTCTTCTGAAATCCCGTCCCCACTGTTTTCAACAGTCAGGCTCAAGCCTGCCGGTTGCTCGACAATCTTTACCCGCACCTCACCACCGGCCGGGGTAAACCGCAACGCATTGTCCAGCAAGTTGGACAATGCCCTGCGCAGCATGCTGCGATCGCCCTGCAGGCTCGCGCGGCCGTCACGACTCAGCTTCACCCGGGCGTCCTCGGCCAGCGGCGCGAAAAACTCCAGCAGCACATCCGCTTCTTCCGCCAGGTCCAGCGGTTCGCGCTTGGGCATCAGCAAGCCGTGGTCAGCCTTGGCCAGGTACAACATGTCGTTGACCAGTTGCGCCATCCATTGCAGTTCTTCGAGGTTGCTGTGCAGCGCCTCGCGGTAATCCTCAAGGGGGCGAGGGCGGGTGAGGGTGACTTGGGTGTGGGTCAGCAGGTTCGACAGCGGTGTGCGCAGTTCATGGGCGATGTCGGCGGAAAAGGCCGAGAGCCGCTGAAAAGAGTCATCGAGGCGTCCGAGCATGGCGTTGAAGCTGTGGGCCATTTCCGCGAGTTCCGGCGGCATGCCTGCTTCCGGCAGGCGGGCGTTGAGCGATTGCGCCGACACGCCGCTGGCGACCGCACTCATGCGCAGCAACGGACGCAAACCACTGCGCGCCGCCCAGGCACCGAGCAGGGCGGTGGCCAGGGCCGAGAGGCCGACCGTCAGCCAGATCAGGTGCTGCATGCGCTGCAGAAAGTGTTGGTGATGGGTGATGTCCAGCAACAAGGTCAGTTGCGGTGAGTCGGGTTTGTCGAGGAACAGCGGCGCATTCAGGACGCGGTAATCGGTGCCGTCATCGCTCACTGTCGACAGGCCATGCTTGCGCGGTAATTCTTTGGGCACGCTGGGCGAGCTGTCGTACATGCGTTGGCCGTCACTGCTAATGATGCGCAGCGAAAGATCGGCCTGTCGGCTCAATTCATCGGCCAGCCTGGCCTCGGCGTCGCCGGCCTGAATGTCATCCAGCGCCCGACGTAAACCAATCAGTTTGTCATCCAGCAGCTGCTGGTCCAACTCGACAAAGTGCGCCTCGCTGGCGCGGCTGAACAACACCCCGGCGAACAACGACACCACCGCAGTGCAGGCGGCAAACAGCAGTGCCAGGCGGTTGCTTAATGAAAGCCGGCGCATCAGGCGGGGCGCTCTTCAAGGACGTAACCCATGCCGCGCACGGTGTGGATCAACTTGTTCGGGAAATCGTCGTCGATCTTCAGGCGCAACCGGCGGATCGCCACTTCGATGACGTTGGTGTCGCTGTCGAAATTCATGTCCCACACCTGGGACGCGATCAGCGACTTGGGCAGAACTTCGCCCTGGCGCCGCAGGAGCATTTCCAGCAGGGCGAATTCCTTGGCGGTCAGGTCGATGCGCTGACCGTTACGCTCGACCCGGCGACGGATCAGGTCCAGGCGCAAATCGGCCAGTTGCAGGCTGGTTTCCTGGGGCGTGGCGCTGCCGCGACGCAGCAGGCTGCGAACCCGGGCCAGCAGTTCGGAGAAGGCGAAAGGTTTGACCAGGTAGTCGTCGGCGCCCAGTTCCAGGCCGTGGACTCTATCCTCCACCGCGTCCCGCGCGGTCAGAAACAGTACCGGCGTGTCCAGGCCTGCACCGCGCACCGCTTGCAGAATCTGCCAGCCATCGCGTCCAGGCAGCATCACATCGAGAATCAACAAAGCGTAATCGCCACTCAAGGCCAGCTGCTGGCCGGTGGTGCCGTCTGCCACCAGTTCGGTATTGAACCCGGCCTCGGTCAGGCCCTGGCGCAGGTAGTGGCCGGTTTTCGGTTGGTCTTCGACGATCAGCAGTTTCATGGGCGACTCGGGCAGTTTGAACAGGTGCGTTATACCGTGGGCGGCGAGGAAGCTGGCCAATCTGACAAAGTTGTAATCTGCCTGTCAGGTAGCTGGCAGAGCCGGCGGAGTAGAGTTTCCCACAAGCTGAACCTCATCTTATTGGAGTGCGACTATGTTTTTGCAAAAGCGTCTGGTACTGGCCGCTTGTTTGCTGACTTTGAGTTTAGGGCTGGAAGCCTCACCGGCGCAGACCTACGATTTCGGTCAACCAGCCTCGGCCGCCCAGGCCACCCGCAGCGTTGAAGTGGTAATGGGCGATATGACCTTCAGCCCCAAGACTATCGATATCAAGGCCGGGGAAACCGTGCGTCTCGTACTGGTGAATAAAGGACAGTTGCTGCATGAATTCAACCTCGGCGATGCACAGATGCATGCCAGGCATCAGCAGGAAATGCTCAAGATGCAGCAAAGCGGCATGCTGATGCCTACAGGCATGAAGGCCATGGACCACGGTTCCATGGCCGGAATGGATCATGGCGCCATGGATCACGGCATGAAGCATGACGACCCCAACAGTGTGTTGGTGGAACCGGGTAAAACCGCCGAGCTGACCTGGACCTTCACCAAGGCCACTAACCTGGAATTTGCCTGCAACATCCCCGGCCATTACCAGGCCGGCATGGTCGGCAAACTGACAGTCAGTCAGTAAGCACTCAAAGGCGGGAGCAAAGGCTGGTAGAATCCGCTGATTCTTCAGTCAGGTTTCCGCCATGCATCCCGCAGCCGAACATTCGCCGCTGGGCAAATCCAGCGAATACATCGCCACCTACACGCCGTCCTTGCTGTTCCCGATCCCGCGCACCGCGAAATGGGCCGAGCTGGGCCTGACCGCGCAAACCCTGCCGTACAAGGGCGTGGATTTCTGGAACTGCTTCGAGCTGTCGTGGCTGTTGCCGTCCGGCAAGCCCGTGGTGGCGATTGGCGAATTCAGCATTCCGGCGGATTCGCCGAACATCATCGAGTCGAAGTCGTTCAAGCTGTACCTCAACTCGCTGAACCAGACGCCATTTGCCGACACCGCCAGCCTTGAAGCGACGCTGGTGAAAGACCTCTCGGCCGCTGCCGGCAAACCGGTGGGCGTGCGGGTTCGCAGCCTGAAAGAGGTAGAGGCGGAAGGCGTCGTGGCGTTGCCGGGCGTGTGCATCGATGACCTGGACATCAGTGTCAGCAACTATGAGCACCCGCGTCCGGAACTGCTGCGTTGCGATGAGTCGCGCATCGTTGAAGAGTGCGTGCACAGCCATTTGCTCAAATCCAACTGCCCGGTCACCAGTCAGCCGGACTGGGGCAGCGTGGTGGTGGAGTATCGTGGCGCGGCGCTGGATCACGCGAGTTTGCTGGAATACATCGTGAGCTTCCGCCAGCACTCGGACTTCCATGAGCAGTGCGTGGAGCGGATTTTCCTCGACCTGCAGCGGTTGCTGAAGCCGGAGAAATTGACGGTGTACGCGCGGTATGTGCGTCGAGGTGGGCTGGACATCAACCCGTATCGCAGCACCGAAGAGGTGCAACTGCCGAACCATCGGCTGGTCCGTCAGTAGGTTAAAGATCAAAAGATCGCAGCCTTCGGCAGCTCCTACAGGGTGTACGTCGTCCCAATGTAGGAGCTGCCGAAGGCTGCGATCTTTTTGCTTTTGCTTCTGTGTCTAGTCCTGAAATAGGTTTACACCTGTTTCACCCCAACGCCCGATGCACCGCATCGGGCGTTTTGTATTTCAG
>NZ_JBGLZF010000079.1:0-14019 GCF_047304405.1 Pseudomonas sp. Pseusp11
TGTTCTATAACTCAATTTCAGACCTTTAGTACAACTGGTACCTGCACACGGTTTACCGGGGGCTGACACTAAACCTGTGGCGAGGGAGCTTGCTCCCGCTGGGTCGCGAAGCGACCCCTCCTTCTACCTGAAAAGAAGGGGACTGCTGCGCAGTCCAGCGGGAGCAAGCTCCCTCGCCACAGGTTACTCATCGCTTGCCCATCGGTTAACACGATCACTTATTCCTCTGCGTAGAGTCACAACCATGACAAACACTCGCAGTGACTGGGAGCAACGCTTCCAGTCCTTGACACTAGAAGGCCGCGCATTCATCGACGGCCAATACCGCCCGGCACTCAGCGGCGACACCTTCGAATGCATCAGCCCGGTCGACGGCCGCTTTCTGGCGAACATCGCCAGCACCGACGAAGCCGACGCCAATGCGGCAGTTGCCGTCGCGCGCCGTGCATTTGAATCCGGCATCTGGGCGCGGTTGGCACCGGCAGAACGCAAGCGCATCTTGATTCGCTTCGCGGACTTGATCCTGGCCAACCAGGAAGAACTGGCGCTGCTGGAAACCCTCGACATGGGTAAACCGATCAGCGATTCCATGGCCATCGACATTCCAGCGGCCGCCAACGCGATCCGCTGGAGCGCCGAAGCCATCGACAAAATCTACGACGAAGTCGCCGCCACCCCGCACGACCAATTGGGCCTCGTCACTCGTGAGCCAGCAGGCGTGGTCGCCGCCATCGTGCCGTGGAACTTCCCGCTGATCATGGCCAGCTGGAAGTTCGCCCCGGCCCTGGCGGCAGGCAACTCGTTCATCCTCAAGCCTTCGGAAAAGTCACCACTGACGGCGATCCGCATCGCGCAACTGGCCCTCGACGCCGGCATCCCCAAAGGCGTGTTCAACGTGTTGCCGGGCTTCGGTCACACCGTCGGCAAGGCGTTGGCGTTGCACATGGACGTCGACGTGCTGGCCTTCACTGGCTCCACCGCGATTGCCAAGCAACTGATGATCTACGCCGGGCAAAGCAACATGAAACGCGTCTGGCTGGAGGCGGGCGGCAAGAGCCCGAACGTGGTGTTCGCCGACGCGCCGGACTTGCGCGCAGCGGCTCGGGCAGCGGCCAGTGCGATTGCCTTCAACCAGGGCGAAGTCTGCACCGCCGGCTCGCGCCTGCTGGTGGAGCGCTCGATCCGCGAGCAGTTCATTCCGTTGCTGGTGGAAGCGCTGCAAGTCTGGAAGCCGGGGCATGCGCTCGACCCTGAAACCACCGTCGGCGCCGTCGTCGATCAGCGCCAATTGGACAATGTGCTGCGCTACATCCAGGTCGGCAAAGACCAGGGCGCGCAACTGATTGCTGGCGGCAATCGCACCCTTGAAGGCACCGGAGGCCTGTACGTGGAGCCAGCGATTTTCGACGGCGTGACCAACGCCATGACCATCGCCCGTGAAGAAATCTTCGGCCCGGTGCTGTCGCTGATCACCTTTGACACCGCTGAAGAAGCGCTGCAGATCGCCAACGACAGCATCTTCGGCCTCGCCGCTGGTGTGTGGACCAGCAATCTCAGCAAGGCCCACACCTTTGCTCGCGGCTTGCGCGCGGGCAGCGTCTGGGTCAACCAGTACGACGGCGGCGACATGACCGCGCCGTTCGGCGGGTTCAAGCAGTCGGGTAACGGTCGGGACAAATCGCTGCACGCGTTCGACAAGTACACCGAACTCAAAGCGACCTGGATCAAGCTCTGACACCTTTACAGCGGCGGTCGCCGGCGCATGTCGGCGGCCCTCGGAGAAATGTATGAAACACAGCTCTACACAAAATCATGTAAACAGCTACTACGCCGCGACCCGCAACCAGACTGGCGATTACCCGGTGCTTGAAGAGCTGGTGGAATGCGACGTCTGCGTGATCGGTGCCGGCTACACCGGGCTGTCCTCGGCGCTGTTCCTCAGCGAAGCGGGCTACAGCGTAACGGTACTGGAAGCCGCCAAAGTCGGCTTCGGCGCCAGCGGTCGCAACGGCGGCCAACTGGTCAACTCCTACAGCCGCGACGTCGATGTGATCGAAGAGCGCTACGGCGACAAGACCGCCGAAGTGCTCGGCAGCATGATCTTCGAAGGCGCCGACATCATCCGTTCGCGCATCAAGGAGTACGACATAAAATGCGACTACCGCCCTGGCGGTATCTTCGCGGCGCTCAATAAGAAGCAGCTCAACGGCCTGGCCGAGCAGAAGCGCAACTGGGAGCGCTACGGCAACAACAACCTGAAAATGCTCGACGCCTCGGACATCCAGCGTGAAGTCGGTTGCGACAACTACGTCGGCGGACTGCTGGACATGCAGGGCGGCCACATCCACCCGCTGAACCTGGCCCTCGGCGAAGCCGCCGCGATCATTCGCCTGGGCGGCAAAATCTACGAACAATCCGCCGCCGTGGACATCTCCTACGGCGAGCCGATCACCGTGCGAACCGCCAAAGGCGTGGTGAGGGCCAAGTACCTGCTGATCGCCGGCAACGCCTACCTGCCGCAAGACCTCGACAACCGCGTGACCCGCAAAAGCATGCCTTGCGGTTCGCAAATCGTCGTCACCGAGCCGTTGTCGGAGACGGTCGCCCGCAGCCTGATCACCAATAACTACTGCGTCGAAGACTGCAATTACCTGCTCGACTACTACCGCCTCACCGCCGACAACCGCCTGCTGTACGGCGGCGGCGTGGTCTACGGCGCCCGCGAGCCGGACGACATCGAACAACTGATCCGCCCGAAAATCCTCAAGACCTTCCCGCAACTCAAGGACGTGAAGATCGACTACCGCTGGACCGGCAACTTCCTGCTGACCATGTCGCGCATGCCGCAATTCGGCCGCATCGAGAAAAACGCCTATTACATGCAAGGCTACAGCGGCCACGGTGTCACTTGCTCGCACCTGGCCGGCAAACTGATCTCGGAAATGATCCGCGGCGACGCCGAACGCTTCGACGCCTTCGCCTCCCTGCCACACATGCCGATGCTCGGCGGCCGCACCTTCCAGGCCCCACTCACCGCCATGGGCGCGGCGTATTACGCCTTGCGAGACCGCTTCGGCATCTAGGTTGAACCTGCCGGCGGTCTCCGCCGGCCAAGGCTACGCATCACCCCTGTGGCGAGGGAGCTTGCTCCCGCTGGGGCGCGAAGCGGCCCCGCTTTTTGCCATTGATGCAATCCATGCGGGACAAACCTTCGTGGCCGAGGGGGCAAGCCCCCTCGCCACAGTTTCGACACCAGAACTGACTGACATCAGAAGCCGACAGCTTTTTTGCCAGCCGTTTATCGAACCTGCTGAGCAACACCCACAAACGTGATTTAATACCCGCCTTCCACGGTTCCGGGACGGGAAACGGCGTAATCCGCGGCCACCAGTCGCTCGCCACCCACCCCCCATTACCCCTTAAGTAGTTCTCACATAAGGCTGTCATGGACACGGGCTCACGACTCAAATTAGTACGCGAAAGCTACAAACTGTCCCAGCGCGAGCTGGCCCGGCGTAGCGGCGTCACCAATGCCACCATCTCCCTGATCGAACAGAATCGCGTCAGTCCCTCCGTCAGCTCCCTCAAAAAACTGCTCGAAGGCATCCCCATGTCTTTGGCGGACTTCTTCACCTTCGACCAACCGCCGCGCGAGCATCAGTACGTGTTTCGCGCCAATGAACAGCCGGACCTCGGGCGTCATGGGCTGCGGTTGTTACTGATCGGCGCTTCGGTGCCGAGTCGGCAGATGCGGCTGTTGCGCGAGCAATACGCGCCTGGGGCGAGTTCGGGGGAAGAGCCGATTGTGCATGCTGAGGGGGAGGAGTGTGGGCTCGTAACTCGCGGCACGGTTGAGTTGACGGTGGATGGGCAGATTAGTGTGTTGAATGCCGGGGATGGGTATTACTTCCCGACGACGCTGCCGCATCGGTTTAGGAATATTGGGGCAGACGAGGCTGAAATCATCAGCGCCAACACCCCGGCTAACTTCTGATACCTGAAGCAAACATTAAATCTGTACAGGCCTCCGGCGGGGCGACCAATACTTTCGGTCGCCCCTACCAGCAATTACCACTCCATACCTCAAGTGAGAGCGTCTGCGACGCCGTTCAAAGTGACTTCAAGTAGTCGAGAAGTTGTGACCTTTGGACATCACTGAGGCTGCCCACGCCATAGTCATGCCCGGCGTTGCTATTGCCATCAAGCTTGGTGTCGAAAAGAAACCAGTTCTTGTCCGATTTCTCGGTCTTGAATCCAACCCTTTTGTTATCGAACTCATTGGTCCCTGTGTAAAAACTCGACGGGCGCTGATGGGGTGGCAGCAGAAGGTCATTCAGGCTCGGTACAGAGCCGTTATGCAAATAGGGAGCTGTGGCCCAGATGCCGGTGAGAGGTCTTGCTTTATAGGCAAGAAGAGGAACGGTTGAGCTGGCACGGTAGCAGTTGTATAGCCGTAGTGCTTTCTCATCCAAACGACTGAACAAGGCACGCTCCTTGAAGCCAGGGACTTTTTGAGGTTTGGTATCTATTCCAAGCAATCCATCGAAAGCCAGTTCGGCGACATCGCGCCCTTTACCCAGTAATGTCTCCAGGACGGTCACACCCAGCATGTTGTAGAGAAGGTCATTTGACTTGATGGGTCCTGATTTATCGACTTTGGAATAACCCGCCAACACTCCAGAATCCGCTTTAAATTGATAGGCATTGCACGCCATCCAGGGATCCGTGCCAATGGTCGAGTCTTTTGGGCTCTGGGCATTGAAATTGTCATTCGCAGAGATTGGAATCATGACCGCTTTGATGGGCGTGGCGAGATTGTTTCTATCAAGGGGGGCATGGCAGCCGGCACAATTTTCCGTAAATAATTTGGCGCCAGGCGTGAGGTCTTTTGGCAACTGCCCAGGCCACCGCGGAGGCTTCAGGGTATAAAGAGAACGTTCTAGAACATCCAGATTTTTCACGTTCACACTGGAGACAAACCCTGCCTTGGCCGCGGATTCTTTAACCGGGCGAATGTCGGCGAACACACCGATGGCCTCTCCTGCATTACGCCCCAGACCTCCGACATCGAGGCCTTCGCCCGTGAACGAGAAGAGTTTTGCTTTACTGACCATTCCGTTCCATTGGAGAACGTTGTGTTGAGGCGTATTCCAGAGAAATGGATAACTCACCGGCGCATCAGAGGGGTTAGGGGTAGGCGGTTTCGCTTGGGTGACTTGACTGATTTTGTTGAGAATGTGGCCCACGGCATCAAGGCGACCTGGGCCATATTGCAGATCTGTGGCATTCAGTGTCTCGTTTTGGGCATAAAACGCATTCAAGCTATCCAGGGATTTTTTCAACCGTTGGCGATTCCCTTTCGACAGATCATCACCCAGGACGCTCTTTGCAAAGCGTTCAAATTTTTCAGGGTCGGAAGCCGTTTTGCTCAAGGCCTCTCTAAAATATTTAAAGAAATTTTGAAAGTCGGCGTTCGTTGGCCCGCCGTTGATCACAAGATTCTGCTCTTCAAATTTGATCTGAGCCGTGTGACAAGCAGAACAGTTCATCCCCACCCACGGCTCTCTCGATCCTTGTCCAAAAAACCAGCGGAGTTTCGTGAAAGACAACTTGCTGTCGTGACTGTCATCCAAAACGAAACCCATCGGCAACGTAAAGCGCTTACCGTTATAAGACGGACGATAAGGCGTGTAACCGTAGGCGGAGATCGTTTTGTCACTCATGAACTTCTCCTCTGAACCAGGCTCTTCCAATGCAAGCGCCCAGGAGAGAGGGAGAATTCTCGATCCTTGTGAAAGTTCAAGCCAATTGGACTGGGTGGTGTCACTCCATCCCTGATCCAGAATGTCGGCAGCCTGAGCCATTGAATGAGCGCCGAAAAACAACAATGCAGCGCAGGCAAACGGGGGGGCTTTTAACTTGTTCATCAGATTCCCTTCTATTTGTAATTCCTGTTGAGACCCATCACGTTGGTAGCCAATAGCTACCAGCCATGAGTGTAGCCACAAAAAATATAGCTCTTTAATTTTGTTCCATGCCCCGTACCCGGACAGAGCCCGGGTTGTTCATTACGTAAAAAAGACCTTGCCGTTTGGCACTCCGCTTTTTCTCTGCGGACTACAGCGCCTTGGTGTTGTGAGCATTTTTCTACACCACATCAGGAAACGTCCTGCGCTCTCGTCGGAAGCGCCCGATTTAGCCATTACAAGTCATCCCTTAACCTCCTCGAATGAATCCGTTCATTGACGTCAAAATAGTGGCCATCTAATATCGCGCCACTATTGTGCTATCAGTCTCCATTCGAGGGATCGAACATGTACCCACCCGCCCTCGTGGCGAGGTTGTGCCTGGCTTTGCTGTGCCTTTCTCCGCTGAATCTTGCTCACGCCGCCCCCACCCCCGGTGAAACCGATCTGATCCGCGAACGTCAGGATCGCTTGCTCGACGAGCAGCGTCGGCGTCTCGAGGAGCTCAAGGAATTACCCGGCAAGGCAGCCAAACCCGCGCCTCCGACGGCCCCGGCCGACGCCCGGTGTTTCCCCATCCAGGACATCGAACTCAAAGGCGCCGACAGTCTGTCGGACGGCGAGAAAAATCGCCTGCTCAAGCCTTATATCGACCAGTGCCTGGGCGTTACGCAGCTCAACGAGTTGCTGAAAGTCATCACCGATCTGTACATCGAGAAGGGCCTGGTCACCAGCCGGGCCTACTTGCCGCAGCAGGATTTGTCCGCCGGGCATTTGAAGGTACTGGTGGTCGAGGGCCGGCTCGAAGGGTTGAAGGGCGCGGAGGGCAGCCAGCTGTCGGACCGTGAACTGGCCATGGCTTTTCCCGGCAAGAGCGGGGAGCTGGTCAATCTGCGGGAAATCGAGCAGATGGTGGATCAGCTCAACCGCTTGCCGTCGAATCAGGCGCAGATGGAGTTGTCCCCGGGCAAGAACGTCGGTGGCAGCGAGGTGCTGGTCAAGAACACCCCGCAGAAGCCGTGGCGTGTCGGGTTGTCGCGCAGTAACGACGGCCAGCGCAGCACCGGCGAGCAGCAGTGGGGCACGACGTTCGATTGGGACAGCCCGCTGGGCCTGGCCGATCAGTTGATGCTGCGCGGCGGTCACGATGCGATGAGCGATCACCAGCACACCTCCAACAACGCGATGCTCAATTACAGCGTGCCGTGGGGCTGGTGGAACTTCAGTTACACCTACAGCCAGAGCGAATACCGCTCGCAAGCCCAGGCCAACGGTTTCAATTTCAAGCAGACCGGCGACAGCGAAAACCATCAGTTGCGCGCCGAGCGGGTGATCCATCGCGACGCCCTGAGCAAGACCTCCCTCAGCACCGGTCTCTCGTACCTGCGCACCAACAACTTCATCGAAGACAGCAAGCTCAAGCTGAGCAGCAACCGCATCAGCGAAGCGCAGTTCGGCATCAACCATGGTCGGCGGGTCGGCAGTGCCTTCGTCAACCTTGACCTGGGCATGCAACAAGGCATCGGCGCGTTCGACGCCCAGGGTAACGGCGATCCGGGCCCCGGCGAGCCGAACGCCCGTTACCGCAAATACACCGCCACCGCGAGTTACTTGCAGCCGTTCAAGCTGTGGGGCGAGTCCTTCAGTTTCAGCAGCCTGATGACCGGCCAGCGCAGTGAAGACGTGCTGTTCAGCCCGCAGCGCACCAGCCTCGGCGGGCAGTCGTCGATTCGCGGTTACAAGGACCAGTCGTTGTCCGGTGACAGCGGCGGCTACTGGCGCAACGACCTGCGCTGGAGCCGTCCGGTGACCCTGGAATGGCTGCGCCCGGTGTTCGCCGAGTACGGCACCAGCCTGGGTTACGACCAGGGCGTGATCCGTGGCGACCGCTACAACGGCGATCAGCACGGGCGGATGTCCAGCGATTCCGTGGAGTTGTTCGCCCGGGGTCAGCATGTGGCCGCCAGCGTGACTTTTGCCCATTCCCTGGAACGCCCTGACGTGCTGACCGAGCGCGAAGCGCCGATCTATTTCCGCGTGGATTTCTTCCTCTAAATACGCCTCTTCGAGAACACTGACATGGACGTTCGCCATTACGCCTTCCTCGCTAGCCAGCCCTCGGCTGCGGTCAAAAACCGCGAGCACTTCTGGGGCATGCCCAAGCGCGGGTTGGCGTTCCTGCTGGCCAACGTCATGTTCTGGCAGCCGATGTGGGCGCAGGCCGACGGGATCGTGGTGGCCACGCCCGGCACCAGCCTCGGCCAGGCGGGCAATGGCGTGCCGATCATCCAGATCGCCACGCCCAACGGCACGGGTCTGTCGCATAACCAGTTCCACGATTACAACGTCGGCAGCCAGGGGGTGATCCTCAACAACGTCGCCGCGCAGACCGGCGCGACGCAACTGGGCGGGATCATTGTCGGCAACCCGAACCTGACCAACGGGATCGCGGCGCAAACCATCCTCAACGAAGTGGTCGGCGGCAGTCCCAGCCAGTTGCGCGGCTACACCGAAGTGGCGGGGCAGTCGGCGCGGGTCATCGTCGCCAACCCCTACGGCATCAGCTGCAACGGCTGCGGCTTCATCAACACCCCGCGCGTAACCCTGACCACCGGCAAACCGGTGCTGGACAACGGTCGTCTCGATCGCTTCCAGGTCGATCAGGGCAGCGTCACCATCGACGGCGCCGGGCTGAACGCCAACAACGTCGACCGCTTCGAAATCATCACCCGCAGCGCGAAGATCAACGCCGAGATCCAGGCGAAAAACCTGACCATCATCGCCGGTCGCAACGACGTCAACGCCGACAGCCTCAACGCCACCGCGCGTGCCGATGACGGCAGCGCCAAACCACAACTGGCGATCGACTCTTCCGCGTTGGGCGGCATGTACGCCGGGGCGATCAAACTGGTCGGCACCGAAGCCGGGGTCGGGGTGAAACTCGACGGCAACCTGGCCGCCAGCGGTGGTGATATCCAGCTCGACGCCAACGGCCATCTCAGCCTGGCGCAAACCTCGGCCGCAGGCGCCGTCAATGTCAAAGCGGCCAGCCTCGATGCGCGCGGCCCGGTCTACGCCGGCACCGCCGTCAACATGCAAACCCAGGGCAACCTGACCAACCAGCAAACCCTCGCCGCCCGGGACAGCATCGCGCTGACGGCCGGTGGTGTGCTGACCAACAACGGCATCATCGAAGCCGGGGTCAATGCCGACACCAGCCGCAATGCCAGCGGTGATGTGAACCTGAATGCGCAGAACCTCAACAACACTGGCAAGAGCGTGGTGGCCAGCCGCAACCTGACGGTCAATACCAGTCAGACCCTGAACAATCAGGGCGGCACGTTGAGCGCTGCGCAAACCGCCAACATCACCGTCGGGACTTTGGACAACCAGAACAATGGCCGGGTGTTGAGCAGCGGCAATCTCAATCTCACGGCCAATCAGGTCCTCAACAGCAACGGTCTGATCACCAGTACCGGTAATCTCAGCGCCACCCTCGGCCACCTGAACAACCGCACTGGCGAACTCTCGAGCCTGGCCACCGCGACGCTGCGCATGGCCACGCTGGATAACGTGGCGGGGCTGGTGAACGCCGCTCAGGCCTTGAGCATCACCGCCACGGGGGCGGTTAACAACCAGGGCGGCAAACTGACCAGCCTCGACAGCCTGAGCCTCAACGCCGGCCAGGTCGATAACAGCAGCAAAGGCCGGATCGCCAGCAACAAGACCCTGACGGTCAGTGTCAGCAGCCTCGACCAACACGATGGCGGGCAACTCACCAGCGGCACGTCGCTGACCCTGGACCTGAATCACGGCGAGCTGAATAACCAGAACGGTTTGATCAATGCCCCGGCACTGGTGCTGAAAAACCTCGCCCAGGTGAACAACCGCAACGGCGAAATATCCAGTGCCCAGGCGTTCACGCTGGCGGCCGACAGCCTCGACAACAGCAACGGCAAACTGCTCGGCAATCAGGCCGTGACCCTGCGCGTGCAGCAGGCGCTGACCAACATCAAAGGCTTGATCGCGGCGGCAAGCGTCGATGTACAGGCCGGTAGCCTGAACAACAACGGCGGCACCCTGACCAGTCGCGCCGGCCTCGAACTCAGGGTTAACGGCCAGCTCGACAATCAGGATCAAGGACTGATCAACGCTACCCAAAACCTGAACATCAACACGGCGAGTTTGAACAACCAGAACGGCGGCTCGTTGCTCGGCAGCGCCATTGCCATCGACTTCAGCGGCGCCATGGGTGACCTGAACAACGCCAATGGCCTGATCACCACCACCGGTCAACTGAGCATCCGCAACCTGCGGGACTTGAACAACCGTGGCGGTGAACTCTCCAGCAGCCAAAGTTACATGCTGACGGGCCGTAACCTGGACAACAGCGACGGCAAACTCATCAGCCGTCAGCAACTGGACCTCACCGCCGATGCCACCACTAACCTCAATGGTCTGATTTCCGGCTGGCAAAGCCTGAGCCTTCTGGGCGGCAGCCTCGACAACCGCAATCAAGGCACCTTGTCGAGCCGCGACGGTGACGTGCTGGTGGACCTCACCGGCGCTGTGCGTAACAGCAACGCCGGTGCTCTGGTCAGTAACGGCACGTTGAAGGTCACGGCGGCCAGCCTCGACAACAGCGACAACGGCATTCTTTCCAGTGCCAGTGCGCAAACCTTCGTCATTGCCGGAACACTGAATAACGCCCAGGGCGGTTTGATCGACAGCGGCGCCGCTCTGGATATTCAGGCCCAAACCCTCAGCAACGCCAATGCAACCATCAATGCCCAGCAGGACATCAGCTTCACCGGCACCGATCTGAACAATAGCGCCGGTACCTTGGCGGGCAAGGGCGCGATCACCCTCGATCTGCTCGGCACCCTGACCAATACCAACGGCAAACTGGCGAGCGACGGCCCGCTGGTGATTCAGCGCGCGGTGCAGATCAACAACCAGGGCGGCCAACTGGCCAGCCAGGGTTTGCTGAGCCTGTTGACCGGTGGCCTCGATAACCGCAATGGCGGCACTGTCGCGGCCAATGATGGGTTGACGCTCACGGCCAGTGGCGTCGTACAGAACAGCGTCAACGGTCAGATCTTCAGCAGCAACGCCGGCCTGACGCTCAACGCCGCCAGCCTCGATAACGCCAAGGGCACCCTGCAAAGTCAGGGCGACTTGACGGTGAAAACCAGCGACGCCATCGATAACCAGAGCGGGCGCATCGTCGCCAAGGGCGGCAATCTCGACATCACCGCTGCCAGCCTCGACAGCCGCGGCGGTGTGCTCTCCAGCCTGCAAGGCGCCTTCAGCAGCCAGATCACCGGTGTACTGCGCAACGGCTATGACCTGAACAACAACCGTCAGGGCGGGATCATTCAGGCCCAGAGCCTGAACCTCAAGGCATTGGCCGGCCTCGACAACTACGGCGGGCGTATCACCGCGCAAACCGGTGATGCCATCGTCGACACCGGTACCAACGGCAACTTCGACAACCGCAATGGCGGTCTCTACGCCAAGGGCCGGGTCAGCGTCACCGGCAATAACTTCGACAACAGCGGCGACAACGACGGGCAGATCGGCGGGCAACAGATCGACCTTAGCCTGCGCGGCGCATTGAACAACCGCCTGGGCATCATCGAAAGTGAAAGCACGCTGACCATCACCGCCGCCAGCCTCGACAACCAGACCGGTCAGCTTCGCGCACTCGGCGCCAATGGTAAAACCGCGTTCGCCATCGGGGGCCTGTTCGACAACCGCAACGGCCGCGTGGAATCCGCCAACAACGACCTGAGCCTCGGCACCGGTGGTTTGCTGAACGCCGGCGGCAACGTGCTGCACGTCGGCACCGGCCTTTTCGACATCGCCACCGGTCAACTGGGCAGCGCTGGCGGCAACTTCGTCACCCGTGGTGGCCTGACTCTGGCCGCCGCCAGCTGGACCAACAGCAGCGTGATCCAGGCTGATCGCCTGACCGTCAATATCAACAGCCTCAACCAGACGGCCAGCGGTCAGTTGCTGGCGGTCAGCACACTGACCGGTAGCGGCGGTAACTGGAATAACGATGGCTTGATCGCGAGTGACGACAGCCTGAGCCTGACGCTCGGTGGCACGTACTCGGGCAATGGCCGGGTCAGCAGCCTGGGAACGTTTGGCCTCAGCGCTGCACAACTGAACCTCAATGCAGCATCGAGCCTCGCCGGTGGCGGCAACACAACCATTTCCGTGGGTGGACAGCTCAGCAACGCCGGTCGCCTGACCTCGGCTGCCGACCTGACCCTGACGGCCGGCAGCGTAAACAACACCGGCACCGTGGGCGCCGGCAAGAACCTGACGTTGACCACAGGCGCGTTGCTCAACGACCGCGGCTTGATCTTCAGTGGCGCAGACATGCAGCTCCTGAGCCCCAGCTTCACTAACCGCTACGGGCAGGTCTACAGCCTGGGCAGTACGCTCATCGCCAGGGACAAAAACAAGACCAAGGCTGATCTGCTGGATAACAGGTCTGGAGGGATTGAGAGTACCGGCGACCTGACGATCGCGGCCACGACGGTTAACAACGTCATGGATGTGTTGCAGTACACCGAGCATGAGAAAAGTGTCGCGACCATCACTCAATTGTCATGCGCACTGATCTCGTATGGGTGTGATGACCGTGGCGGTGGCCGCATCAACGCTCTTTGGGAAATTGCAGAAACCGATCGCCTGAAGGTCACGCTTCATTCTGAAGCCGCCTCGATCAACAGCGGCGCGAACCTGACGATTAACGCCGGCGAAGTGAACAACATCAGCAGCAACGTTACGGCTGCCGGGAATTTAACGATCACGGCGTCGACGATCAACAACAAGGGTGTGCAAGAGCAGGACATCGAAACCACCCGGCGATTCGTGAGCTGGGTCAACGAAACCGCTTCGGCCATTAACATGGCTGACCTCTTCACCCAACGAAACAATCCGACCCCTTCGGCCACTGTCGAACAGGACTTGAGCAACTTTCTGGCCTGGATGGGCGAAACACTGCCAACCAGCAGTCGCACCATCAACGGTGAGTCCCTGGATGCCATCATCCAGGCCGGCGCAAATGTCACCCTCAATGCCACCCAGAACATCAACAACAGCGTGGTTCGCCCGTTCTATGCCTATGTGGCGGCAGGTCATACCAAGGCTGACACGGGAGTAGGCAGTGGCTACTCGACGCCGATCCAGATCAACCAGCAACTTGCTCCCGACCTGGCCCAGCAGCAAGTCAACCCGCTCACGCTTCCCGGCTTCAGCCTGCCCAGCAGCCAGAACGGCCTATTCCGTCTGAGCCAGGAAGGCAGCACCAACCCGACCGCCACCGGCCCACAAAGCTGGACCCTCACCGGCGCCGGCGTCACCTCGTCCACCAGTGCGCCGGTCACCCTCAACCGCGTCCAAGGTCTGCCAAGCAACGCCGGCAAATCCCAGCCGCACAAATACCTGATCGAAACCAACCCGGTCCTCACCGACCTCAAGCAATTCATGAGTTCGGACTACCTGCTGTCCGGCCTGGGCTACAAACCCGACCAGAGCGCCAAGCGCCTGGGTGATGGGCTCTACGAGCAGAAACTGGTCCAGCAAGCCGTGCTCGCCCGCACCGGTCAACGCTTCATCGACGGCCAGACCTCGGACGAAGCGCTCTACAAGTACCTGATGAACAACGCCATCGCCAGTAAGGACGCGTTGAACCTCAGCCTCGGCGTAACCCTCACTTCACAGCAAGTCGCGGCCCTGACCCACGACATCGTCTGGCTCGAAGAACACGAAGTGAACGGCGAAAAAGTCCTGGTGCCGGTGCTGTACCTGGCCAACGCTAACAACCGCCTGGCGGCCAACGGCGCGCTGATCCAGGGCCACGACGTGACCCTGATCGCCGACAAGGACCTGCACAACGCCGGCACCCTGCGCGCCAGCCAGAACCTGGATGCGACGGCCAAGAAAGATTTGGTGAGCAGCGGGTTGGTGGAGGCGGGGGAACGGTTGAACTTGCTCGCCACCAATAATTTAACCAACAGGGCGGGGGGGATCATTG
>NZ_JBGLZF010000007.1:0-219670 GCF_047304405.1 Pseudomonas sp. Pseusp11
CACTTTCGAAAAGCGCGAAAGTAACCAAAGCGCTCTTGCCCCTTTCGTTCGGTGCCTCGCCTTGGCTCGGCATGCCCAAGCTCCGGGGCAGGGACCGGGGGGCCCCCCCCCCGGCGCGGTTCCCGGCAAGGCGGCTGCGATGAACAAATCCCCTTCCCTGGCACAGCGCTGGCGCGGTTCAAGCAACCTGATCCCCGCCCTGCTGTTCCTAGGTCTGTTCTTTCTGGCGCCGTTGATTGGTCTGTTGCTGCGTGGCGTGCTTGAGCCGACGCCTGGCTTGGGCAACTACGAACAACTGTTCGCCAACTCGGCTTATGCGCGGGTCTTGCTCAACACCTTCTCGGTGGCCGGTCTTGTAACCCTGTTCAGCCTGCTGCTGGGCTTTCCCCTGGCATGGGCAATCACGCTGGTGCCCCGTGGCTGGGGCCGCTGGGTGCTCAACATCGTGCTGCTGTCGATGTGGACCAGCCTGTTGGCGCGAACCTATTCCTGGCTGGTGCTGTTGCAGGCCTCCGGGGTAATCAACAAGGCGCTGATGGCAATGGGTATCATCGATCAACCCCTGGAAATGGTGCACAACCTGACCGGCGTGGTGATCGGCATGAGCTACATCATGATCCCGTTCATTGTGCTGCCATTGCAGGCGACCATGCAGGCCATCGACCCGATGATTCTGCAGGCCGGTTCGATTTGCGGCGCCAGCCCCTGGACCAATTTCTTCCGGGTGTTCCTACCGCTGTGCCGGCCGGGGCTGTTCTCCGGTGGCCTGATGGTGTTCGTGATGTCCCTCGGTTACTACGTGACCCCGGCCCTGCTGGGCGGCGCGCAGAACATGATGCTGCCGGAATTCATCATTCAGCAGGTGCAGTCGTTCCTCAACTGGGGACTGGCCAGCGCCGGCGCAGCCTTGCTGATCGTGATCACGCTGGTGTTGTTCTACTTCTACCTGAAGCTCCAGCCGGAATCCCCGGTTGGCGCCAGCAACGCGAGGTAAGCCGTCATGCTCCTGACCCCCAATGCCATGAGCCGCCGGATGCGTTTCGGCCTGTACTTCACCACCGGGCTGATCGCGTTGTTCCTGCTGTTGCCGATCGTGTTCATCGTGCTGCTGTCCTTCGGCTCCTCCCAGTGGCTGGTGTTCCCGCCACCGGGCTGGACACTGAAATGGTACGGCCAGTTCTTCTCCAACGCCGACTGGATGAACGCCGCCATGGCCAGTCTCAAGGTGGCGGTGCTGACTACGATCTGCGCCGTAGCCCTGGGCTTGCCGACTGCGTTTGCCTTGGTGCGCGGGCGCTTCCCGGGACGGGAAATGCTCTATGGCCTGTTCACCCTGCCGATGATCGTGCCGCTGGTGATCATCGCGGTGGCGGTGTATGCGCTGTTTCTCAAGCTCGGCTACACCGGGACCATGTTCGCTTTCGTGGTCAGCCACGTGATCGTTGCGCTGCCGTTCACCATCATCTCGATCATCAACTCGCTGAAGCTGTTCGATCAGTCGATCGAAGATGCCGCGGTGATCTGCGGTGCCTCGCGCCTGCAAGCGGTGTTCAAGGTGACCTTTCCGGCAATCCGCCCGGGCATGGTCGCCGGTGCGCTGTTCGCGTTCCTGGTGTCGTGGGATGAAGTGGTGCTGAGCGTGATGATGGCCAGCCCGACCCTGCAAACCCTTCCGGTAAAAATGTGGACCACCCTGCGCCAGGACCTGACGCCTGTGATCGCCGTCGCCTCGACGCTGTTGATCGGCCTCTCGGTATTGGTCATGGTCATCGCCGCCGCCGTTCGCCGGCGCAATCAAATCAGCGCCTGAGCGCCCAGGAGAACGACATGAGTGCCGTCATCAAAGATTCCGCGCAGCAGAACGACAAACCACTGGTCAGCCTGCACAACCTGAACAAGTACTACGGCGACTTCGCCGCCGTGGACAACATCTCGCTGGACATCAAGGACGGTGAATTCCTCACCTTCCTGGGCTCCAGCGGCTCCGGCAAAAGCACCACCCTGTCAATGCTCGCCGGGTTCGAAACCCCGAGCAGCGGCGAGATCCTGGTCAATGGCCAATCGCTGGTCAACGTGCCGCCGCACAAGCGCGACATCGGCATGGTGTTCCAACGTTACTCGCTATTCCCGCACCTGTCGGTGCGCGACAACATCGCGTTCCCGTTGTCGATTCGCAAACTAGCCCCCGCCGAACGCGAGCGCCGGGTCGATGCCATGCTCAAACTGGTACAGCTTGAGCAGTTTGCCCATCGCCGCCCCTCCCAACTTTCCGGTGGTCAGCAGCAACGGGTAGCGATCGCTCGGGCGCTGGTCTATGAGCCACGTATTTTGCTGATGGACGAACCCCTCGGCGCGCTGGATAAAAAGCTGCGCGAAGACTTGCAGGACGAACTGCGTCAACTGCATCGGCGGCTCGGTATCACCATCATCTACGTGACCCACGATCAGGAAGAAGCCATGCGTTTGTCCCAGCGCATCGCGATCTTCAGCCATGGCAAGATCGTTGGATTGGGCAGTGGCTTTGACCTGTATCAGAATCCACCGAACGCCTTTGTCGCCTCGTTCCTCGGCAACTCCAACTTCCTCAAGCTCAAGGCCCAGGGCAATGCGGTGGCTTCGTTTGAAGGCCAGTCGTTGTCGATTCGCCTGACTGCCGGCCTGCAAACCGATCAGGATGTATTGCTGATGGTGCGTCCGGAAAAAGCATTGGCCCTGAGTGTCGAACAGGCCAGTCAAGAACCGTTGGCGGCGGGCTGGAATGAAGTCTCGGCCAACGTGGTGGAAGTGCTGTTTCTTGGGGAAAGCCAGACCTGCAGCGTGGTCACCTCGGGTGGTACGTCGATGACCGTCAAGGCCCTCTCTGCGGCCGGCATGCCACTCAAGGCCGGCGACCCGGTGCGCGTGCGCTGGGCGACGGCGGATGCTTGCGTTTATACCGAATGGGCGGAAAGCGATTTGAACAAGGCTGCTGGCGCGCATTAGTCCTACGTCGGCCCATGCCAGTGGGCCGCACGATATCTATCACTCTCAGGTCGCCGCAACGTCGGGTTGCGGCGGCCTTTTTTGTTCTTGGGTTGGTGGGGATATCCATTTCTGCGGGCTATACAAAAAGCCTCAAAGTAACCAAAGGGTTCTTGCCCTTTCGTTCGGCCCTTCGCCTGGGCTCAGGGTGCCCGTGTTCCGATCCTGCTCCATGTGGCCCGCCTCCATCGGCTGTCCATGACCGGGAGCGACTAACCCAGCATTCATGCCGGATTGTCCACTGAGCAGCACCTGAACGAAGCCTCTCGAGGAAGTGAAGCAGCCTACCGGCCGCCCCACTTCAAGCGCACGTGTTGGAGCTGCCGAAGGCTGCGATCTTTTGATCTTGCTGTTTTTGATTTGATCTTGATCTGCCTGCCTCTTTCCCAGAGGCGAGCGTAGGCATTACGCAGGGCGGAATCCTACGCCACCGTTACCACAAAAATGGATATGTACGCCGATCCCAAGCAGCCATTGCCGCAGAAACAAAAATGCCCGGCATAAGCCGGGCATTTTCAGACGGGTATTAGACGGGAGTTGATTAGTCGGTATACCCCAGCTGCGCAGCTTTGCTCTGTTGCGTATGGCCACGCGTAGCCAAACAGTAGTAAAGCGGACAAGTCGCCACCAACCCCACCAGCCACGACATATCCGCGCCCTCGACCAGATTGGCATACGGCCCGACATACAACGACGTATTGGCAAACGGCAGCTGCACGATAATCCCGATGAAGTACGCAACGATCGCATGCAGATTGAAGCGTCCATAGATCCCGCCATCAGCGCGGAAGATCGACGCGATGTCGTAATGACCACGCTTGATCACATAGAAGTCGATCAGGTTGATCGACGCCCACGGTACCAGTACCAGCAACAGTGCCAGGATCAACCCGATGAACTGCGAGATGAAGTCCGCCGAAGCGCCCAACGCGACGACACAGCAGCCCGCCAGCACCCCACTCGACAGTACCACCCGCAGCCTGATGCTCGGCGTCCACTGGCTGGCGAAGGTCTGGATCGAGGTGATGATCGACAGCACCGCGCCATACAGATTCAAGGCGTTGTGGCTGATGATGTTGAGCAAAAACAGCACCATCAGGATCGGCCCCAGCCAGCCGGTGGACTGTTTCACCGCGGCCATCGCTTCAGTACCTTCCGGGGTCGCCAGCACCGCCACCGCGCCGAAGCTAAACGACAGAATGGTGCCCAGGATCGCGCCCAGGTAAGTGGCCCAGAACGGTTTGGCGATACCGATATCCGCTGGCAGGTAACGGGAATAGTCCGACACATAAGGCGAGAAACTGATCTGCCAGATGATCCCCAGCGACACCGTGGCGAGCCAGCCGGAGAGGTTGAAGCTGCCGCGAGTGAGGAAATCCGATGGCAGTTCATGGGCGAAGATGTAGATAAACCCGGCAAGCAGTGCGCTGCCCATCACCCAAGTACCGATGCGGTTGAGGGTGTGGATGAAGTTGTAACCGATCACACCAATGGCTGTGGCACCAAGGGCACCGATGATGATACTCAACGGCACCGGGACCGAAGGCGCGATACCAACAATCGACTTGCCGGCCAACACGATGTTGGAAATGAAGAAGCCGATGTAGATCAGCGCGGCGAAAAACACAATCAGCAGCGCGCCATAACGGCCGAACTGGCCACGGCTCTGGACCATCTGCGGAATGCCCATACGCGGGCCCTGGGCCGATGCAAGGGCGATCACCAGCCCGCCGAGCATATGCCCGAGGGCAATCGCCAGCAGCCCCCAGAACAGGTTGAGGTGAAACACCTGAACCACCATCGCCCCCGTCACGATCGGCAACGGTGCAATGTTAGTGCTGAACCATAAAGTGAACAGGTCGCGGGCCTTCCCATGGCGTTCCGCGAGAGGGACGTAATCGACCGTGTGATTCTCGATCAACGGGTCTTGCCGGGACATCTGGGACATGTGCATGAACTCGAGTTTGTCTGATCTTATAGTTGTACGAAGCCAAACCGGGGGTGCGCTTTGGCAGCCCCTCAGATGCGAACCATATTATGGTATTCCAACTTTTTCACAAGGCTGATCCGATACTTTACCGGTAATCTGATCTGCACCTTCTGGGGCCGTCAGTACTCAAATTCGCGCCACAAACCCCGAAAACGTTGGGCTTTATGCCCTCGACATGCGTTTATCGGCAAAGATAAAAAGCCCTTGCAAACTATGTATTACGGTATACCATCAGACCTATAAATTCATAAAAACCACCTCACAGCACCCGAGGACCCTCCAATGATCGATGCCGCCATCTACAAACAAGTCATGGGCTCGTTCCCGTCCGGGGTGACGGTCATCACCACGCTGGATGACGATGGACAAATCGTCGGTCTCACCGCCAGCGCATTCAGCTCGCTGTCCATGGACCCGGCCCTGGTGCTGTTCTGTCCCAACTACAGTTCCGATTCCTATCCCGTATTGATCAAGAACAAACGCTTTGCCATCCACGTCCTTTCCGGCGGCCAGCAAAGCGAAGCCTATGCTTTCGCCCGCAAAGGCAAGGACAAGGCGCAAGGGATCGAATGGACATTGAGCGAGCTGGGCAACCCGATCCTGGCCAACGCCACGGCCGTCATCGAATGCGAGTTGTGGCGCGAATATGAAGGCGGCGACCACGCGATCATGGTCGGCGCCGTGAAGAACCTGATAGTGCCGCAGCACACCGCCGGCCCGCTGGTGTACTGCCACGGCAAGATGGGCGCCCTGCCCGTCCTCGCCTGAACCGACAGCCAATAACAAAGATTAGAGGTAAGCGTCATGAAGTTTTCCCTGTTCGTGCACATGGAACGTTGGGACGAAAGCGTCAGCCACCGTCAGTTGTTCGAAGACCTGACCGAACTGACCCTGATGGCCGAGGCCGGTGGGTTCAGCACCGTGTGGATCGGCGAACACCACGCCATGGAATACACCATCTCGCCAAGCCCGATGCCGTTGCTGGCCTATCTGGCCGCCAAGACCACCACTATTCACCTCGGCGCCGGCACCATCATCGCGCCGTTCTGGCACCCGCTGCGGGTGGCCGGTGAATGCGCGCTGCTGGACGTGATCAGTAACGGTCGCATGGAAGTCGGTCTGGCCCGTGGCGCGTATCAGGTGGAGTTCGATCGTATGGCTGGCGGCATGCCCGCTTCTTCCGGCGGTCAGGCGCTACGGGAAATGGTCCCGGTGGTGCGCGCCCTGTGGCAAGGCGACTACGCCCACGATGGCGAGATCTGGAAATTCCCCACCTCCACCAGCGTGCCCAAGCCGATCCAGAAGCCCAACCCGCCGATGTGGATCGCCGCCCGCGACCCGGATTCGCACAACTTCGCCGTGGCCAACGGCTGCAACGTTATGGTCACGCCATTGATGAAGGGCGACGAAGAAGTCCTCGACCTGAAGAACAAGTTCCAGACCGCCCTCGACAACAATCCGAACGTGCCGCGCCCGCAATTGATGGTGCTGCGCCACACGCATGTGCATGCGGCTGATGACCCTGAGGGCTGGAAAGTCGGGGCCAAGGCAATCTCCAAGTTCTACCGCACTTTCGATGCCTGGTTCGGTAACAAGACAACGCCGGTCAACGGTTTCCTGGAACCGAGCCCGGAAGAGAAATTCGCCGGTCGCCCCGAGTTCGAACTGGAGAGCCTGCACAAGACTGCGATGATCGGCACCGCGGAAGAAATCATCCCGCGCATCAAGTACTACCAGGAACTGGGCGTCGACGAATTCAGCTTCTGGTGCGACAACAGCCTGCCCCATGCGGAGAAGAAAAAATCCCTGGAGCTGTTCATCAAGCAGGTGGTGCCGGCGTTTCGCTGAGGTCACCGGTCAGGCTTTGCGATAAAACCCTGATCAGCAAAACGCCGGCTCATGCCGGCGTTGTGCTGTCCGCGCCAGACCTCAATGGTTGTAGGCACGCTCATTGTGCTCGGCCAGATCCAGCCCCATGTCCTCCACCGATTCATCAGCCCGTAAGCCGACCAGGACATTGACGAGTTTGAGAATGACCCAGCTCACCACGAAGCAATAGACCGTGGTCAGCGCAACGCCTTTGATCTGCGCCCAGACTTGTCCTCCCAGGGTCACGCCCTCCACCAGCCCGCCCATAGATGGTATGCAGAACACCCCGGTCAGGATCGCGCCAATCATCCCGCCGATACCGTGCAAGCCGAACACGTCGAGACTGTCGTCATAACCGAAGCGACGTTTCAGCACGGTGACGCTCAAGTAGCAGAACACCCCGCACAGCAGACCAATAGCCAACGCACCTCCAACGCCGACATAGGCGCACGCCGGCGTGATGCCCACCAGACCGGCCAAAGCCCCACTGGCCAGGCCCAGGGCACTTGGCTTGCCGACCTTGAACCACTCGGTGAACATCCAGCCGAGAATCCCGGCGCAAGCGCCCAGCTGGGTGTTGAGCATGACGATGCCGGAGGTGCCATTCAGACCGCCGCCGGAGCCGATGTTGAAGCCGAACCAGCCGACCCAGAGCATGGCCGCACCGGCCATGGTCAGGCTCAAGTTATGGGCCGGCATTGGCTCGTTTTGGTAACCCTTGCGTTTGCCCAGAATCAGGCACGCCGCCAGCGCTGCAACACCCGCATTGATATGTACCGCGGTGCCACCGGCAAAGTCGAGGACGCCCCAGTTATGCATCAATGCCCCCGAACCACCCCAGACCATGTGCGCTACCGGGGCGTACACGAGGGTGAACCACAGCGCCATGAACAGCAGCGCCGCCGAGAACTTCATGCGTTCGGCGAATGCCCCGGCGATCAGCGCCGGGGTGATGATGGCGAAGGTCATCTGGAAGGTCACAAACACCCCTTCCGGAATTTCGCCTACCAAGCTATCGGGGGTCATACCCGCCAGAAAGGCCCGGCTCAAGCCGCCGACGAAGCTGTTAACGGTCACCTGTCCCTCGACCATGCCGGTGCTATCTACCACCATGCTGTAGCCGTAGATCACCCAAAGCACGCCGACCACCCCCGCGATACCAAAGCACTGGGTAAACAACGACAGCATGTTTTTTGCGCGAACCAGACCGCCGTAAAACAACGCAAGGCCTGGCAGACACATGAACAACACCAACACGGCGGCGGTGACCATCCAGGCGGTGCTGCCGGTGTTCAAAGTCGGTGCATCGGCCGCCTGCGCCAGTGGTACGACCGCGACGGCGGCCAGTAGGCCGATAAGGGACTTGCCGAGAAGACGATTGACCATGTTCAAAGCTCCTGCAAAAGAAATGGGAAGTGTCGGGCAGTGAGCAAGGTGAGTGTGTACGGGTCTCTTGGGAGACTCTTGATCGTTGGGCAAGCCTGCGGCGATCCGGCAGGCCAACCGAAATATGTGTGGCGAGAGGGCAAGCCCCCTCGCCACAGGTTATCTCACCGGTATCAATAACCACCCGAGCCCGGAACCCAGTTGGTCCCCGCCAATGGCACCCGGGCCATGGCAGCCGACTCCACCGTCAATGCCACCAGATCCTCGGGATCGAGGTTATGCAGGTGCGACTTGCCGCACGCCCGGGCCATGGTCTGCGCCTCCAGCACCAACACCCGCAGGTAGTTGGCCAGACGCCGACCGCCTTCCACTGGGTCCAGGCGTTTGGACAGTTCCGGGTCCTGCGTGGTGATCCCGGCCGGGTCACGACCGTTCTGCCAGTCGTCATAGAAACCGGCGGCCGAACCGATCTTCTTCAGCTCATCATCCAGTCGTGGGTGGTTGTCGCCCAGCGCGATCAGTGCCGCCGTGCCAATGGCCACCGCATCTGCGCCCAGGGCCATGGCCTTGGCCACGTCGGCGCCATTGCGAATACCGCCGGAAACAATCAGCTGCACCTTGCGATGCATGCCCATCTCCTGTAAAGCCTGTACCGCTTGCGGGATGGCCGGCAGAATCGGAATCCCCACGTGTTCGATAAACACTTCCTGAGTCGCCGCGGTGCCGCCCTGCATACCGTCGAGGACAATCACGTCGGCGCCGGCCTTCACCGCCAACTTGACGTCGTAGTACGGCCGGCTCGCGCCGATTTTCACGTAGATCGGTTTTTCCCAATCCGTGATTTCGCGGATTTCGGCAATCTTGATCGCCAGGTCATCCGGGCCGGTCCAGTCCGGGTGACGGCAGGCGCTGCGCTGGTCGACACCGATCGGTAGCGTGCGCATGCCAGCGACTCGCTCAGTGACTTTCATGCCCAGCAGCATGCCGCCGCCACCAGGTTTGGCGCCCTGGCCCAGGACGATCTCGATAGCATCAGCCTTGCGCAGGTCGTCTGGGTTCATGCCGTAGCGCGATGGCAAATACTGATAAACCAAGTGCTGGGATTGACCGCGTTCTTCTGGGGTCATTCCACCGTCACCGGTAGTGGTGCTGGTGCCGGCGATGGTCGCGCCACGGCCCAGGGCTTCTTTAGCATTGGCCGACAACGCACCGAAACTCATGCCGGCGATGGTCACCGGAATCTTCAAGTGAATCGGCTTCTTGGCGAAGCGGTTGCCGAGGATCACATCGGTGCCGCACTTCTCCCGATAACCTTCCAGCGGGTAGCGTGAAACACTGGCGCCGAGCAGCAGCAAGTCATCGAAGTGCGGCAGCTTGCGCTTGGTGCCACCGCCACGAATGTCATAGATGCCGGTCTCGGCGGCACGCTGGATTTCCTGGATGGTCAGGCGGTCGAAGGTCGCGGACTCACGCAACACTGGAGTGCCTGCTTTTTGGGTAGTAGGGTCGCTCATGTCTATTCTCCTCGCGCGGATCAGTACGCGGATGCGTTATCGACTTTGAAGTTGTACAACTGACGGGCGGAACCGTAGCGCTTGAAGTCAGCCGCGTCGTGCTCGAAACCAGCGCGGTTGAGTAGCCCTTGCAGCTCTTCCAGGTGCTCGGCGCGCATCTCTTTTTCAATGCAGTCCGAGCCCAGGGACTCGACGGTACCCTTCACGTAGATGTGGGTTTCGTACAACGAATCGCCCAGCGCATCGCCGGCATCACCGCAGACCACGAGACGACCAGCCTGGCCCATGAAACAGCTCATATGGCCGATGCTGCCGCCGACCACGATGTCGATGCCTTTCATGGAAATCCCGCAGCGTGCCCCGGCATCACCTTCAATCACCAACAAGCCGCCATGGGCCGTGGCACCTGCTGCCTGCGAGGCGCTGCCTTTGACCCGGACGTAGCCGGACATCATGTTCTCGGCGCAACCAACACCGACATTGCCGTGGACGGTGATCGAAGCTTTCTGGTTCATGCCGGCGCAGTAGTAACCGGCGTGGCCCTGAATATCGATGGACACGGCTTGGTTCACCCCGACCGCAAGGTTGTGCTTGCCGTTCGAATGAGTCACTACCCACTCGCGGTGTTCAACGTTGTTGACCTGGTCGTGCAGCGCCTGATTGAGGTCGCGCACGGTGGCAACGGAAAGATCGATGGTTTTCATGTGTGCGCCCCTTAAGCTGACTCGCGTTCCCAGATGTACATAGTGGCCGGTGCCGGTTCCCAGACCCTGGCGTGTTCGATCCCCGGCAGGCTCGACAGCGCCTGGTATTCGGAAGCCATGGCGACGTAGTCGTCGGTCTCGGCGAGGATCGCCGGCTTGCAGGCAATCGGGTCGCGGATCACCGCAAAGCCGTTGCGGGTGCCGATGGCGAAGGTGAAGAAACCGTCCAGGTCTTCCAGCGAATGGTCCAGTGCCTCCTTCAACGAATCGCCCTGTTGCAGGCGCCAGGTCAGATAACCGGCGGCGACTTCAGTGTCGTTGTCGGTTTCGAAATGGATGCCTTCGCGCTTGAGTTCCTGACGCAGGCGGAAGTGGTTGGAAAGCGAGCCGTTGTGCACCAGGCACAGGTCGGCGCCGGTGGAGAACGGGTGGCTGCCTTCCATGGTCACCGCGCTTTCGGTGGCCATCCGGGTGTGGCCGATGATGTGGCTGCCCTTCATGCCGGCCAGGCCAAAGCGTTGGGAAATCTCCTGGGGCAAGCCCATGCCCTTGAGGATTTCGATGCTCTGCCCGGCGCTCATGATGCGCACACTCGGCGCCAGCTCCGCGAGGGCCAGACGTACTGTCGTCTCTTCGGCATTGACCTTGAGCACGGCAGCACTGGCGTTCTGGAACCAGTCCAGCGAGCAGCCGAGACGCCCTTCCAGCTCACCCATCAGGGTTTTCCAGTCAAAGCCTTCGGTGGTGGCCTGTAGGGTCAGCTTGACCCAGCCCTCGGCCACTTCATCGCCGTAGATGGCAAAGCCGGCACTGTCCGGGCCACGATCGGTCATGGCCTGCAACATGGGTTCAAACAGCTGGCCGAGCTGAGATTCCAGCTGCGGATTTTTCAGATAAAGACCTACGATTCCACACATATCAAGTCTCCTTCGGAGGCAGTGAACACCCGACGCCATGCCGGGTGCCCGAATGATTGTCAAAGTGCACAGTCAGAAAAATTCGGTGTAGCGCTGGATTTCCCAGTCAGAGACATGGCGGCTGTACTCCACCCACTCCATGCGCTTGAGCTTGATGAACTCGCCGACGATCTGCGGGCCCAGCATCTCGGCGAACAGCGGGTCGGCTTCCAGCGCGTCGCAGGCTTCCTTGAGCGATTGCGGCAGAGTCTTGATGCCCCGCGCAGCGATCTGCTCAAGGCTCAGGCTGTAGAGGTTTTCATTGCAGACAGTGTCGATTTCCAACTGGCGGTCGATGCCATCCAGGCCGGCCGCAATGATCGCGGCGCTGACCAGATAGGGATTGCAACCGGCGTCCGGCAGGCGGAATTCGAGGCGGCCGTAAGGCACCCGCACCATCGCCGAACGGTTGTTGGCGCCGAAGGCAATAAAGGCCGGCGCCCAGGTCGCGCCGGACAACGAGTTGCCCACCACCAGACGCTTGTAGGAGTTGACTGTCGGCGCGGCGAAGGCACAGAGCGCCGGGCCGTGGGCCAGAAGACCGGCGGCGAAGTGATAAGCCAGTTTCGACAGGCCCATACCGCTCGGGTCACTGGCGTCATGGAACAGGTTTTTGTTCTCGGCGCTGCTGATCGACAGGTGGAAGTGCATGCCGTTGCCGGCGCGTTTCGGGTCCGGTTTGGGCATGAACGAGCAGATCATGTCCAGGTCATTGGCGATCTCGCCGGCGGCCATGCGGAAGAAGGTGAAGCGATCCGCCGAGGTCATGGCGTCGCTGTAGGTGTAGTTGATCTCGAACTGGCCGTTGGCGTCCTCGTGGTCGATTTGATAGACCTCGAAATCCACCGCCTGCAAAGCCTCGGTCAGCCGCTCAAGAAACACCCGGGAGCGCGACAGGCCTTTGTAGTCGTAGCAAGGTTTGTCCAGGTTGTCGCTGAGGTCGACCAGTTGCAGCTTGCCCTGCTCATCGCGGCGCATCAGGTTGAACTCGGGCTCCAGACCGGTGTTGAGGGTCCAGCCCTTTTCTTCCAGGCGTTGTACTTGTTGCTGCAGCACATAACGGCTGTCATAGGGATGGGGCTTGCCATCGACATGGCCGATGCACACCACCCGCCCGTAACCCGGTTGCCAAGGCACCGGGGTCAGCGTCGACAAGTCGCCGCGGGCCATGAAGTCCGGACCGTGCGGTTCCATGCCCATGCCGCTGATCGCGAACCCGGCAAAACCTGCCCCCTCTTCGGCCACGGTCTTGAGCCCACAGATGGGCACCGACTTGGTTTTGGCCGCTCCGTGAATATCCACAAACTGCGCAAGCACATACTTGATCCCGTGCTTGTCGATGATGCGCTGGGTTTCTGCTGGCAACATTGCTCGTCACTCCTGGCGAAAGGCAAAACAGGTGGATGGGCCTTGACTGACTTTTTATTCCTAAAAAGAAAGTTAGTTTCCCGCCAGGAATGCAAAGCCCTTGCCAGATTCGCGAGTGAAGGGTTGAATCGCCGAGAAAAGCGCTTTTGTACTGTATATATGGGAAAATTCTTTTCCCGGTGGGAATACCGCCCCGATGGATGCGAGCCGAGCACCGCGATTTGCACTTTCTCAGTGCGAAACTAATATTACTGAACGGAAAGTGTGCAGGATCTGATGACTATGCCGACCGAAACCGCTCCGCGCCTCAAGCTTGAGCAATACCTGGGTTTACAGATCAAGCGCCAACGCCAGGCGCAGGATCTGAAGCTGTCCGATGTGGCCAAGATTGCCGATATCAGCCAGGGCATGCTGAGCAAGATCGAAAACGCCCAGGTGTCCACCAGCCTCGATACCCTGAGCCGTCTGTGCGACGTGCTGGGCCTGCCGTTGTCGAAATTGTTCAGCGAATACGACCAGCAAGATGGCAGCGCGTTGTTGGTCAAGGCTGATCAGGGCATGGAAGTGGTTCGGCGAGGGACCGAGAAAGGTCACACCTACCATCTGCTCAATCACACCCGTGGGCCGAAGAAGAGTTTCGAGGCGTACATGGTGAGCATGGATGACGCGAGTGAAGAGTTTCCGACCTTCTCCCACCCGGGCACCGAATTCCTGCACTTGCTGGAAGGTGAACTGATTTATCGCCACGGCAATCAGCTGTACCGCATGGAAGCCGGTGATAGCCTGACCTTCGAAGGCGAAATTCCCCATGGCCCCGAGCAACTGGTGCAGGTGCCGATCCGTATGCTGTCGATCATGAATTACGGCAACGACAAAGAGTAACGCCCCCCCCTCTCCCTCGCTTTTCAGATGCCTTGAGGTCGGCTCATGCCGATCTCACGCTTTTTCCTGCCAGTTAAAAAACTTTCACAAAAGATCTGGACGCCACGCGGCCATTCCCCTATAAAGCCACCATCAGGAATATATTATTCCCTACAAGAAAATGCGCTCATGGATGAGCCTGCTGTCCGCTGATGATTTTTTTCGCTATGCGATGAACTGCCGCCATCATCCCGAGGACGTGTCATGCAACACGAAAAAAACCATTTCATTATCAAGATCACCTGTCCCGCGGTGTCCGGCATTGTCGCTGCCGTCACCACCTACCTAGCGGACAACGGTTGCTACATCGGGGAGATGGCGCAATTCGACGACGACTTCAGCGGCCAGTTTTTCATGCGTGCGGTGTTCCGTTTCAACGACGGTCATCAGGGCGACATTCAGCAGATCAAGGACGGTTTCGCCGACGTCGCCCAAGCGTTCGACATGGCCTGGGAACTGCACGACACCCGCGAGCCAATGCGCGTGCTGCTGATGGTCAGCAAGTTCGACCACTGCCTGACCGACCTGCTCTACCGCTACCACAAGGGCGAAATGGACATGACCATCACCGCCATCGTCTCCAACCACCTCGACTTGCGGCCAATGGCCGAACGCGAGGGCATCCGCTTCATCTACCTGCCTGTCACCAAAGACACCAAAGCCCGGCAGGAAGCCGAGCTGATGAAAATCGTCGACGACACCGGCACTGAACTCGTGGTGTTGGCGCGCTACATGCAAATCCTCTCCGACGATCTGTGCAAGCAACTCTCGGGCCGGGCGATCAACATTCACCATTCGTTCCTCCCCGGTTTCAAGGGTGCCAAGCCCTATCATCAGGCCTACCAGCGCGGTGTAAAGCTGATCGGCGCCACGGCGCATTACGTCACCAGCGATCTCGATGAGGGGCCGATCATCGAGCAGGAAGTGCAGCGTGTCGATCATGTCTATCTTCCCGACGACCTGGTCGCCACCGGGCGTGACACCGAAACCGTGGCCCTGTCCAAGGCGGTCAAGTACCACCTGGAACACCGGGTGTTCCTCAACGAGGACAGAACGGTGATCTTCCGGTGAACGCGCCCCGACTGATTGACGGCAAAGCCGCCGCCGCCCGTGTGCTGGCGCAGGTCCGCGAGGACGTGGACAGCCTGCGCGAGCAAGACATTCAACCGGCACTGGCGGTGATTCTGGTGGGCAGCGACCCGGCCAGCCAAGTCTACGTGCGCAACAAAATCCTGCGCGCCGAAGAGGTCGGTATCCGCTCCGTGGAGCACCGGTTGTCAACGGATACCAGCACCGAACAGCTACTCAATATTATCGCCTGCCTGAATGCTGACCACTCGATCAACGGCATTCTCTTGCAACTGCCGTTACCGGCGCATATCGACGAATTACGTGCGCTGGAGGCCATCGGCCCGGACAAGGACGTCGACGGTTTCCACAGTGAAAACGTCGGCGGACTGAGTCAGGGTCGCACGGTACTCGCGCCCTGCACGCCCAGTGGCTGCCTGTACTTGCTGGAGCAAACCTGCGGCGATCTGCGCGGCAAGCATGCGGTGGTGGTCGGCCGCTCGAACATCGTCGGCAAGCCCATGGCCGCGCTGCTGCTCAAATCTGACTGCTCGGTGACCGTGCTGCATTCGCGCAGTCGCGATGCAAAGGCCCTGTGCCGTCAGGCAGACATCGTCATCGCCGCCGTGGGTCGGCCACGGTTGATCGACGCCAGCTGGCTCAAGCCCGGCGCGGTGGTGATCGACGTCGGTATCAACCGCATCGACGACGATGGCCGCAGCCATCTGGTGGGCGATGTCGACTTCGACAGCGCCCTACCCCACGTCGCGGCAATCACTCCGGTACCCGGTGGCGTCGGCCCTATGACCATCGCCTTCCTGATGAAAAACACCGTGACCGCAGCCCTTGCGCAACACCAGGCCCAACGCAGCCAATCGGAGGCCGTATGCCATTCAATCTATTGAAATACGGGCTGAGTTCGGAGTACCCGGTGGAAGTGGATTTGCCGCCACCGAAGGAACTCAAATCGAGCTATGACGTGGTGATCATCGGTGCCGGCGGCCATGGCCTGGCAACTGCTTACTACCTGGCCAGGTACCACGGCATCACCAACATCGCGGTGCTGGAAAAGTCCTACCTGGGCGGCGGCAACACGGCCCGCAACACCGCGGTGATCCGCTCCAACTACCTGACCAGCGAGGGCGTACGCTTTTATGCCGAGTCGGTGCGGATGTTCCAGGGGCTGTCCAACGAGTTCGATTTCAACATCATGTACTCCGAGCGCGGCCAACTGACCCTGGCCCACACCGATGCCACGGTGCGTTCGTTCCGTCAGCGGGCCGAGGTCAACAAACACTTCGGCGGTCGCACCGAGATGATCGACCGCCAGCAGATCCGCGAGCTGGTGCCCAGCCTCAACCTCGATCCCGGCCATTTGCCGGTGCTCGCCGGGCTTTGGCACATCGACGGTGCCACCGCGCGCCATGACGCCGTGGCCTGGGGCTATGCCAAGCAGGCGGCCAAACGCGGCGTGGAAATCCACCAGCTCACCGAAGTCCAGGACCTGATCATCGAGAACGGCGCCATCACCGCCGTCAAAACCAATCGCGGCACCATCAAGTGCGGCTGCGTGGTACAGGCGATTGCCGGCCACAGCTCCTTGCTGATGGCCAAGGCCGGGATCCGTTCACCGATCCAGACCTTCCCGCTGCAAGCGATGGTCACCCAGCCGTTCAAGCCGTTTCTTGATCCGCTGGTGAGCTCTTCGGCGCTGCATTGCTACGTGCAGCAAACCAGTCGTGGCGAAGTGGTGTTCGGCGGCGGCTCCGATCCCTATCCATTGTTCAATACCCGGTCGACCTTGGACCTCAAGGAAAGCCTGCTGGCCCACGCCATCGAGATGTTCCCGTTCCTGGCCAACGCCAAGCTGATGCGTCAATGGGCCGGCATCACCGACATGACTCCGGATTACAGCCCGATCATGGGTCTGTCGCCGGTGAAGAATTACTACCTCGACGCCGGCTGGGGCACCTGGGGTTTCAAGGCCACACCGATTTGCGGCAAGACCATGGCCGAGTTGGTCGCCAGCGGCGGCAAGGTGCCGGAGCTGATCAAACCCTTCGGCCTCGAACGTTTCTCGACCTTCCAGCAAGTCAACGAAATGGGCGCCACGGCGGCCAGCCACTGACGGAGAGCAGACGATGAAAATCATGACGTGCCCGCTCAACGGGCCGCGCAATATCAGCGAGTTCACCTATGGCGGTGAATTCAAACCCATGCCCGACCCGCTGACGTGCAGCGACGGCGAATGGGCCGACTACGTGTTCAACACCGACAACCTCGCCGGCGTGGTGCGCGAGTGGTGGATGCACACGCCCTCCAGCTACTGGTTTCTCGCGGAGCGGCACGCCGTAACCGACGAAATCCTACGTACCTTTGATCCCAAAGAGCTCTTCAGCACCCGTGTCGAATTCAACGCCGCCGCCAAGGAGATCGCAGGATGAGCCGCCTACCCGCCCCCATGGGCCTGCTGATCGACCGTGATCAGCCGCTGGATTTCAGTTTCGATGGCGACCGTTATCAAGGCTTGCAAGGCGACAGCATCGCCAGCGCCCTATTGGCCAACGGGCGCTTCCTGATCTCCCGCTCGTTCAAATACCATCGCCCGCGCGGCCCGCTGACCATGGCCGGCCAGGATGCGAACAGCCTGGTGCAATTGCCTGAAGAACCCAACGTGCTGGCCGACGCACACGCGTTGTCCGCTGGTTTGCAGGTGACCGCGCAGAACGTCAACGGCTCGTTGGACAACGACCGCGACGCCTACCTCGGCAAGTTCTCAAAATTCATGCCGGTAGGCTTCTATTACCGCTCGTTCTACAAGCCCAAGGGCATGTGGAAAGTCTGGGAGCCGATCATTCGCAAGAAGGCCGGTCTCGGCGTGCTCGATCTGAATTTTCAACCCGAGTACTACGACAAGGCTTACCTGTTCACCGACGTGGCGGTGATCGGTGCCGGGCCCGCCGGCCTGCACGCGGCCCTCACTGCAGCGAATACCGGGGCCAAGGTCTTGCTCATCGAGCAGCAGCCAATTCTTGGCGGCTCGCTGACCTATGCCCGCTTCGATATCGAAGGTAAAAGAGCAGAAACCCTGCGGCGCGAACTGCTCGCTGCGGTGCAACAGCACGCCAACATCCAGATCCTGACCGAGGCCACCTGCAACGCCTGGTTCACCGACAACTACCTGCCGATGATTCAGGGCAAGCGCCTGTACAAGGTGCGTGCCCGTCAGTGCCTGGTGTGCAGCGGTTCCTTCGACCAGCCGGTGATCTTTCGCAACAACGACTTGCCCGGCGTGATGCTGACCAGCGCCGCACAACGCTTGATGAAACTGTATGCGGTCAAACCCGGCAAGCGCGCAGTGGTGCTGACGGGCAACGATGACGGTTATCTCGCGGCTCTCGATTTGCATGATCAAGGGGTCGAAGTGGCGGCGCTGGTGGACCTGCGTCATACACCGGGAAACACCACCCTGGCGGGTGCGTTGGCGCAACGCAAAATCCGTTGCCTGAGCAACAGCACGGTGTATGAAGCCCTGCACGAAAAAGGTATGCGTCATGTCACTGGCGTCGACATACGCAAGATCACCGCGCAGGGTCAGGTCGCCGAGAGCGGGCTAATCCTGGACTGCGACTTGTTGTGCATGTCCGCCGGTTATATGCCGGTCTATCAGCTGCTGTGCCAGGCCGGCGGAAAACTGGTCTACGACGACCAGCGCGCCGAGTTCACTCTCAGCGGCCTGCCAGAAAACCTCGCGGTCGCCGGCTCGGTCAATGGCCACCATGGGCTGGACAACGTCATCGCCGATGGCGTGAACGCCGGTGCCGATGCGGCGCTCGCCCTGGGTCTAGAGGTTGGAGCCCAGCGTACATCTTTCGGTACAGAAGCCCGGGTCAACTTCAACTGGCCGATCTTCCCTCACCCCAAGGGCAAGGACTTCGTCGACTTCGACGAGGACCTGCAAGTGGCCGATATCGTCAACGCCACCCGGATCGGTTATCGCGACGTGCAACTGGTCAAGCGTTACTCCACCGTCGGCATGGGTCCGTCTCAGGGTCGTCACTCGGCGTTGCCGACCGCACGCCTGGTGGCCTGGGCGACCCAACGCAACATCAGCGAAACCGGTGTGACCACGGCACGACCACCCTTTGTCGCGGAGAAACTGGCGCATGTCGCCGGCCGTGCCTTCGCCCCGTACCGGCAAACACCAATGCACGCGCGTCACCTGCAAGCCGGGGCGAAAATGATGCCCGCCGGAATCTGGCAACGTCCGGCCTATTACGGCAGCACCAAGGATCGCGAACGCTGCATGCAAGCCGAAGCCTTGCACGTGCGCAACAAGGTCGGCCTCATCGACGTCTCGACCCTCGGCGGCCTGGACGTGCGCGGCCCGGACGCCGCCGAGCTGCTTAACCGGATGTACACCTTTGCCTTCCTCAAACAGCCGATCGGTCGTTCCCGTTATGCGCTGATGACCAATGAGCACGGGGTGGTGATCGACGATGGGGTCTGCGCGCGGTTTGCCGAAAATCACTTCTACGTCACTGCTACCACCAGCGGCGTCGACCGGATCTATCAGCAGATGCTCAAGTGGAATGCACAGTGGCGCCTGGACGTGGACGTCGCCAACGTCACCGCGGCCATCTGCGCGGTCAACGTCGCCGGGCCCGACTCACGCAAAGTGCTGGAGAAAGTCTGCAGCGACCTCAATCTGAGCGCTGAAGCCTTCCCTTATCTGGGCGTGCGTCAGGGCACGATCGCAGGCATCAAGGCGCGCTTGTTGCGGGTCGGTTTTGTCGGCGAACTGGGGTATGAAATCCACGTTCCTGCGCGCCATGGTCTCAAGCTTTGGGATGCGCTGATTGAGGCTGGCAAAGTCCACGACATCCGCCCCTTTGGCGTCGAAACCCAGCGCCTGCTGCGCTTGGAAAAAGGCCACGTCATCATTAGCCAGGACACCGACGGCATGACCCACCCAGCGGAAATCGACATGGGCTGGGCGGTCAGTCGCACCAAGCTGTTCTTCGTCGGCCGACGCTCGGTGGACATCCTCGAAGCCCAGCCGCTGAAACGCAAACTGGTGGGCTTCACGTTGCCCAAGGGCAGTCTGCAACCACTGGAAGGTCATCTGGTGCTCAACGGCCCGGACATCAGCGGCAACGTCACCTCCTGCGAGTACTCCACCACGCTGGGCAAGATCATTGGCCTGGCCTACGCCGGCATCGACCAGAGCGCACCGGGCCAACAGATTCCGATCCGCGTCGAAGGCGGCATCGTGGTCCAGGCCGAGGTGGTGACGTTGCCCTTCTTCGATCCCGACAATCAACGCCAGGAGCTTTAAGCCATGACCAGCCTGAACGAACAACACCGCATCGGCCAACAGGCACTGGCACCTTTGCCAGGCTGCAGCCTGACGGACCTGACCGACTTGCCGCGGGTCGGCTTTCGCGGCGCGCACAGCGCCGAGTACCTGCGGGGACGCGACTTTGTCCTGCCGGACGCGCCCAACCGTGCTGTGACGCAAGCCGATAACAGCCAGGTGGCGCGGCTGTCGCAGGCCGAATACCTGCTGCTGGGCAGCTCCGAGGATCAGGGCGAACGAATAGCTGACGAAGAGGCCCGGTGGGAACTCGATCATCACTCCAACTACCTGCTGCCTCGTCAGGACAGTCATGCGTGCTTTCAGCTGACGGGGGAACACTTGAGTGAAGTGATGGCCAAGCTGTGTGGCGTTGATCTGAGCCCACAGGCATTCGGCCCGGGAGCGGTGGCTCAGACGTCGGCGGCACGAATCAATGTGATAGTGATCAACTCCAGCACCGCGCAGCAGGCGAGTTTGCACATCCTTTGTGATCGGGCGTCGAAAGCGTATTTCCGAGAGGCTTTGCTGGATGCCATGCAGGAGTTTTCGGGATGACAACGGATGATTCGCTCAATCCCCGACGTACCGCACCTGCGCTTCCAGCATCATTAAAGGGTGGTGTTTGAGAGTCTTCTACTAATCACCAGCTTACTCATGGCCGTCGGTACAGCGCGCCTGCTCCCCGCCGGGTCTTGCCATCAACTTGACCAGGGTAAAGGGGTAGACGCCGCTGTCCATGACCGCATTTGCTTTTAGCCTCGGCAGTTTTTGCAGCTACCCGCCTCGGCATATCAAAAAATGTAAGGCTTAGGCCTAACCGCTGGCACCGGCAATTTCACCGATGGAGCGAGAAGTGGTTTGCAACGCGTTCGAGAATATTCCTGAAACAGCCCCCTCATTGGCCAGTTGGCGGCGCAACGTCGACTTCCCAGGTTCAGGTGTTGGGCGAAGTAGCCACCGCCCAGTCTCTCCGGGGTGCCCATTACCAGCTGCTACACGCGTTCCCATAGTGGATCGTTACGATCCATCATCAGAGCTCCGGTCAGGCCGCTAATGCCCAGACTCAGAAGTACCGCTTCCCCATAGTGTGTGTGTGTAGTGCAACCGCCATCCGTTGGCGAACACTGGCAATCTAAACTGCCGGGGCAGCTCGACTGTTTTCTTTTCTCAGTCGAACAGCAAATCGCCAAGCTCTAAAACACCGGCCAATGACCGATAGCCCGCGCGTGGCTGTTATCTAACGGCGCAGCATCATTCCTGTTTGCGGGCGGTACGCCAAGCGTCGAGGGAAACTGGACGATCGCTGGGACCATCCCTAACCAGGCACATTTAGCCCTATTAGGCGCCGACTTCGTTTTCTAACCTGCCAATGCCGGAAATCTCGATGGTCACTACATCACCCCGCTTTAGGAAACGAGGAGGACTAAAGCCAATACCCACACCTTCGGGCGTACCAGTAGCGATGATGTCGCCAGGCAATAGCGTGATACCTGCGGAGATCGTCTCGATCAGCGTTGGGATGTCAAAGATCAGGTCGCGGGTGTTGGCGCTCTGGCGCAGTTCGCCGTTGACCCAGCACCGAAGGTCGAGGTTACCGCCGTCAATCTCATCGGCGGTTACAGCCACTGGCCCCAGCGGGCCGAAGGTGTCGAAGGACTTACTTAGGTGCCATTGCTTATGACGCTTCTGCCAGTCGCGGGCAGTCACGTCATTGAGGATGGTGTACCCCCAGACATGGCGCATTGCGTCGGCCTTGGAAATTCCGCGTCCACCTTCACCGATGATGACGGCCAGCTCGGCTTCGTAGTCAAGCGCATCGCTAACACCCTCCGCATCCCAGATACGATCACCATGTGCGACGACTGCTTCCGGCGTCTTGGAGAAAACAATCGGACTCGTCGGGATTGCATCAGCCACGGATTGGCCGGCATCGAAGCCACTCTTGGTGAACTCCTGCGCATGGTTGGTGTAGTTTTTACCCACGCAGAACAGATTGCGGGCGGGCTTCGGAATCGGTGCGAGCAGCCGTATCGATGCCATATCTAGCGCCGGACCGTCAGCTTTTAGCGAGGTCAGCGGTAAGGCGCTGCCTATCAACTCGACCAGATCGGATACTGCCCCTCCATCAGGATAGGACAGCGGTACTACTGCATCATTGGCGACAAGCTGCGCGACGCGCGTATGACCTGCTTCATCTCGTAAGGTGAGAAGTTTCATTTTGAAGCGTTCCTGTTTTGTTGGTTTATTGCATCGCTAGGTGATTTCCGAGTCGCACACCCAAGCCGTTAATGACAATGTGCATTTCATATCTCTTCACGGAGCCCAGGCCTCACTGTTGTTTCAGCCCATAGTCTTGAGTAACGCGAACAGTTGACTGCGAAAGTTGATACCTAATCGTTCGAAGGCTCGATTACGGTAAGTCTTCACAGTACTTTCCTTGATTCCCAGATCAGCGGCGATACCGGCATGGTTCATACCTCGAAGCAGGCGGCTGCAGACTTCCAACTCTTGCTTGGTGAGACCAGAGCAATGCTGGAGTAACTGCTGGCGATAATCGGCGGCACGGTTCAAGCCGATTAACGCAAGGTGACCACGCAGCAGTTGCAGTAATGCAGGGTTGAGGGCTTCGCACATCTGCAGCTCGCGGTCGGTGAAGAAACCCTGATCACGGTGACGGTAAAGGCTAAACAGCACGGGTCGCTCCTGTTCGTCCAAGTACACGCTCGATAGCCGTTCACTTATGCCGTGGCGTGGGTAGATTGCTTCCCGGTACGGCATGAACCGTATGTCCTGGGCCAGCAGGTGACCGATTCTCCCTGGGGCTGCCCGCAACGGCTCGAACAAAGGGTCGTGGCAATAGTAGCGCTCGATATAGGCCTGGCCACAGCTCAGCACCACACCGGTATCCTGATGGCGAGTACCGACAGCCAGCAACCGCGGCCGTTCGCCGGCCATGCGCAGAACGGAGAAATGTTGACAGTCCACCCACGGGCCAAGGCACCCCAGCAGTGCCTTAGGGAAGCTCTCCGTACCCAAGGTGCAGGCCAGCTCATTGAAATGATGGATTTCCTGAGGTAAAGCTGAAGTCTGCGGGGTGCTGAGACGAATCATGGCGGTCGTCCAGATCATTATCGTTGTAGTCGAATCGGGCGACTTAAGCACACCCACATAGTTAACCTATTAACGATAAACGACAATCTTCCATTTTGTCCACCTCTAGGGGGACCACCCCGCCACGCGCTCACTCATAAACTGACGCGGACAACGACTGGGGTTATCCATGGACCTTCACTTCTGAACCTGAGCGTCACCCACCACGCCGCTGAAACCAAGGACCTCGCACTCATCAAATTGCGCACAGATGATGGCTGACTACCACCACGGGTTCCGAAGGCTTCACCCTGCACTTGCGCCCCAGTGGTCGAAGCATCGAGGTAACCCCGCAGAAAAGCCTTCTTGGAACCCTCAAGGCCCACTACTTCGGGCCGGCATCTACGGCAACTGCGAGACCGGTGTCTGCGCCAGGCTGCCGGAATACCGCAACCTGATTCTCTCAGACGCAGCCCAATGACCTACGTCGCACAAGCCCTGAGCGAAGCATGAAACTGGATCTCTGACCTACCACGAACTCCTGAAGGTGCCTGCTAATGTCACTCCCAACCAGCAACCTGATCACCAACGCCCGCAAGACCAGCGACCCCATGGCCAACCGCGATACACCGTTTATCTACAACGAGTGGTACGTCGCAGCCTTCGACCAAGAAGTAGGCCGCAACTTGCTGGCACGTCGCTTGCTGGACCGTCGGGTGGTTATGTACCGGACCCAAAACGGCGAACCGGTTGCGCTGGAGGACCGTTGCGCCCACCGCTCGTTCCCCTTGTCACGTAGTCATCTGGACGGCGACAGCATCGTCTGTGGTTACCATGGTTTCCGCTACGACCAGGCCGGCGACCTGACACAGGTGCCATCACAAAAGAACTGCCCGCGCGGTATCGGTATACGCCGCTATCCATTGGTACGCCAGGGGCCCCTACTGTGGATTTGGCTGGGCGAGGAGACTCTCGCCGATACCGGGCGTATCCCACGTCAAGACTGGGTTGACGACCCTGCCTGGGCCTGCACCTCCGGTTACTTCCATCATCCGGGCAACTACATCAGCCTGCATGAGAATCTCATGGATCTGACCCACCTGAGCTTCCTACATGCCAACACTATTGGCACTCCGGACTATGCCAGCTCGCCCTACAAGCTCGATCTCAAGGAAGGCCACTACACGCTTATCCGCGAAGTAGTGCCTACCATCCTTTCGCCTGTTTGGGGCAAGACAACCGGGCTGGAGGGCTGCGCGACGGCAGCGCGCATTGCCACTTCAGAGTTTCTATCTCCGGCCCTGCACCGGGTCAGCGTGACGTTCTACGACAGCGCCCAACCGGACGAGTGCCGCGAGCAGTTCCACATTCGCACCGCGCACATCCTTACCCCGGAAACCACCAATAGTCTGCATTACTTCATCATCCATGGCCGCGACTTCGCCCAGAACGATGAAGCCCTCGGCAAGTTCATGCATGAGCAGTTGTTCGCGGCCTTCAACGAGGATGTCGAGGGTCTCGGCGCTTTGGAGACGGCGCTCAACGACCGCAATGAGCAACATTACGAAATATCCGTGGCCAGCGATGCGCCCGCCGTGGCCACCCGCATCTACCTGAAGAAACGCGCCGATGCCGAACGAGAACTGCGCAACCGCGAAGTTGGCTGAAACGTCTGCCATCCCATAACAGCTGCGTCGGGTGACGAGTGCGTACGTCCTTCAAATGGGCATTACGGATCATGCCCATTGAGCGATGCCGTCTGGATCAAACTCATAAATCACCACCGTAACGGTCCGAGCAACACACCTTGGAACTCTTCGATTGTTCTTCGTACTTGCGATTCAGGCTCCGGCTACAAGCCAATCGCAAATTCCTTTTCGGAGATTCTCGCCTGAAGAACCTTCGCTTGAATCTGAAGGGCATCCCGAAGGCGTTCAGTACGAGATTGCAGCTTTGCCGCATCAGCAGTTGCTCGTGACGTGGTTGAGCGAAGGCATAGTCGCAAGAACTTGGAAAGTCGGGCTTACCAGCTCTGCGCCCATAGTGATTGGAAAACGGGCCGTAGAACAACATGCCTGCACACCGATCGGCGAAACGACTCCGATGGCGATCTGAACACTGGCTATGTTAGCCAGAAGATCACAGGGAGTCAGAGGCGGGCTCGACAAGCGCTATTTATGGGCAAGGGGGGTGAAAGCAACAAGGGTGGCGAGTAATAGGATCAGGCGTTCAAGTTGGAAAAATGGACATGAAGGTTTCACGACAAGGTCATACGGCAGCATAACGACAACATTGTTAACGATATACCCGAGTCAAATCTCAATCAGGCTTGGCCAGTCAACGATCACGGCTTGATATTTTTCAGCTCATTGAGCAAGGCCAGCAGTTGCTCCATTTTTTCCGCGCCAAACTGTTCCTGAATTTTGAGGTAGTTGCTTTCCATGCCTTCGCTCATGGAGACGAAGCATTGTTGGCCCCGCTCTGTGAGTGCGACGAAAACACGCCGTTGATCCTGGCTGGACTTCTGCCGACGTACGAGACCGTCCCGCTCCAAACGTCCCAAAACTCCAGTCATACTCGGCTTGAGAATGCATGCCTGTTGTGCAAGTTGATAGATCTCGAGCTCACCTTGCTGGCGCAGAATCCGAATGACACGCCACTGTTGTTCCGTCAGGTCATGCTTGTTGAGTGCTGGCCGGAAGAATGCCATTGCGGCTTCACGGGCTTGCAATAAGGTCAGTGTCAGTGAAGGTCTGGGATTAGCCATAATCGAACTACTTGAATGGACGAGTCGGCAGCTTAGTGTCGCCAGGCTATCGGCGCAAGCTATCGACCAAGGCTCGCTTGCTCTCTTGTCGGCCGTGTCCACGAAGTGATTTCAGTTGCACATCGCCTGGTAGTGACACCCTGTGAAAAGTGCAATCCGTTCCCCCGAAAAGACATTTTGTCACGCCGCCCCTGTGGCCATGATGAGCAGCATAAGAACAAGACTACGACGAGAGGAGCGATGCGCTGCTCAATGCAAACCCGATTGCCGCAGACGATATTCCCCAGGAGTCACCTGAGCATATCGCAGGAAGAACCGACTGAAATAGGCCGGGTCCTTGAAGCCCAGCTGGTAGCAGATTTCGTTGGCCGAACTGCCGGTGAACAGCAACAGGCGCTTGGCCTCCTGCATCATTCGCTCGAGGATCAGCCGTTTCGACGGCAGGTCGGCAATCCGCCGGCAGACGTCGTTGAGGCGTGCTTCGGTAACACCGATGCTGTCGGCATAGCGCGACAGTGGCCAGTGCTGCAAGTAATGGTCTTCGATCAACTCGTTGAAGCGGTGGAAGATTCGCAAGTCCTCATGGCGAGCCGGGCGGGCTTCCAGGGAGTTGGCGCAGAGTCTGAGCAGACTGATCATGATCAATCGCGTCAAGCTGTCCATTGCCGAACCTCGTCCAGGCCCCTTGGCGTTGATCTCGCTGCACAGCTCTTCGAACAGAAATTCGAGCCTGCGGATCTCCGGGTGAAACTGCGGTGCGAGCCGAGCCAGCGCGACGCAAGCTGCCGGCAACTGCGAACCGGGTGCCAGGCTCGGATCAGCATCGATCAACTGCCAGACCAATTGCTGACGCACCGTCAGCACATGGCCGTCAGCATCCGCTTCAGTAACGAAGGAATGGGCCACCGTTGGGGGGGTGAGGAAAAACATCGGCCCCGATTCGAGGTACTGCTGGTCATCCAGATAGACCCGCACCGCGCCGCTCTTCACGTAGTGCACCTGGAAGAACCGGTCGTGTCGATGCACCGGCATGTTGCGGCCGAAGAATTCAGCCAGGTTGCCGAGTTTGTCGTAGTGCACTTCGGCATCGCTGTAACGCTGGTCGTAGACCTGACCGATGTTGATATTGGGGATCGGCTGACGATCGATCATCGCTCGGTTCTCTTTCTTGTTTGGGTGTTGGCAGTGCTAGGACTTTCATCCTGCGCCGGTTTCAGACAGCTAACCACTGGCAGAGGATTTTGCCATGCTTGACGATAGTTAACATATTAATTATAACGTTAATAGGTTAACGATTATTTCGCGAAGCAGTCACTGCTCCGCCACTGCCAGGAGAAAAGCATGAGCCGTGCCCTGCATGATGTTGCGAACGGCACCCTGTTCGGCGTTGCGCTGAACTATCAAGGGTTGCTGAACCAACGTATCGCCGAATTCGAACAAGCGCCGTACCAGAAACCGCCGGTCAAGCCGGTGCTGTTCATCAAGACGCCCAATACCCGCAATGGCCATGACCTCGCCGTGGTTTATCCGCACGGTGAACGTCTGCAACCGGGCCCTGCACTGGGTGTGGTGATCGGCAAAAGCGCCAGCCGGGTCAGCATCGAAAATGCACTGGAGCATGTGGCCGGCTACACCATCGTCAATGAGTTCAGCCTGCCGGAAGACAGCTATTACCGCCCAGCGGTTAAAGCCAAGTGCCGCGACGGCTTCTGCTCACTGGGCCCGGAACTGGTGGCCCGTGACCAGGTCGCCAACCCGCATCAGTTGAGCCTGAAACTGTTCGTCAACGGTGAACTGCGCCAGGAAAGCTCCACGGCCAACTTTGTCCGCAATATTCCCCAACTGATCGCCGAGATCAGCGAATTCATGACCCTCCACGAAGGCGATGTGTTGATCACCGGCACCCCTGAAGGCCGGGTCGATGTTCTGCCCGGCGACATCGTCGAAGTTGAAATCAGCGGCCTGGGTCGCCTCGTCAACCGCATTGTGGCCGAGTAACAGGAGCTTCCATGAAACACGCCCGTATCCGCTTTGAAGGTGAAGTCCACCTCGTCCATGTCGAGGAGCACAATGCCGTGCGCCTGGCCGACGGCCGCCTGCTGGCCGAAGATCAGGTCGAGTGGCTGCCACCGGCCACCGGCAGCATGTTCGCCCTAGGCCTGAACTACGCCGACCACGCCGCCGAACTGGCCTTCAAGCCGCCGACCGAGCCCCTGGCATTCATCAAGTCCCCCGGCACCTACACCGGTCACAACCAGACTACCTGGCGCCCGGACAACGTCGCCTACATGCACTACGAGTGCGAGCTGGTCGCCGTCATCGGCAAGCCCGCGCGCAACGTCAAGCGTGAAGACGCCCTCGAGTACCTGGCCGGCTACACGGTGTGCAACGACTACGCGATCCGTGACTACCTGGAAAATTACTACCGCCCCAACCTGCGAGTGAAGAACCGCGATGCCACGACCCCGGTCGGCCCGTGGATCGTCGACGTCGCCGATGTGGCGGATCCGAGCAACCTGAAGTTGCGCACCTGGATCAACGGCGAACTGCGTCAGGAAGGCTCGACCTCGGACATGATTTTCGACATCCCGTACCTGATCGAATACCTGTCCAGCTTCATGACCCTGCAACCGGGCGACATGATCGCCACCGGCACGCCGGAAGGCTTGGCCGATGTGGTGCCTGGAGATGAAGTGATCGTGGAAGTCGAGGGCGTCGGTCGCCTGGTCAATCGAATTGTCAGTGAGGCGGAATTTTTCTCCGCCCGTAAAGAGGCTTGAGCAACATGATCAAACACTGGATTAACGGCCGTGAGGTCGAAAGCAAAGACGTTTTTGTCAACTACAACCCGGCCACCGGCGAAGCGATCGGCGAAGTCGCCAGCGGCGGTGCTGAAGAAGTCGCTCGGGCTGTGGCTGCGGCCAAGGAAGCCTTCCCCCAGTGGGCCAACACCCCGGCGAAAGAGCGTGCCCGACTGATGCGCAAGCTCGGTGAACTTATCGCACAGAATGTTCCGCACCTGGCCGAGCTGGAAACCCTGGACACCGGCCTGCCGATCCATCAAACCAAGAACGTGTTGATTCCACGTGCCTCGGACAACTTCGACTTTTTCGCCGAAGTCTGCACCCGCATGGACGGTCATAGCTATCCGGTCGACGACCAGATGCTCAACTACACCCTGTATCAACCGGTGGGAGTGTGTGGCCTGGTGTCGCCGTGGAACGTGCCTTTCATGACAGCGACCTGGAAGACTGCCCCCTGCCTCGCACTCGGCAATACGGCAGTGCTGAAGATGTCTGAGCTGTCTCCGCTGACCGCCAATGAATTGGGGCGCCTGGCTGTTGAAGCCGGCATTCCAAACGGTGTCCTGAACGTGATTCAGGGCTATGGCGCGACTGCCGGCGATGCGCTGGTTCGCCACCCGGATGTGCGGGCGATATCCTTCACCGGCGGCACCGCCACCGGCAAGAAAATCATGCAGACCGCCGGCCTGAAAAAGTACTCCATGGAACTCGGCGGCAAGTCGCCGGTGTTGATCTTTGAAGATGCGGACCTTGAGCGGGCCCTCGACGCGGCGCTGTTCACCATCTTCTCGCTGAACGGCGAACGCTGCACCGCCGGTAGCCGGATCTTCATCCAGGAAAGCGTCTACCCGGCCTTCGTCGCCGAGTTCGCCGCTCGTGCCAAACGCCTGATCGTCGGCGATCCGCAAGACCCGAAAACCCAGGTAGGCTCGATGATCACACAGGCCCACTACGACAAGGTCACCGGCTACATCAAGATCGGTATTGAAGAAGGCGCCACCCTCCTCGCTGGTGGTCTTGACCGTCCGGCGAACTTGCCTGCACACCTGAGTAAAGGCCAGTTTATCCAACCGACGGTGTTCGCCGACGTGAATAACAAGATGCGCATCGCCCAGGAAGAAATCTTTGGTCCGGTGGTGTGCCTGATTCCGTTCAAGGACGAAGCCGAAGCCCTGCAATTGGCCAACGATACTGAGTACGGCCTGGCGTCCTACATCTGGACTCAGGACATCGGCAAGGCCCATCGCCTGGCCCGTGGTATCGAAGCCGGCATGGTGTTCATCAACAGTCAGAACGTGCGTGATTTGCGTCAGCCATTCGGCGGTGTGAAAGGTTCCGGTACAGGTCGTGAAGGCGGTCAGTACAGCTTCGAAGTGTTCGCCGAGATCAAGAACGTCTGCATTTCCATGGGCAGTCACCACATCCCGCGCTGGGGACTATGAGCAGCCGATAGCCGCCGCTGAAGGCTGCGATGGGGCGCGCATCGGCTCGTCGCAGTCTTCGCTGTCCATTGAATTGAACCAACAAGAATAACTTCAGGAGAATCATCATGGGCGAAGTCGTTCTGGCAGCAAAAGTCTGCCATGTACCGTCGATGTATCTGTCCGAACTGCCGGGAAAACACCACGGTTGCCGTGCTGCCGCTATCGCCGGACATAAGGAAATAGGCCGTCGTGCGCGAGAATTGGGTGCCGACACCGCCGTCGTGTTCGACGTGCACTGGCTGGTGAACAGCGGCTACCACGTGAACAACGGTGAGCACTTCAGTGGTGTTTACACGAGCAATGAACTACCGCATTTCATCAAGGACATGGTTTACCACTACCCGGGCTGCCCGGAACTTGGCGAGCTTATCGCAGAGGAAGCCAACGCTGCCGGTGTGCGAACTCTGTCCCACAACATCCCGAGTCTGGAATTGGAATACGGCACCCTGGTGCCGATGCGCTACATGCACATGGATGTACCTGCCGCCGAAAAACTCAAGGTGATTTCCATCGCGGCCTGGTGTGCCTGGCATCGTCTGGAAGACAGCTTCGCATTCGGTGCCGCCGTGCGCCGAGCCATCGAGAAGAGTGATCGCAAGGTACTGGTATTGGCATCCGGCTCGCTGTCTCACCGTTTCTCGAATGATCGCGAAGCGGAAGCCAATATTCACAACTGGACTCGCGAATTCGATAAACAGATGGACCTGCACGTGGTCGAGATGTGGAAGCAAGGCCGCTTCAAGGAGTTCTGCGCAATGCTTCCTGATTACGCTGAGCACTGCTTCGGCGAAGGCAAGATGCACGACACCGCCATGCTCCTCGGCCTGCTGGGCGGCCCGGACTATAACAATCCGGTCGAAGTTCTCACAGAACCCTTCGGCAGCTCCGGCACCGGTCAAATCAACGCCATCTTCCCGCTCTGAATTTCGCTTAAGCGGCCGGGAAGCGCCCGCCGCTCGACACAGCCAACTACCAGGAGGGCACGATGCCGCATTTTATTGCCGAATACACTGACAACATCGAGCAACAAGCCGACTTGCCGGGCCTGTTTGAAAAAGTTCACGCAACACTAGGCGCCAGCGATGTATTTCCGCTGGGGGGTATCCGTAGCCGCGGAGTTCGACTGGACACGTGGCGCATGGCCGACGGCAAACACGATTACGCCTTCGTCCACATGACGCTGAAGGTAGGACACGGCCGCGACTTGGCAACACGTCAACAGGTCGCGGAAAAACTGTTCGGAGTCATTACCGCCCACTTTGCGACGCTACAGGCAGAACGTCTGCTGGCGCTGTCGTTTGAAATGATCGAGTTGCACCCCGAGCTGAATTTCAAGCTCAACAACGTCCATGCCTTTCTCAAGCAACAGGCGAACTAAGAAGCTCCTTACCCCATTGGCCTCTCTCACAAAAAGTACAACATCATGAGCATAGCCACTTCCGCTACACAGTCCTTGAGCGACGCCGCAACGTCGACCCACCGCACGGTGACCTGGCGGCTGATGCCACTGCTGCTGGTGTGTTACCTGTTCGCTCATCTTGACCGGATAAATATTGGTTTTGCCAAGATGCAGATGGGCACCGACCTGCACTTCAGCGACACCGTCTACGGATTTGGTGCCGGCCTGTTCTTTGTGGCGTACGCGATGTTCGGTGTACCCAGCAACATAGCCCTGGATCGCATTGGGCCACGGCGCTGGATCGCTTTGTTGATGGTCGTTTGGGGAACCTTGTCGACCAGCATGCTGTTGATCGAAAACGCTGAAGGTTTCTACGCGCTGCGCTTCTTGCTAGGAGTCGCCGAGGCTGGATTTTTCCCAGGTATTTTGGTGTACCTCAACCGCTGGTATCCGGCCAGTAGACGCGCGCAGGTAACCGCGTTGTTCGCCATTGCCGTGCCTTTGGCCGGGGTTGTTGGTGGCCCTCTATCGGGCGGTATCCTGCAAGGCTTTCATGATTTTGGTGGCCTACGTGGTTGGCAGTGGATGTTCCTTATTGAAGGGGCGCCAGTCGTACTTCTCGGCTTGCTGGTACTCAAGATGTTGCCCGACGACTACGAGTCTGTGCGTTGGCTGAGCAACGAACAGAAAGACCAACTGCGCAACCAACTGGCTAGCGAAGAGAAACGCAAATCCATCATCTCGTTCTACGGAATCCTACGAGATCCGCAGGTCTGGCTGCTGGTGGGTATTTACTGCGCAGTCATGTTGGCGGTCAACACGCTCGCATTCTGGATGCCTACCTTGATTCACAGCTCCGGGATTGGAAGTGATGGCAAGGTCGGTCTGCTCAGTGCCCTGCCCTATCTGGCAGGCTGCGGTTTCATGATCGCCTGCGGGCGTTCATCGGATCGACGTCGCGAACGCCGGTGGCATTTGAGTGTGCCATTGCTGATGTCTGCCCTTGGTATCGCCGTAGCCGGCCTGATGCCGGGTGATCCGGTCATCGTAATTGGCGGGTTGGTGATTGCCGGTATGGGGGCCAGCGCGGCGCTGCCAATGTTCTGGCAGTTACCTCCCGCGTTCCTGTCAAACAGTACCCAGGCGGCTGGCATCGCCTTGATCAGTTCTCTGGGAAGTATTGCCTCGTTCCTGACACCCAACCTGATCGGCTGGATGCGAGATACCACGCACAGCGCCAGTCTCGCCCTCTATGTACTCGCAGCGTTGATCGTCGTCGGCGCCCTACTCGTACTGCGCACTCCCGCCGCAGTCGTCAATCCTCATTAAGAGATCTTCGTCATGCTCGATCAAGACATCATCCAGCAAGCCGCTGCTCAACTCGACAACGCTGAGCGCTCTCGTGAACAAGTAGGGCAGTTCTCCCTCGCATACCCACAGATCACTATCGAAGATGCCTATGCGATTCAGCGAGCCTGGGTGGCACAGAAGATAAAAAAAGGACGCAAGCTGGTGGGGCACAAAATTGGCCTGACCTCTCGTGCCATGCAGGTTTCATCAAATATTTCCGAACCCGACTACGGCGCCTTACTCGACGACATGCTGTTCGACGAAGGCACCGATATCCCCTTCAACCGCTTTATCGTGCCGCGCGTTGAGGTCGAACTGGCATTCATCCTCGGCAAGCCGCTCAAAGGCCCAAACGTGACAATTTTCGATGTACTGGACGCCACCGAATGGGTGATTCCGGCATTGGAAATCATCGACGCTCGCATCCAGCAGATCGACCCCAAGACCAAGGCCACGCGCAAGGTCTTCGACACCATTTCCGACAATGCGGCGAACGCAGGTGTGGTTATGGGTGGTCGCGCTGTACGCCCTAATGAAATTGACCTACGTAAGGTGCCAGCTGTTTTGTACCGCAATGGCGTGATCGAGGAGTCAGGGGTTTCTGCCGCGGTGCTCAATCACCCAGCGAAAGGTGTCGCCTGGCTGGCCAACAAACTCGCACCCTACGACGTCACGCTGCAACCGGGGCAGATCATTCTGGGTGGGTCGTTTACCCGTCCCGTGGCTGCCAACCCAGGCGATACCTTCCATGTCGACTACGACATGCTGGGCTCCATCTCCTGCCGCTTCGTCTGACTCCTGGAGGACTGTTTCATGGATATGCCCATCAACCACTTCAAACAACGCCTGAAAAGTGGAAAAGCGCAGATCGGCCTATGGCTCGGCTTAGCCAATCCCTACTGCGCGGAGCTGGCCGCCAATGCTGATTTTGATTGGCTATTGATCGACGGCGAGCATGCACCCAATGACATACGCAGCATGCTTGGCCAGCTACAGGCGATAGCGCCCTACACCAGTAATCCAGTGATTCGCCCAGTCGCCGGCGACACAACTTTGATCAAACAGATTTTGGATATCGGCACCCAGACCTTGCTGGTACCCATGGTCGAAAGCGCCGAGCAAGCGCGAGAACTGGTGCGTGCTGTGCGCTATCCACCCAGTGGCGTGCGAGGTGTAGGCAGCGCATTGGCACGGGCGTCGCGCTGGAACACAGTGCCCGGATACCTGGACAAGGCTGACGAACAAATATGCCTGCTGGTGCAAATTGAAAGCCTCAAAGGCCTGGCCAATCTGGATGCCATCGTCAACGTGGAAGGCGTTGACGGGGTGTTTATAGGCCCCGCCGACCTCAGCGCTGCCATGGGCCATCGCGGCAATCCGGGGCATCCCGACGTACAAGCAGTCATTGAAGACACGATCATTCGAATCCGCGATGCGGGCAAAGCGCCCGGCATTCTCAGCGCCGACGAAAAACTGGCCAGGCGCTACATCGAGATCGGCGCGGCATTCGTAGCGGTGGGTGTCGACACCACTGTCTTGATGCAAGGACTACAGGCATTGACAAACAAATTTAAGAATACCCCCGCCACCGTCAGCACCGGCGGTGTTTACTAATACAAGGCTCGTATGTAACCACGAAACGTCCCTACCGGCATTCGCTTCTGCCGGTAGTGGATCGTCCACGGCTCAACGCTTCACTGACTTCAAATCGTTGAGCAGTACCAACAACGTCTGCAATTTTTCTGCGCCGAAGCGTTTCTGCAAGCACTCGTAGTTCTCTTCCATACGCCCACTCATATTTTCGAAACAGCTATCTCCAGTAGCAGTCAGTTTCACCAACACTCGGCGTTGATCGTGCTCTGAGCGCCGTCGCATGACCAACTCTGCAGTCTCCATTCGAGCGAGCACACCCGTCATGCTGGGGTTCAGAATACACGCCAGGTCTGCCAAGCGATTGATCTCCAATTCGCCCTGCTGACTGAGAATTCGCACTACTCGCCATTGTTGCTCGGTGAGGCCTATATCCTTCAGGGAGGGCCGAAAAAAGCTCATGGCGACTTCACGGGCCTGGAGCAAGTTGAGTGTCAGAGACTGGCGGTGCTTGGACATAGGAAGCGGCCGAAATGTAGTTAGCATGTTAACTATGCTACCATGCCGGTCCAGCCCTCCTGACAATTTTACCGTCAGCACCTAAACAAAAACGGCGCCGATTGGCGCCGCATACTTTGACTGCGAACGAAGTAAGATTCAGAGCGTAATAACCGTTTTCAGCACGGTCTTGAATGCTTCCAGTTGCTCCTCGCTAAACTGGCTGAAGACTTTCTCCTGCTGTTGGCGGGCTATTGACCACAAACCTTCTGTTTCATCGATGCCTTTGACCGTCAGGCGCACGCGGCCTCCTTCATCACAGACCAGACCTTTACGCGTAAGATTGGCGACGGCCTCCTCTATTTCTCGCACCGGCATCGCCACCTCGCGCTGCAGATCGATAAGGCTCAGGCCTGCATCATTCTCAAGCACCATTAGCATACGGGCCTCGCTGGTTCGCAAGCCTGTCGACAATTGAAGAGGCTGATAGCTTGCCTGATAGGCGCGTAGAGCTTGGGTCATAAGGTAGTAAAGATTATGGCTCAGTCGCCCTTGGAAGTGACTGCTCGGCGGCTGACCATCACCACTCTTTGTCATGCGCGTATGCGGCAGAACCATGGAGTAGGCACCCTGGTGATACAGCAGGGGGGAACGGCCAAAATCATCGAAAGCCACCACCTTGCCGATCATGATCCAATGATCGCCACCGTCAACCTGCTGGTATTTTTCGCAATGAAAACGTGCCGAGCAGTCAGCTAGCACTGGCGCCCCGCCCTCGCCTGTATCAAATTCGACCCCTGCAAAACGGTCATCCTTCGGACGGGCGAAATTGTTCGAAAGATCAATCTGATCGGCAGCAAGCACGTTCACGGCAAAGTGTGTAGCTTCTTCAAACACGCCATGACTTGAAGAACGCTTGTCGATGCTCCAGAGGATCAATGGCGGGTCCAGCGACACCGAGTTGAAGCTGTTGGCTGTCACCCCCACCTTGCGGCCATTCTGGTCGGCGGCTGTCACCACAGTCACACCAGTAGCGAAGTTACCTAATGCGCGGCGAAATGCACGCACATCGAAGGCAGAAGAAACGGCAATCTCATTAATATCGGACATGCAAGACTCCCGAGCACGCCCAGGAGCGCGCCCTGATTATTTTTATAGCGGGCTTATGGTGTCGCAGCTACTCGCCTCAGGCCATCGACGGGTCGGGCTCAAGGCCCATCAGTTCGCGACCGAGAATCTGCGCACAAACGTCATAGTCGGTGTAGGCATGCGCACCGGTAAGATGCGAGTCGCGGAAAAGGCGTTGCAGCTCGTTGGTTTCAAACCAAGCTCCACCCCCTGCCGCTTCCATCAGACGATCCACAGCCTGGATACACATCTTTGTGGCATAGCCTTGATTAGTACGCCAGAACGTCAGCGTGGAGCGGCTTGGGTATTCGTGGCGCTCACTGTATTCAGCGATCTCCTCCCAGCTTTTTTCCAGCAGCGCTCGGGCGGCCGCAACCTGATGCGTGGATTCCGCCAAGCGCATCAATGCCGGAGTAGCTGCGCCGACAGCGGCGCCAGTGTAGGCACGGACGCGGTTGCGGGTTTTCTCACGGAAGACATCCAGCATGCGCTCGGCAATACCCAGGCTAACGGTCGAGAAACCGCTGGCAAAATAAGGTCGATAAGGGGCGAAAAAAATCTTGCTGTCCGGATAAAGTCCAAAGCCCGCGGACTTACCTTCAATCATGTCCTTGGCTTTCTGGATGCGATACTCAGGCACGAACGCGTCTTTGACGATCAGTGTTTTACTGCCGCTACCGCGCATCCCCACTGCAAACCAATCATCACGGATTACGTAGTCACTACTTGGTAGTACTGCGAAGCAATAATCCCGAGTGCCTTCAGTATTCTCGCGAAAGAATCCCATGATGGCCCATTCGGCATGATCACAGCCTGAACTCCATCCCATTTCTCCACTGAAAGTTACGCCCCCCGCCACCTCCTGGATACGACCGAACGGCGCGATGCTGCTACTGGCCGTGGCATCCGGATCGTTGCCCCACATCTCATCTTGTAGTTTGCTGGAAAACATCGCAATTTGATGGCTGTGGGTACACAGCAGACTCATCGCCCAAGCCGTACTTGCGCAGGAACCGGCCAACAATGCGATGCAATCTGCGAATTGAGGGAGTGAAATTTCCATTCCTCCGTACTTCTTCGGCTGCAAGGCTCTGTGCATGCCGATGTCTTTGAGCAAGGTGATGTTTTCGGCAGGCACGCAACGCGCATTTTCTGCCTCGAAGGCGTTATCCGCGATAGTCGGCAAGACGCTTCTCAGATCTTCCAGCAGCGGGTTTGGCTTTTTCATGGATGGTCTCATTATTATTGGATGGTGACGTTCCGGTCTGCGTACGCCCCGACACCTTGCCTTAGGGCGGCGCATGGACTACGGCGATGAAAGAAACGCCAGTGAAGACCAAGCCAGTATGGAGTGCTCAAACATGCTGAAAAATGCACGTTCCAAATGGAACGTTGTACTTTCCATTGATTCCCCTATTGTTGGCGCTGAATGAAACTCGATAGAGCGCGGAACCAGCGGGTGCGAGATCGGTGAGGTGAGCGTTGGGGGGAACTGCGACATGGCTGGAACTTGACTGAGCAAGTCACAGGTTTTCGCTGGGATGCTACGGGCGGAGCGTTGTATGCAATAGCACCGGAGACGGGAGAGATTCTGCGTTTGCAACCTGGCAGCAATACCGTGCGCCGGCTGGCTTCCCTACCGCGCGGCGGAGGCAGCCTCAGCGGCCTGGCGCTGGATGCCCAAGGCGGGGTATGGACGACCCAGCGTGATGGCTGGAACCTCGCACGCTTCGATGCTGAAGGTAATCTCGACCGCATGATTGGCTTACCCGTACCAAGCCCCTCGGACCTTTGTTTTTGGCGGTAAGGATGGCTGCACCTTATACATAACCAGTTCCTGCCACGAACTGAAACTCGAAGTGCTTGGAGGAGCGTCTGATTCGGGACGCTTGCTACGACTGGAGGCGGAGGTGTCAGGACAGTCAGTGACCGCGAGTTGCTGGCGTCTGGGCGGTTAATCGGATCGCCGAGCAAATGGTCTTGGCGTGTTTCCTACTTCACGAGTGGCGTTTAAGCAGTCCACGCTACGGCAACATTAGCCCCTCAAGATGCACATCGCCTAGGTGGTCCGACTCATCTGCGGAGCACCTGCAAAAAAAGCCAGGCGCGAAACTAAACCACCTAACTAAAATTTTAAAAAGCCGTTCAACATGATCGTATCTCCCTGGGTAGTGTTCCGAGCATATACATCATTTTGATAGGCTACGAACACACCCCAATCCCGCTGTGCATATCCTACTTGCGGGCCAATTTTTATGGACCTAGTACGATTTCCGATGTCCTTGCCATGAAGCTGATCATCATTTAGCTGTGTTGAAAAATATCCACCCACCCCCGCCAACCAGTTATTGGAGAATCTATAATTCAGCCCATAATCTGCTACGACTTGCAAGCCCGACTGATAATCAGTTTTCGAATTTTCAAAACTATAGTTAGTACTAATTTTTGAACTAATCTCAACTTGCGAAAAAGGAAACCAAGTAAAAGCATAAGCCACATAAATCACGTTACTATTATCACCTGGATTGACGAGTGCTTTCTCATCATACTTACCCCAGGGAGCGATGTAATCGACTTCTATGTTATGGAGGTACGTTGGGGACTGCCAACTAACAAGCGCGCCAAACATCGGGTCCGCCATTCCACGTGTGGAATCCCTACCGAACGGCCCCAATGCCGGAATATCCAAATGACCTTGTACGTAAGGAACTGCGATTTGCAATGAAATGTTGCCACCTAGCAATGTTGGCCCGTCAAACGTGTGAACCAATCGCACCGCGTGAGCATGGATTTTTCCTTTTACTTTAGGAAACACCTTATCACCCCGCCCGTCTTGGATCGAGCCGATATCAATTAGCTTATTATATGTATATAGATGCGTCTCGCCTGGGGCACCCACAGCGCCGCTCATGACGGTCACGATTCCCGCTGGATAGCTCGAAGTGCCCCCCTCAAGCGCGATCGAATCTCCCGCAAACAACAAGGCGCCCGCGCAAACAACCAGATGAGAATTAGCTGAACACTTCACCACGCCTTCCTTCTTTTTATTGTTTTTCTCAACGTATTACGCACGCATGCAGTAGAGCCAAGAACTTAAACCGTCAATCTTCGATTAGAAACACCTCCCCTCCCTCCGTAACTTCCAAACTTATATCAATCAAGTACCGACCAATACAAGGCCCCTTTACACACAACCCCGATCCAATCTCAAACAATGCGCCATGACCACTACACACGATATATCGGGACTCGCTATCAAGATAGCGATTCTTCAGCACCGGCATTGACGAGCCAGGCCAGTGTGGGCAGGAGTTTTTGTACCCAACAACATCACCGCCATCGTTGACCAAAAAAAAGTCATCCTGGCCAACATTTTTTATCCTGAACCCTAAGGACTGACCAGGCGCAAGTTGTTCGAGATGGCAAAGCCGAAGCCGCTTTGGATTCGCCATCTTTCACTTGACCTCTTGTTAGTCGGGTTTTCCGCCTGGAGCCCATTTCTCGCGCCAGTCAAAAAGGAAGATTTGGGAATTATCGACGATAGCGGGTGCCTCCCGCGGCGACCACTCATCGTCGTGTTGATCCATATCCGCGTCATACTCAATATGACATGCCATCGGGGTATTGAAATACCAGAACCAATTAGACCCAAACTGGTGACGTCCTGGTCCCCAGTACGATTCGTAGCCCTTCCCAGCAAACGCATAGCCGGCTTGCATCACTTCGCTCGGCCCCCCCATATGGAATGTAAAATGTTCACATCCCTGAAGGTGTGCTGGCGTTTGGATGAAGAAAAGGGTGTGGTGGTCAAAAGTCCCGGCAGGACGCAGAAACGGCCCCATGCCAACGAACCTGTCGCTAACTCTGAACCCCAGACGATCGGTGTAAAATCGCTCGGCCTTGTCGGCGTCGGGTACAAAATAGACTACATGAGAAAGTGTCCGTGGTTTAGGAGCCTGTCCCACGGTAGCGACATCGACACCCGTCTTGTTTTTTTGCCGATGAATGTCGCCAGGCGCATTCACCCGCTCGGCACTCAACTGGTGTGCCTTACGATTCGATACCTGAAAGCCGAGAACAAAACCGACATCGTCAACTAGCTCCAATGAGCCATCAGCCAAGGTTTTAACCTCGCGCTCACCTTCAAACTCTTTTTTAATACTTTCCAGAGTGGCTGCATCTTTCACGCCATACACAGTTTTGCGCAGCATGTTTGCGGTCGGCAATGTCCATGCCGGAAGACTTGAATCTTCACGATGCTTGATAACTACACCAGTTCCGTCTAACGCCTCGAAGCGCCCATCACCTACCGGCTCAAGGCCGTAATCCTTTAGGAACTGCTCGCAGAGAGCAACGTCTTCAACACCAAAATGTAATGTGTCCGGGCCAAGGATGTTCATTTCAACACCTATCAAAGATTGCGTTTTTGTTATGTCTGGCCCGTCTTTTTGAGCGGGCCGGATATCTTCGATGTGCGCGTGGGTTACAAATCCACTCACATAAACGGCTTGCGTTCCTCGGGCCACCATAGACCCGGGATTGGTTGTCCCATTTTGTTGCGAAGCGTTCCAACGCCTTCAACAATCAGCTCAACGACATCGCCCGGCTGAAGCCTGCGGTCAAGCTCAAGAGCGGAACCGCCCCCCATAGTACCCGACCCAATTACATCGCCCGGCACAATAGCTTCACCCAGACTCGACCATGCAATCAACTCGCCAATCGTCCACAGCTTGTTCGAGCTATCGCCCTTACCCCAAGTCTCGCCGTTAACCCGAACTTCCATACCAATTCGGTCGAGATCTTTGAACTCATCAATGGTAGTAATCCACGGACCGATACCGTACGCAAAATCCTTGCATTTGGTGGGCCCCATTGCAATCGGCATCTCGATCGCTTGTCGATCACGAGCGCTGAAATCGTTGAAAATGGTGATACCAAAAAGATGATCAAGTGCGTTATCAGGGTTGAGGTTTTCACCACGCTTACCGATGACATAGCCCAACTCGAGCTCATAATCCATGTGCTCTATGTAACCTGGCCATGGGACTTCGGCATCATGGCCGATGACCGTATGCGGCGTACCTTTGAAGTAACCAGGAATCTTCAGAAGGCTGGGAGTTGGCTCGTGACCAATTTTTTCGTGGAAACCTTTGATATGACCAATGAAAGTCAATCCATCACGCACGACAGATGGATCCGAGGCAGGCAGCCAAGTCACTTGATCGAATGATATGGAGTAGGCGTCGGGACGCGTTGCGTTGATTTTTTCAGCTGCCTGGACGAAGGGTGAGCCCAGTGCAATTGCCGCCGACATGCTCCCAGGGAATACAGCATCGGCATACTTAAGCGAGGCTTCCCGAGAAGAACCCTCTTTGAATAACTGCTCCTGGAGCGCACGTTTCAGGTCGATGACGCGCTTCTCTTCCGGTACGACGAGTACCAAACGTGCTTCCGCTCCATCAGGACCATTAACAGAAATACGGCCGAGCTTCATATGATCTCCCTCTTTTTTTTGGAATGGCTCGTTATGGCAGAGCCGGCATTTGGGCTTGCACAATCCAAAGCTATACGACACGTATCGTTTTGTAAAGAGAAACTGATAGGCCGTCTATCTACCATATCGCCTGGCGATCGATACCTGCATTCCAGGATGGCGGAGCCTCTGAATGGCTCCGTCGCAGCCAGAATTGGCTTTCTGATTCGTGCCAGGATACCGATCGGATCGTTTTGCTTATTTAGAACGATGTCGAAAACGCAAAAAAGCCGGTTCAAAGACCGGCTTGCGCATTCAACAACTTCTTTAATCAACAGGCATCAAAAGCTTTGTACTTTAATCAGGACTATCAAGCGAGTTCTGCTCATAGGCACTTTTGCATTCCGCTCCATTTTTTACTTATTTTTGCACTTACGACAGGCACCCAATGTTGCCAGGCACAAAACTCTTTGTGCCTGGCAATGAATAATATTAGAAAGCCGTGTTAGCTTTTCCTTTCAAGGCCAGCATCTCCCTTGCCTCTTGAGGAGTAGCAATCTCATAACCCAACTGCTCAACAATGCTTCGAATTTTTCGTACCTGAGCAGCGTTGGAGACCGCCAACTCACCACGCCCGATGTACAAACTATCTTCCAAGCCGACACGGACGTTCCCTCCCGTGATGGCGGCAAGCGTCGCAAGTGACATCTGGTCTTTCCCTGCACCCAGTACCGACCAATGATACTGATCACCAAACAGACGATCTGCTGTCCGCTTTTGATGCATCACATCCTCGATGTGAGCACCTATTGCCCCCCGCAACCCAAAAATGGTTTGAATGAACAGCGGCGGCTTAACAAGCCCCTTATCCAGGAAGTACTTCAGCGTATACAAGTGGCTGACATCGTAACATTCGAATTCAAATCGCGTGCCGGTGTCGCCGATAGTCCGCAGAATCCACTCGATGTCGGAAAAGGTGTTACGAAAGACAAGATCTTTCGTGGCAGTAAGATGCTCCACCTCCCAAGCGTAACGCCAATTTCGGTCTTTGGCGGCCATTTCTGAAAGATTGAGATTAATCGATCCCATATTCAAGGAGCACATTTCTGGTTGCAGGGCGACACCTGCTGCAGCGCGTTCGTTAATAGGCATTGCCGGCCCACCACCGCCGGTGGATACGTTCACGATCGCATCGGTTTCGGCTTTAATCCGAGACACGAACTGACGGAAGATTTCAGGATCGCCAGTGGGACGACCATCTTCAGGATTTCGGGCATGAAGATGAACAATCGCCGCACCTGCCTCTATCGCTTCAATGGCCTGATCGGCAATTTCTTGAGGAGTGACTGGTAGATGTGGGGACATCGATGGCGTATGAGCACCACCGGTAATGGCAGCAGTAATAATGATTTTTCTCACAGTGCATCTCCTTCCTGCAGTGCGAGCAGGACAAATAGCATTCGGCAGTTGCGCCCTGAACGATTGGACCAACTGTGATTTGTGGCTCGTTGCACCAGCACATCACCCGGGCGCATGACCGTTTCCCCGTGATCCATCATCGCAACGATTTCACCTTCGAGTACCACGGCGTAATCAAGCGATTCGGTTTTATGGAACCAAAAATGGCGCGGTTTTTTCTTGTCTCTAACCCCTTCGCTGTCGAGGAATTCAACCAGCTTTTCTTGGTCGTAGACCTCATCTGGGGGAAAGTCGACAATGCGAAGAAGTGACCCGTTATCCGAGTGGAAACCGAATTTATGACCAGCTGGGGCTGGATCGAAACCTTCAGCGCGCCCTGCCCCGGTTGCCCAGACGACCTGAGCAACCGGTCTGCCAGGTTGAGCAAACACATTCGGCGCGTCCCCGTCGCCGATGAAAATGGATTCGCCTGTTTCGTTATGCCCCGTCACGATCCTTCGTACGGGCTTGTAATCCGTATTGAAAATTTTGTTCATTCATTGTCACCTTAGATACGATACGTACTGTATTTATATTAGCAAAATTTTTTTATGATTACGCAGCCTGGGTGCGGACTACGTTCATGATAAAGAAGGTTGCCGACGCGCTAGCTACAAGCAATTCACGCTGCGGGTCGAATAATTCGGCCCTTGCGAAAGCAACTTGGCGACCAACACGTTCGACCGTGGCACTTACCTTCAATCGCGATGGCTTGACGGCTGCCTGCATGTTCACCGTGATGCTGGTTGTCGCACATGTTTGACCACAAGAAAGCTTACTGAGAACAGCAAAAGCCATCGCATAATCAAGCATGGTCATTAAGGTGCCGCCGGCAACGACACCATTACCCTGGATGGCCGCTTCAGAAACGTCGTAACTTAGCTCGACAGCTCCAGGACGCCCTTGAATCAGCCGGGCGCCGAGGGCACTTAACCCTGCGGTTAACTCCAGGGGGATATCGAACTTAGCCTCTGCAATAACTCGCTCCAAAAAGGCGCGATCTGGGTTGTCAACGACAGGATTCATAACTCTTCACCTCACTGATTGAAAAGTGACACACTTTTGTCGCTGAGTTCCTAGCCCGGCAATTTCGCCAACCATAATATCCCCATCGCGCAAGAAGCGATTATAGTGAGTGCCATTACCTGCAGGAGATCCTGTACAAATAACATCGCCTGGTAAAAGCTTGGCATATTTGGAGATGTATGCAATCTGTTGTTCAATCCCAAACAACATATCGGCGGTGGTCTCGTCCTGCATGGTGATGCCGGAAACAGTCAAGCGCATAGAGAGATTGTGAGGATCCTTTACAAAGTTCTTGGGTATTAAATATGGCCCCAAGGGGAGGAAACCTGGCTGGCCTTTCGATCTCATCCAGTCTGTCCCGAGCATCTTGTAATCGGTTCGGGGAATCAGATCGCGAGCAGAGATATCATTAACGATAGTGTAGCCAGCTATGTGGTCCATAGCGTCTTGCGCGCGGATATTATAGCCTTCCTTTCCAATAACAACTGCCAACTCTAGTTCCCAGTCAGGCTTGCTTGTAGTCGGTGGTAACACCAAGTCCTCGTAAGCGCCTGAGATGGAGGAAACTGGCTTGGTGAATACATAGGGTTCACCCGTGGCAACCCGTTGATCCATCATGTCTTCGGCCCATTTACGTAGTTCTTCCTTGCTGAGCCCCTCCGGCCCGACGTTAGAATCGATGGTCAAATCAACTACATGTTTTCGGTAGTTTGCACCGGTACAGAACACCTGCCGTGGCAGATCAATAGCAGGACGAAAAATCAGTTGTTCCTCACCGTACCATGAGGAAGTCGACGCTTTATTTACAAGGGATTCGAGTTCAGCGTAACTGGCCTCCCAGTTTTCAAGGAGCGACAACACGCTTTGGCCTTTGAGAATATTAATTCCAAACTCTTCTGCCAGACTGCCGATCGGAGCGACTTTACCGTCTACAACCAGCCCAGCGAAGCGTCGCTGCGGACTGGACTTCAAGGAAAATGTACCGAGCGAAAACTTCTTCATATAGGTCTCCGAAATGACTGCAGGAAAGAGCAATCGACAATTTGCTCATACGTAACATTCGCCCCTGACAACCCAAGCAAGGCTCGCTGACCAATAAGAAGCTCAATACCGTCCCGGGAGGGTATTAAGGTGCTTGGGAAGGTATTAACAAGCGCTGTTACTGCCTCAGAAGGGAGATCGAGCGAGTCGAGGGCCATTTTAAGCTTCTCCGTGTCGCCTGGCACGGTGGCTAATGAAGCTTGCAGCATGCGAATCCAGGTCTTTAACGCTTCATTGCCATGACTCACTGACCTCCTTACGACCAGGCCTTGACCAGGGAAGCCGGCAAACACGTCTTGAATTGTTGCAATGTGCTTGAGCCCTCTCTGAACTGCCATCGTGTCGAATGGTGGTCCCAGCAAGGTTGCATCGCCCTGCCCTTCAATGAGTGCAGAGAAACGCTCACGAACGCCTCCTACCGGGGTTAGGCGATAGTCACCAGTACCGAGTCCCGCTTGTTGCAAGAGTGCTCTGAGTGCAATAACAAAACCGTTCTGCGGCGCATCCACCAGAATGTTGGCGCCCACCAAGTCTGCGGGGGCCGACAGGGTTGAGGATCCGATCAGGTGAAGTGGAGTGGTAGTTTCCATTTGAGCAACTACCACAAAATCTTCAGGCCCTTGCCGCTGGTTCCAGTGCAGTACGTTGTCGATCGACGTCACGGCCGCATCGACCACACCGTCACAAAGCAACTGATACTGCTCATCGGATGATTGAGTCCTGGAGGATTCAAGATGGAAGCCAGGTGGCTCCTTCCACGAAGCTGCCACCGCAATGGCGGGAGGGACGAACCACGTCACACGAAGAGTGTTGTTGGACATGTTTTATTCTCGTTCTAGGCGACACAAATCTAATACTAGACGTATCGTATTGTCAACGAATCATCATGTTTGGGAATCGGCCTAAAAAAAGTCTGAAAAAACAAGAAGATAGCCATGAATTTGGCCTAGTTGAAGATTAAGAAACGGCGGGGAATTTTCGCCACTGACGTGTTTAAGATCAGCGGTACCGTGGCAGAGAGCATGAGCACTGAACCAGCTCTAGAAAAGCGTAACCACTGACCAACACGGATAATGGCTACATTCCTGAGCAGATTTTCGGAGCGCACGACGGGTGAGACAGCCAACCACAGGATTCAAGAACCACTAGGCCAGCAGAAGCGGCCCTCTGGATCGCTTCGCTGTCGAAAGAGCTGCAATCGGAAAAATTCAGTTTATTTTGAAAGGCATGAGATCAAGACAGCAAGATGTGGTGCTCATTTTTTTACTCAAAGCAGATAAAGACAGAAAGACAGAAAGACAGAAAGACAGAAAGACAATGCTGATCAGCACCTAGAATACATTTAAGACCGATTACGCATTCTCCCCCAAAAACGCGACCAGGCCGTTGATCACTGGCGCGTTTGCATGCACACCGACAGACATACCAAATCAGTAATCAAGCAGGTGGGGTTGCTCCCGACAAGCCGATGACCTTTTTAAGTGCAAAATAAACGCCTACAAACCCGCTCATCAAGCCGCTGAAGAAGCCACTAAGGCTATTCCCTATAGAATTATCAAACGGAGTGAGAGGGAAAGGCGCAATAAATTGAGCTATCAAAAAGGCTAGCACCGCAGAGATCACGCCCCCAACGATACCAGCCAGGATAGCTTCTTTAATGGTGTAGCTCATTCTTAAACCTCCTTCCTTTCAAAGAAATGCAACCCAATTTCATAGCAATTCCAACCTAGGCATTGGTATGCGCAACGAAGAATCGTGCAACCATACACCAAAATAATATACGAACCGTCTCGTATTTTCAAAAAAAGTCTCTTCAATGGCCGAAAACGCCTGAACCCTCATTCCATACGCGACCATCAAGCCCAGCTTTATAGGGAAAAAAGCCAAAAAACACCCTTTCCAAGATACCAGCACGCTCAGTGGAAAACGGGGTGGATTTTTTACAAAATGAGACATATACTGGTCAGATCGTTTCGATTGCCAAGCCTAAAAACCGCACCGCGGTGAGAGTGGCAAAACGAAGTTTTTAAATGCGTCATCAGGAACTTGACTATGCAAGTCAAAAAAACCGAATCGATAAAAAGGTCAGCTGTCGGGCGACCACGCAGCGAAGTTACTCGCCTGCAGATCCTCGATGCGACCATTAAGCTCCTGCATGAGAATTCAATTCAGGCGATATCCATTGAAGCCATTGCAAGAGAGGCCGGCGTTAGCAAAGCAACCATTTATAGATGGTGGGACTCCAAGGCACTCGTAGTCATTGATGCGTTCATCGAAAACCACCTCATCAAAACAACACTTCCACGGGAGCTTGGCCCAAGAGAAGCGATCGCCCATCATTTCCGTTCTCTGGTAGAACAATACTCCGGCTGGCCAGGTCGTTTGGTCGCTCAAATCATCGCGGAGGGTCAATCTGACCCTTCAATTCTGCGTGCTTTCCGTGAAAGATTTCACTATGGAAGGCGAGCAGTTATTAGTGAAACTCTCGAAGAATGGCGAAACACAGGTGAAATTTCGAACGATACCAATATAGAGATACTCATGGACGTGATTTATGGAGCGGTCTATATGCGCCTGATGATTGGTCACGCACCGCTTAATGAGGCCTTTGCCGAATCCCACATAAAGTATGTCTACCACCTGCTGGATACAAGCAACCAAATCACTACCCAAGCCAATTGATTTGATCGTGTCAGGCTTATTGGCACGGAAGCCACAAACCTTCCAAGCCACGGAGAGTTCAGCTTAGATCCAACCATGCGGCCACCTGCCAAAGCATAACTTGCACTTCAACTCACCCATTACCTAATGAATACCCCATACCTTGACGCCTAGGAAGCAAGCCCACTAAGCACGCTATGCTGAATATTTCAGGCGAGCCAATCAGCCTCTCCCTCGACTCTCCAAACATGGCGAGCCGAGGTCCTCGAGTGGTAGAACTGCTTAGAAGGGTTGCCCCAGGTACTGATAGGTCTGCAACAGCAAAGCCGCTGATTTCTCCCTGTTGCCAATTGGGTCTTGCTGCTCGTATTGGCAGAGCTGGAGCGAAGCGTCACAAATGACTTTTACGCGATCAAAACGGCGAGCGCTGTAGGCTGCGAGGGCCTCCTGGGCCGTATTGGTAGTGGACAGACATTCCGCGAGCACCACGGCGTCTTCGATGGCCATTCCGCCGCCGGAAGTCATTTGCGGGGTGGGCGCATGCGCAGCATCTCCCAGCAGCACGACCCGACCACGATTCCAGGGAGCCGGCACCAAGGTAACATCCAAGGGACGGAATATAACCTGCTTGGCTTCGGTGACGTGTGCCAGCGCTTCTCGCACTGCTGGAGCCGTATATTCAGCAAGCCTTTCGCGAATCAGCAGATGAGCCTGATCCTCCGGTATACGCAAAGGCTCCTTGCTGGTCTCAAGGTAGAAGATGTAGCAACTGTCTTTCGAGGTTGGAAAGGAGCCTACGGTTCCGCCTGAAGGAGTTCGATAGAGGCAGAACCCTTCGACCTGATCCGGGCGAGGCGCATTAAAGCGCCATACGCTTTGCCCCGCGAAACGAGGCCCGCAATCCACCCCAAAAACTTGCTGGCGTAGCTTGGAATAAGCGCCGTCCGCCGCGACAACAAGATCGTAGGTGGCTTCTCTACCGTCCGAAAATCGAACTTCGACACAGTCTCCACGATCATTCAGGCTCTCAACGGTCAAACCATGATCGAGGACCGCGCCGGCCTCCTTTGCAGCTGATTCCAGGATGCGCGCCAACTCCGGCCGGCGAATACCGCAACTCGGGGGAGCCGGATTGGAACGCAGGAGCTGCCCGGCAGAATCAAACTGGAGGAACGACTCGAAGCGCATACCGCTCTCAAGGCAGGGTTGCACCAATCCGATCATGTCCAGCGCTCGCAGGGTATTGTGCAACAAGCAAATGCCGGAGCCAGCGGCAGAACTCTCGGGCTTTATATCTATGCAATGAACATCTATCCCCACCCTGCGCAGAGCGTAGGCAGCAGTAGCTCCGCCAATGCCGCTGCCCACAATCAAAACGCGCTTAATCTCATTCATTTCTTGTCTCCTCTCCACTTCTATGGCGGGTGGTATTTGTTCATCTATCGGCAGGGTCGCAAGCATGGGGTACCACGACCCGCCTTGATCAAACCTTGCTTATCAGGAGGCGTCGCTCGCCTGAACGGCGACGCCTCTCGCATCACTTGCCCGCTCGACTTGAGCCTGCATGCAAAGTAGGTCGGCGCCAGAAAAAAACCAATGAAAATGAACCGCTGCGTCGACATTGCGGACCAATCGCTGCTCGCCCTCGCCGACTGGCAGCCTGTCCGTTCGCCCCAGCTTAGGTGACACCCTGAAGATCCGACAGGCTAAGCCATCCAGACCCTCAACCCACGATCGTCCCAATTTCATCGCGCTCTCCGAGTACAAATCGCATCGTCGACCACGACAAACTATACGTATCGTTTCGCTTTATCAACCACAGTTTTTTAGCCCCGCAGCCACCTAAAAATTCTTATTGACACGGGTGAGATCCGCCAATAATAATTTAGATACGTTACGTGTCGTTTATATAAATCTAAGTAGAATCGCACGATACCCGGAGCCGCATCAGTGAATAGCATCCCATTCAAGCCGTTGCGCTTTCTTCATTCTGAAATCCTGACCAGTAATGCCAACAGCGTTACGAACGGTTCTGATCATCCCTCTTCTCCGACCCGCTCGACAGCAGCTCGCAGCAATACTGCCTCGTGCGCGTTCCTTGCACTTTCATAAATCATCGGAGCACAAAGCATGCCCGCCAATAATCAAGTTCCCGTCTTCGTTTCCAGCGACGCTGCACGAACCGTTTTCCGCTGGAAAGACGCGATTGCCGCACTGCAGCAAGCGTACGGTCTTCCTATACCTGCCAAGGCGACCCCTCCGCGGACCGTCGCCATTCTCGAAAAAACCTGGCTGCGCACCCTCCCCGCCATCCCTCCAGGAGGCCGCTACTTCGGCGCCAAACTGATGGGCTCGAACATGGGCGATGCTCCACCGGGAATTGAATATGTCATTGTGCTTTTCGACCGGACAACCAACCACATTGCAGCATTCGTCGATGGCAACCTAGTCACCGGTTTCCGTACCGCGGCGACCTCAGCAGCGGCACTCGACCGGCTGGCGCCCCAGGGTCCCGCACGTCTTGCGGTTCTCGGCAGTGGCCTGGAGGCCTCGATGCACACTCGCGCCTTCGCAAGCGTGCGCCAACTCTCGCAAGTAACGGTCTTCAGTCCAACCCCTGAACGCCGGGAGGCCTTTGCAGCAGCAGTCACCCAGGATCTGGGTATCCCCGCCACAGGCGTAGCCAGCGCTCGAGAAGCCGTGGAAGGCGCTGACATCGTGCTCACTGCCGCTCGCTCACGCGGCGAGGAGCCCATCCTGTTTGGCGACTGGCTTAAACCGGGCGCCACTGTCGTCTCGATTGGTTCAACCATCCCCGAACAGCGCGAAATCGATGTCTCGGTCGTGGAGCGTAGCGACCTGATCATCTGCGACACACTGGAGGAAGTCCTGACTGAAACGGGCGACATGATCGCTGCCCGCGCCGCCGGGATCGAGTTTCATCACAAAGCCTTCAGCCTGGCCGACCTGATGAGCGGCGCATGCAACGAACAGATGGCAAGCGCCAAGGCACCGATGTTCAAGTCAGTCGGTGGAGGCTTGCAGGATATCGTCGTGGCGGAGTTGATCCTGACCAAAGCACTTGAAGCAGGTTTGGCAATACCCCTACCGATGAACTTTGAGACAAAGCGCTAAATTCATAAACCCACCCCGATCGACAGGAACTCCTATATGGCCAGCTACAACAAGAAAGACGCCCGCGACTGGGCGCGCGAGCATCTCCTAGGGGTCGCCAACGTGACCATCCCGACCATGACGTCGGATTTCAAACGCATCAACGAAAAAGCCGTGCGCCATGACGTCGAGTTAGCAATTCAACACGGCTTCGTTGGTTCTCTGTCCTGCTCCGAGGTAGCAATCACCCAGGAACAGTACGGTGAGTTCTGCCGCATCATGGCTGACCAAGCCGCGGGGCGACTGGTCATTGTTCATCACGCGGTGTTCAACACACTGGAAGACAACATTGAAGCGGTCAAAAGAGCCGAAGATGCCGGCGCCGATCTAGTGTTGCTCGGTTACCCACCGTATTTCTTTCCGAAGTCCTATGACGAGGTCTTCGAATACACGAAGGCCATTTGCGCCGCGACAAACCTGGGGGTAATGATCTTCCCGCTGCCCGCGTGGGGCTTCAGCCGTCTGCACCCCGCCGACATCCCGTTGTCGGTGCTGCGCCGGATGGTGGACGAGATTCCCAACGTCGTCGCAATCAAAGCCGAAGGCGGCCTGCCTTACATCATGTCGGCGATCGAGGTGCACCGCGAGTTCCACAAGGAAGTGGTTATCTCTTCCCCGCTCGAGTACGAGTACGTGCCCCTGGCGCAGGTAATGGATATCCCTTTTTGCGGCACCAACTATTCGTCCTACTACGGCCCGTTGCTGCCACAGATTCACAAGCTGATCCAAGCAGGCAATTACGACGAAGCCACACAGCTTTGGTACAAGATGGATCCGGCCCGCAAGGCGTTTGCGAGCCTGCCGATGGCAGCCAACGGTCTGCTCAACCGGATGATGTGGAAGTATCAAGGATGGCTGCAGGGTTACAACGGCGGCCCCCTGCCACACCCAACGCAACGAGTGTATCAGCGCGATATGACTGTGCTGCGCAAGGGGCTCGAAGCCGCTGGCCTGAATCCAACCAGCGATCTCGACGAGGCTTTCTTCGTCGGCCGCAATCCCCAGTGAGATCAGCCCCATGAATGGAACCGTAACGCTGCACCTGAAAGACCCTGACCTGCTGCGCCAGGCCATGCTGATCGACGGCAAATGGGTCCAGGCCGACAATGGCCAGACTATTGAAGTACGCAACCCGGCCACCGGAGAGCTGGTGGCTCGTGTACCCAACGGCGGCAGTGCCGAGACTCAGCGCGCAATTGCTGCGGCCGAGCGCGCCATGCAGGGTTGGCGTAAAACGCTGCCGAAGGAACGTGCGAAGGTCCTGCGCAAGCTGTATGACCTGATGCTTGAGAACATCGATGATCTGGCTACAATCCTGACGGCCGAACAGGGCAAACCCTTGGTGGAATCGCGCGGCGAGATCACCTACGCCGCGGGCTTCATCGAGTGGTTTGCAGAGGAAGCCAAGCGAGTTTATGGCGACATCATTCCGCAGAACGTAGAGGGTCGTCGCATCCTCGTGCAGAAGGCTCCGATCGGCGTATTCGCCGCTATCACCCCGTGGAACTTCCCGTCGGCGATGATCACACGCAAGGCGGGCCCGGGCTGGGCTGTGGGCTGTGCTGGCGTCATCAAGCCCGCCAGCCAGACCCCGCTGTCGGCGCTCGCCCTAGCCGTACTCGCGGAGCGCGCCGGGCTGCCTCCGGGCGTGTGCAACGTCGTGACGGGTTCGGCCCGTGCGATTGGTGGCGAACTCACTGCAAGCCCCGTGGTACGCAAGCTGTCGTTCACAGGCTCGACCGAAGTGGGTGCCCAACTGCTCGCCCAATGCGCTCCGACGATAAAGAAGACCAGCATGGAGCTGGGTGGAAATGCGCCTTTCATCGTGTTCGACGATGCTGACATCGATGCCGCAGTGAAGGGTGCGATTGCAGCCAAATACCGCAACACGGGGCAGGCCTGTGTCGCCGCCAATCGCATTCTGGTTCAGTCGGGCATCTATGAATCCTTTGGGAAGAAGCTTGCTGAGGCCTCTGCGGCCCTCAAAGTGGGCAATGGAATGCACGAGGGCGTCTTGCTGGGCCCGCTGATCAATGAAGAAGCGGTGCAAAAGGTCGAAGAACACATTGCCGATGCTGTTTCCAAAGGCGCTCGCGTTGTCACCGGTGGTAAGCGCCATGCCCTGGGCGGGAGCTATTTCGAGCCAACGGTGCTGACCGATGTACCGCGCGAAGCGCTGATCTTCAACGACGAAACTTTCGGGCCTGTTGCACCGCTTTTCCGCTTCGATACTGAAGAGCAAGCCATCGCGATGGCCAACGACACGCCCTTCGGTTTGGCCTCCTACGTGTACGCACGTGACGTCGGCCGGATTTTCCGTGTCGTCGACGGCCTCGAGTTCGGCATAGTGGGGGTCAACGAAGGGATGATCTCAACCGAGGTCGCGCCGTTCGGCGGTGTGAAGGACTCGGGGCTGGGCCGTGAAGGTTCCAAGTATGGTGTCGACGACTACCTGGAAATCAAATACGTCGCGCTTGGCGGTCTCTGAGCAGGCAGGATGCCGCAGCGGATCAGCCTTCAAGCGGGCTCAGCGAACAACTGATACCGACTTGAGAGGCTGATCACTTTACAAACGTACACCGCTGTTGTGGTTTCAAGATAAATGTAATCGAGAGCTGATAAGCCAGGGGGCGTCACACCTGGCTCATCGGCTCTTGTCATATTTGCTGCAGGTGATAAAGAAGCGGCTTAAGCGAAAAAATCTGCTTCGCCGATCAAGCTCGTTCTCAAACGTGGGGGACGTCTCCGAAGAGGAAAATGATTGCGCCTCACGCTCCATCCATCGTGCAACGATGCGACGCGCCCGGATACCTGCGACATTGGCCTTGACGCTGCGCTCGCCGGTTCTGACTCGTCGTGGACGGGGCTGATAGGGGGGCATCGAGATCCAGCGCCCCAGCATCGAGCGTCCCACTTCGGAACCAGATGCCGTCACCCACCAATGGCTGCAGGGGGGCTTGCGCAGTGTTTAGCAGGACGCTCGGGGTTGCCATGGTGTCTCATTCCTTTCTTATTTTTTGATCCGCAGCAGGGGACCTCGCCCTGCCGACACGCGCCTGAACGGTAAGTTTTCGGTTTTTTCGGGGTGATAGTGTGTGCGGCACAGATGTGAAGTTTCTGGCGCGTCCCTAGGTGAGGCCGAGCTATGGAGGGTCACGCCAAGCCGGTGCAGGCCCGGCGAGAGGGAATAGCGAGGTGGCGATGCGGGTTGTGGTGTTGATGTTGCGCGAGCAGTTTCTTCGCGAGGGAACCTCGAGCGGACTGCCCTGAGTGCGGTAGAGAAGGATTACAGATGAGGCCAGCCAAAACCGGGCTGGCCCCGTACCTGGCTTAAGCTGGTTTGAAGCAATAGACGGCCAGTTTGTTACCATCCAGATCACGGGCATACGCTGCATAGGCGTTCGGTGCCCAGCTACGCGGCCCCGGGAGGCCTTCACATACACTGCCAGCAGCCAATGCTGCGGCATGGAAAGCGTCGACAGCCGCACGGGACGGCGCCTCGAAACTGACGGTGACGCCATTGCCAACACTGGCAGGTGCACCGTTGGCCGGTTTCAAGACGAAGAAAGACGGTGCGTCTTCGCCCCAGATGGAACCGTTGTCGCCGAGATCCGCGATCCGTTTATGGCCAAGCTTGCCCAATACGTCGTCGTAGAAACCACGGGCTTTATTCAGGTCATTGGTGCCGACTGTTACGTGAGTAAAGACACTCATTTTTATCGCTCTCTATGGTAGAAACCAGATGGGTTTGCGTTGCGGTATTACCAGGGCAAATTTCGCCACGGCACTCATCGCCAAGTCTGCCGACTTAGCGATCGAAATGAATGACAGTGCGAATACTCTTGCCTACGTGCATTAACTCGAAGGCCTGGTTAATGCCTTCCAGCGGCAGGTTATGGGTGATAAAGGTATCCAGCGGAATTTCGCCTTTCTGCGCCTTTTCGACATAGCTCGCTAACTCGGTGCGACCCTTAACCCCGCCGAAGGCCGAACCGCGCCAGACCCGACCGGTAACCAGCTGGAATGGACGCGTAGAGATTTCCTGGCCAGCGCCGGCCACGCCAATAATGGTCGACTCGCCCCAGCCCTTGTGGCAGCACTCTAGTGCCGCACGCATCAATTGCACGTTACCTACACACTCAAAGGAGTAGTCCACACCACCATCTGTCATATCGATAATGACGTCCTGAATGGGTTTGGATTGCTCCTTTGGATTAACAAAGTCGGTAGCGCCTAGCTCGCGGGCGATGTCAAATTTGGCCGGGTTGATATCGATAACAATAATCCGGCCGGCCTTCGCCATCCTTGCACCAATGATCGCTGCCAGACCAATACCACCTAGACCAAAAATAGCAACGGTAGCCCCCTCCTCCACCTTGGCGGTATTGAGTACTGCACCGATGCCAGTAGTGACGCCGCAGCCGAGCAGACACACTTTCTCCAGCGGAGCATCCTTGGGAATCTTCGCCAGGGAGATCTCCGGTAGCACTGTGTACTCGGAGAAGGTCGAGCAGCCCATATAGTGGTATATCGGCTGCCCCTGATAGGAGAAGCGCGAAGTGCCGTCTGGCATCAGCCCCTTACCCTGAGTGGCACGTACTGCCTGGCACAGGTTGGTTTTGCCTGAAGTGCAATATTTGCATTCTCGGCATTCGGCGGTGTATAGCGGAATGACATGGTCACCTACCGCCAGCGAAGTCACGCCCTCACCTATCGCCTCGACAATACCTCCACCTTCATGCCCCAGAATGCAGGGAAAGACGCCTTCCGAATCATTACCTGAAAGGGTATAGGCATCGGTATGGCAAACACCGGTGGCAACGACACGAACCAGAACTTCACCAGCCTTCGGCGGCTCAACGTCCACTTCAACGATTTGCAACGGCTGGTTGGCGGCAAAAGCAACGGCCGCACGTGACTTGATCATTCTCTGTATTCCTTTGTGCAATGATTTGCCGGGCGAAACGACTGTCGTTTACCCAGCGTCTCCGACAAGACTCGCCCCCTGCGCAGGAGTTGATTACTCCTCACGCTCCATCCACCGCGCAACGATGCGCCGTGCCTGAATACCTGCGGCATCGGCCTTGACGCTGCGCTCGCCGGCGCTGACGCGTCGCGGACGGCGACTGGCTTGGGCCTGGACTGCCTCAAGCACGACTCGGTCCTCATCAAAACCTTCGCGGATAGCGTGAACCAAATGATCCATAGCTTCCGGCACCTTGGCGAAGTCTCGACCGACGACCCAGAAATACAGCATGTGGGTTTGATCAATTGGCGTCGTGGCATGGGCAACACGAAAGCGTGCCGGTGACTCCTCAGGTTTCGAGGGGTTCTGAAAATCCGTGCAGCCTTCTTGTAACGCCGGTGACAGAAACGTGCCTCTGTGTTCACGATTCCAAGGAGTACCCGGCGGCACCCCAAGGGACATTGCGTAACCAGGCGCAAGCGGACTATTTATGAAATGCTTGGAGTACTGAACGGTCTCATCGCCCACGATGACGTCAGGTGGAGTGGACCAGTCAGAAATCTCGAATGTCGAAGCATGCACGTAGCCAAAATGCGTTAGATCGAGAACATTTTCTTTCAGTAGCATGTAGTTCGCTGAAATTTCCATCAAACCAGTCCTGATGGCAAAAGACGAATCTTCCGCCCACGGCAACTCGGGTGGCGGAGCGACCGTGTCGATCACCGACGGATCGCCCAGATAAATCCACACCAGGGGACCAATCTCCTTCACTGGAAAGTGCTTCACCGAATAGTTGGGCGGAGGCGTTCCGTCCATGGACGGTATGCGCACGCAACTGCCGTCAGCACCAAAGCAGAAACCGTGGTAGCCACATTCCACGATGTCACCTTTAAGTTGACCGTTGGAAAGAGGGGCCTGGCGATGCGGGCAGCGGTCCTCCAGCGCGGCTACTGTGCCGTCTTCTCGACGGAACAACACCACGGGGGTATCGAGCATCCAACGGCCCAACAGCAAGCGACCCACTTCGGAACCAAATGCCGCCACCCACCAACAGTTATAAGGGTAGTTACGTGCTTCTTGAATGCTCTCTGCGACGTTAAACGTTGCCATGACACCTCACTCCTTAACTGGAAGTTCTTGTTGTTGGCGATCCGCAGTATTGGACTATTGCCCTGCCATCACCTCCCTCAGGGCAATACGTCTGGCTTTCATCTAATTACTAAACGGACCGAATCGTATTCTTTTGCACACCCATTGGGCTGTCAAGTAGAGAATGATCAGGGGCTACCGGATCTCAAAGGTCCAGAACGAGTCTGGCGCTCAAGGCGCGCGAACAACAGGGGGTGAATTGATCCCCCCTAGCTTGCTCCGCGGAAGTGAGAAACATGTCGCGGTGATCTGGAGTGCCCTCCAGCACGCGCGTCAGGCAGACCCCGCAGACACCCTGCTCACAGGAAGTGATGACCTCGACGCCATGGCTCGCCAGCGCCCCAATCACTGTTTGATTCGGGTCCACACGGATAACCTTGCCCGTCGAAGCGACCTGCACTTCGAAGCTGCCGTCGTCGCTCGTGTCAATCGCAGCAGCAGAAAAATATTCGCGATGCAGAAGTTCTTCCGACCAACTGTTTGCCCGCGCAGTTTCGAGTACCCAGTCCATAAAGCCTGCCGGCCCACACACATAGAGATGCGTGCCGGGACGGCGGTTGGCGACCACGGCGGTCAAGTCAAGCTTTTGCGCCTCAGGTCCGTCGCTGTAATGGAATTGCACGCTTGCGGCAAAGGAGGACGATCGGAGGCGCTCTGCAAAAGCCGTACGGTCGGCGGACCGTGAGCAATAATGCAACTCGAATGATGCGTCGGCATTTGACAGTCTCTCGGCCATGCAGAGGATGGGAGTAATGCCGATGCCACCAGCGAGCAAAATGCTATGACCGGCGTTATGGGCCAGCGGGAAGTGGTTCTTCGGATCGCTGATACGTATCGTCTGACCGACCTCAAGAGCGTGCATTGCGACCGAGCCACCGCGCGAGGTGGCGTCGCGCAGCACCGCGATCATATAGCGGTGTGTTTCGCCAGGGTCATTACAAAGCGAGTATTGACGCACCAATCCATTATCCAGGTGCACATCAATATGAGAGCCGGCCGAGAATGGAAGCAGCCCCTGGCCGTCCTGGGCCACTAGCTCGAAGCTATAGATATCACGTGCCTCCAGAACCTTGACGGCTATTTGGACAAGACGCGTTGTTGCTTTCATGCTGCTATTCCTCTGTCTCAATTGACCTAATCAGCACATCAAAGGAAGACGCTCGGTTCGAGTTCCTTACGTCCTGAAGTGCCCTACTGCGATGCCAAGCTCACCTCCAATTTCTTGCAAACCCAAGGTAGACGCCTGCAGTTCCTGGCTTTGTCTGGCGCTTTGCTCTCCAACAGCGCGAACCCTCGCCATGCTCTGATTGACCTGCTCGGCTAAAACACTTTGTTGTTCGGCGGCAGCAGCAATCTGTTCATTCATCTGTTCGATGCTCGATACCGCCTGGGTAATCCTTACCAATGCCGAGGAGGCCTGACCGGCCAATATCACCGACTCATCGGTGAGGCCGCGGCTCTTATGGAGCCGTTCGGCAGCCCGCTGGGCCGCACCGCAAAGACGTTCAATCAACGCTTCAATTTCACTGGTCGAGCTCTGGGTTCGTCGGGCCAGGCCACGTACCTCATCGGCCACTACGGCGAACCCTCGCCCGTGCTCACCGGCGCGTGCGGCTTCAATGGCAGCGTTAAGGGCGAGTAAATTGGTCTGTTCGGCTACCGATTTGATGACGCTCAGGACACCGCCAATCAAGGTGCATTCTTGCAACAGCGTCTCCATTACGCTGGCGCACCCTGTCATTTCCAGTGCCAGCCGCTCAGCTTGATCGGTGACTTGTTTGACCAACGCGTCGCCTTCCCGCGCAAAGCCGTCGGCGATGACAACGGCTTCACTGGCTTGTGACGCGTTGCGCGCCACTTCGTGTGCCGTTGCACTCATCTGCTGCATGGACATTACAGCCAGTTCGGTCTCCGAACGCTGCTGCTCGACCCCTGATCGATTGTGCTCCATCACCTGTACGAGGCTGTCAGCGGTGCTGTTGAGGTCTGTTATGCCATGGCCGATACGCCCCACAAGGTGGCGCAAGCTGACGAGCATCCCGTTGACTGTGCGCAGCAACTGCCCGAGTTCGTCCTTGCCGGTTATCTGCGTATCGCCACCCGTAAGGTTTCCCTCCGAGACTCTATTGGCCAGCAGTACAGTCTGACGCAAGGGGTGAAGAATCAGTTGGCGAATCACCAGGCACGCCCCTATGCCTAGGCACAGGGCCAAGAGCGTGATCAGGGTCATCTGGCGGTAGGCCCGCTGATTGTCTTGCGTGATGAGAGAAGCCTGGTCTTGCTCAAGCTGAGCCAGCAACTCACCCAAGTACTGGCCTTCTTTTTTCATCGCCTCACGGGTATGGGCAATCTGATTGTGGCTGATTGCAAACTGATCGAAGGCTTGTCGGTATTGGTCCAGCGCGAGTAACGCCTGCTGCAGGGATTCCTGACCCTCCTCGCCGACGCGAATGACCAGATTTTTTGTAGCGGCAAGGACCTCATTCATGCCCTGCTCCCAATCATTTCGGTGATGCAGGTCGCCACTTTCGGTGTAGTACAGTTCACGCTCGCGGACTCTGGCCAGCTTGTCCCTGAGGCTCGCTGCCTGCTCCAACTGGTTCATCTGTTGCGCTTCTGGGAGAGTACCGGCCTCCGTCTTCAGGTTGACCGCGTCTATCTGATCGAGAAAGACGGCCGTGAAATTGTCGCCAGCATTTGCGGCAAGCTGCTGCATTTTCAGTCGAGAATCCCGTAGTCCGCGCAATGCCTCGGTGTACTGTTGGAACTGTTTCAAGTACGCCGCAACTGCCTCCTTCATTTCGCCACGCGCCAGTTCATCGCCCTTCGAAAGCTCGACTTGGAGCTCTTCGATAATTGCGCGTACTTGCGATTCGGCCTCCGGCTGCAAGCCGATCGCATATTCTTTTTCGGAGATTCTCGCCTGAAGCACCTTGGCTTTGATCTGAAGGGCATCCCGCAGGAGCTCGGTACGAGATTGCAGTAAAGCGATCGAGCTGAATGCCGTGCCTGCCACGATCACGGTGGTCAGCAGAACCAGGCCAAAGCCCGTTGACAGCTTGGCGCCAACAGAAAGCCTACCCAATGCGAGGCTAACCCAAGACATGATCTTTCCCCTGAGGGCAGACTGCATGTCCGGGCACGGTCAGGATGAAGCGCAAAATCAATGAAGCAAAAAACCGGTTCATGACAGGAATCCTTTTTATTGTTATGGCCCGTCAACGGATCACTCGGACTTCTTGTAATACCCAACCGCGACCAGTAGATGGCCGGTCTTGCGCAACAAGGCGTATTTATCTTCCACCTTGCCGGTCACCGGGTTCTTCCAGCGGTAATCGTAACCACCGTCCTGGCGATCCTTCATCAGCGCGAGGATCGGCTCGCCCACGGGTTTGCCATCAGGGTCACGCACGCTGGAGAACTCTACGCCGAGCAATCGCAGGTTGTAGCCGTGAGCCAAGTAGCGACCGGTGTTCAGATCAATCACAAAGACGTAGAGATCATCCTCGCGAAATCGTGGTGACAGCGCGTTGATAGCGGCAATGCTGGCCTGCGGCTCTTGCTTGAGGGCGACAACCGCGCGATCAAGCAGTTGTTGGGCCTGCTGTGGCGTGGCCCGCGGTTGATAGAAACCGACGGCGATGACGCGATCCCCCACGCGCTGAAAGAACACCCGCTTGTGCTCTACCCTGGCGTCGCGGGCGTTCATCCAGCGATACTCGGCCACCCGCACCTCTCCTGCTTTGCCTTCCAAAGCCTGGCGGAAGCCGTCACGCAGTTCCGGCTCCAGCGCCTCGGTGACATCGCGACCAATCAGCACAGATGACGTGCCGCCACTGGCGAGCATGACGCCGTGGGTATCGACCACGAATACATAGTGTTCGCCATCAATGAATTCGCCCTGGCGACTGAAGGCCGCGAAAGCGGCGTCACCCTGCGCCTGGTAGTACTCGACGGCCGCCTGCAACAACTTGCGGGCACGTTGCTCTTCATCTGCTGTGGCCATTTCGGTAGCGCTCATGAGCGAAAACGCGCACCACAGCAAGGCAATCAAACGCATGGAAGTCACTCCGTGAAGGGGGATGCTAAGACACTGCGACCGACGTGCTTCAGGCCGCCAGCCAAGCCGCGTGGCTCATTGACCACCAGCGGCGTGGTGACCTCATCGCGACGCTGGGTTGCCGGCAACGAGACAACCTCATCGTGACGCCGGGTTGTCGGCAGCAGGAAATAGGCGAGCGCCGGCAGCAACACCAGGGCCCCGACCATGTTCCAGACAAACATAAAGGCCAGCAGCACGCCCATGTCTGCTTGAAACTTGATGGGTGAGAAAATCCAGGTGCCCACGCCAATGGCCAGGGTGACGCCGGTGAGCATGACCACCTTGCCCGTGGAGACCAGGGCACGGAAATACGCCTCGGACAGGCTGGCCCCCTGACGCAGATGACCGAGCAGGATGCTCATCACATAAAGTGCGTAATCAACCCCGATGCCCACGCCAAGGGCGATCACCGGCAGCGTAGCGACTTTGACCCCGATACCCAGGCCCACCATCAGCGCCTCGCAGAGGATGGAGGTGAGCATCAATGGGATCACCGCACAGAGCGTGGCGCGCCAGGAGCGGAAGGTGATCAGGCAGAGCAGGATCACCGCACCGTAAACCCAAAACAGCATTTCGCGGTTGGCGTCCTTGACCACAATGTTGGTGGCGGCCTCGATCCCGGCGTTACCGGCGGCGAGCTGGAACTTCACATCATCGGTGTCATTGGCGGCGGCGAAGGCTTCGACATGCTCTACCAGGCGTGTCAGGGTCTCGGCCTTGTGGTCGGAAAGATAGACATAGAGTGTCAGCAAGCTGCAGGACTCGTTATAGAGCCCGCGAGGCGCGCTTGCGGTAATCATGTTGAGCATTGCCTGGTTGTTCTGCAGCTCGAACCACTTCGGACTGCCCTCAGAGAGCCCCACCAGCATTCGCCGGTTGAGCAACGCCAGAGAATTGGTCGAGTCGACCCCTGGTAGATTTCGCAATTGCCAGTCGAGTTCGTCGACCTTACGCAGGATGTCGTAGCGCGAGCAGGCACTCTGTGGCGTGCGCACCATCACCGCAAAGAGGTCGCTGCTGGCACCGTAGCTGCGGGTCATGAACGCATCGTCCTGGTTGTAACGCGAGTCCGCGCGCAGTTCGGGAGCGCCGGGATCCAGGTCACCGATCGCCAAGTGCTGGCTGGCCATGAAGCCTAGCACCGCCATCACCAGACTGGTGCCGACACAAATCGCGGCCCAAGGGTTACGGGTGAACAGGTCGAGGAAACGCCAGAAAGGATGGCGCGTCTGGCCCCCTTCCTCCGCACGCTCACTCTTGAGGCTATGCTGGGCCGCGCTTGGGCTGACGCCCACATAAGACAGCAGCACCGGCAACAGGATGAGGTTGGTGAAGATCAACACTGCGACGCCGATGCTGGCAATGATAGCCAGGTCCTGGATCACCTGGATCTGGATGATCATCAACACCGCGAAACCCACGGCGTCGCACAAGAGCGCGGTAAGGCCGGCGAGAAACAGACGGCGAAAGGTAAGGCGCGCAGCCACCAGACGATGGATGCCACGGCCTATGTCCTGCATGATGCCGTTCATCTTTTGCGCGCCGTGGCTCATGCCGATGGCGAAGACCAAAAATGGCACCAGCACCGAATACGGATCCAGTTCGTAACCCAGCAGCGGCAACAGGCCCAGCTCCCAGACCACCGCGACCAGCGAGCAGAACACCACCAGCAACGTACTGCGTATGCACCGGGTGTAGCCATAAAGCACGAGGGTGGTGATGACGATAGCGCCGGCGAAGAACAACAGGATTTGCTCCAGCCCCTCGATCAGATCGCCCATCTTCTTGGCGAAGCCCGTGATATGAATTTCGATGTGGTCGTTCTGGTATTGCCCACGCAGCGCTTCGAGTTGGTCGGACAATGTGGCGTAGTCCAGCGGCTTGCCGTCGGCGGTACGCGCCAGCAGAGGCACGTAGATAATGCTGGAGCGTTGATCCAAAGCCACCAACCGACCGATTTCATTGGACAGCTGCACATTGCGCTGCAGCATGGCCAGCGACGCGGCGCTGCCGTCGTATCTGTCCGGGATCACCGGCCCACCCTCCAGGCCCTCCTCGGTGACCGACACCCAGCGGGTCGCCGGTGTCCAGAGCGACTTCATGTAGGCGCGGTCAACGCCCGGCAGAAGGTAAATCTTGTCACTGAGCACCTGCAGGGTATGCAGGTAGTCGGCGTCATAGATATCCCCTTTAGTATTGGCAACCGCAATGCGCAGCGAATTGCCCAGGCCCGACAGCTCCTTCTGGTTGTTCAGATAATTAGCGATGTAGGGATGCCCGGTAGGGATCATCTTTTCGAAGCTGGCATTGAGCACGATGCGCGTGGATTGCCAACCGAGCAGCAGCGTCGTCACCAGACACAGAAACAGCACCCAGTGACGATGGTTGAACAAGGCCCGCTCGACCATTGAACCCGAGCGAACGTCGAAATCATTAAGCTCGAAGGTATTTGAACTGCTTGAAGATTTCATAGCCTCACTCCGAAACATCTGTGGCTGGATGAGCAAAGCGCGACAAGCCAGCAAAACCGGCAGCGATAAAACTTTTATCGGCCGCCTCGAGCAGGCTGCTAACTGGCAGCCCCAAGGGTTTTCCTACAGATTGCAACGCGGCGCCATGTGAGGCTGCGCTACTGAAAATGCCCCCGGCCTGATTAGCCAACAACAAAGTGCCGTCGGCCAATCGCACGGAGCTACTGAAAGAAACGGGCGACGAAACAGCAATACGCTGAAAGCTGTCACCGTCATCACTGGAGAGATACGCATGGCCTTTCAGGCCCGCGACCAACAACGCGCCGTCATCGCGCACTTGGGCGGTGAAGAAACTGCCTTCATAGGGACTTTCGAGTTGCTTGAATGATTGTCCGTTATCGATTGAACGCGCTAGGTATCCCTGCTCTCCCACGAGGAAGCAGAGGTTGTTTTTTTCAGCAATTGCATAAAGGTGCACGAGCGATGGATTCTCGATACGTCCCATCAGCGAGTGCCAACTGGCCCCCCCATCTTGCGTCGCGAATGCCATGCCATAGGCACCGACAACCAAGCCGTGGTTGGCATCGGAAAACCGAATCGCCAGGAAGGGTTTATCCGGCCCATCGGCAATCAGCCGCTCGGCATTTTGCAGACGCATATCGGCGGCTTCGGCATCGCTCGCAGTGACCTTTTCAGCCTGAGCGGCCTGCAATTCGATTTGTGCAGCCTGCAAACCACTTAACTGCACCGCCCAATGTTCGCCCCCGTCGATGGTGGCCAAAACAGTTCCAGAATGACCGACCGCCCAGCCTCGTTGGGCATCCACGAAATAGACGGAGCTAAGACTGACGGAGACCGGCACCGGTACTTGCCGCCATGAATGACCATTATCGTCCGACAGAACGATGAGCCCACGCTCCCCAACAGCGATCAGTCGATCGGCAGCCCGCGCCAGATCGATAAACACCGCCCTGGAGGGGGCAACAATCTGCATGGCAGGCGTTGTTAACACGGAACCCACAGCCTTGGTTTCAGCGCGGCAGATGGAGGTAGTGACGGACAACACGGAGGCCAGTACAAGTCCACTGACATGACGGATATTTATCATTTTTTATTCTCAAGTAGGCGCGTATTGCAAAGGCATCGGCTGGACAGCCGACGCCTATCAGGCAACTGCGACCTTAACGCACACCCTGGCCCGCCATGGCAGCCGGAGAAAACTCAGACTTCTTGTAACGATCGACGATGCGATACTGATCCGACATACCGGCGAAGATCCCCTGCATGAACCAGGCACCAGAGTTCAGGTCATAGAAGCCCGAAGACAATTGGGCAACCGCGGGCACATCTGGCAGCACCATAGGTAGCGTCCACAGCGTTTTGGCTAGCGCGCCACTGCTATCCCAGCGATCAGCGAGCATGGCCTGCCAGGTGTCTTCATCGACGTAGTAACGGCTCTTCGGCAACTGATGACGTGCTCCCGGGGCCAGTTCAGCGTCAACCACCCAAACGCGGTGCAATTCCCAGCGTATGTAGTCGGGGTTGAGGTGATTTTTGCCGAACAGGTCTTCCGGTTTGGCGGCGGTATTTGCCTTGTTGGCGTTATAGGGGACGTACATTTCCTTCTTACCCACCAGCGTCCATTTGAAACGATCCAGGCGCCCGGTAAACACCGACAGTTCATCGAAGCTCATCACGCCGGCCGTGGCCGGTGTCGGCGTATCGCAGCAGGAGTTCGGCAGCTTGCGTACCCGACGCTGGCCCAGGAGATAAACGTAGGTCTGGGTTTGATCTTCGTTGAGGTAGGCTTGCCCCAGAATCTGTTCACCGGCACGGATCGGCGGGCCTTGGTTCAGCAGACGGAACAACCAGTAGTTACCATTAAAGTCGGCGGCCGAACCTTCCTGGTAGTAATACGGCATCTCTTGAATGCCTTTACCTTCAGTAGCCAGGACCGGGTTGCCATCAGCCGTTATCAAATAGTCGCGAAAATGCGTGGCGATGGAAGTGGCGCGCCAGTTGAGCAGGTGGTTCCACATGACCTCAATGCCGCTTTTCGGGATAGGAAACGGAACCCCACCATAAGCCCCCTGCGGAGCAGGTCCGGCACTCGTTTCTACCAGCTTGGCCTCGGTCGCGTTTTTGCGAATATTGTCATACACCCATTGCGGCGCCGCCGAGGTGCGGTGAGTCGGGTATACGTCGATTCGGTAGGTGTCCGGGTAGCGCTTGAACATGGCTTTGACGCCATCGTTGAGCTTGTCGGCGTATTTCTCCATGTTCTTCGCGGTAATGCTGAACAACGGCTTTTCGGCGGCAAATGGATCCGGGCGGGTACCGCCTTGCTTGAAGGATGGATCGACCTTGGTGTAGCCACCGTCCCAGGCAGGAATACTGCCATTGGCATTGCCTGCACGCTCGGCACCAAAAGGTGTCAGGGTTTTACCTAGCTCAGACGCTTCAGTTGTCGCTGCAATGGCTGGCTGCAGCAAACTGCTGATCAGAACGCCCGTGAGCAAAACGAAACACAGCGACTTGAGTTTGAATTCGGAAATCATGCGCAAGTCCTCTTAGAATGTGGTTTTGACGGAGAAGGCTAGGAAATCCCGATCCTTCTGCGACTGCTTCATGGTGAAGTGATTGGCCGCGTCGAGGGCGGTGTCTTCGGGCCCGTAAAAGTGGGTGTAGGTCAGGCCGACGGTGACGCGCTCACGGTAGTTAGCACTGACCCCGATGTTGAAATCGCCGCCCTTGTCCGGGCCGAAACTGCCGACCACCGCGGACTTGCCCATTGGAAAATAACTGAGGCCCACCGGCACGCTGAGGTCGATGCCGGGAAAGACCTGGCGGTAAGTCGGGGTGTACACCAACTTGATACCCAGAGCATCGTCAGTGGTGTTGGGATTCAACGCCGCGCTGTTTTTGGTCACGCTAAGCAGCCGATTCCATGCCACCTCACCCACCAACGCGGCCTCATTGGAAACGAATGACGGCCCCAGTGAAGCGATGACGTTCAAGTTGACATGTGCCGTGTGTCCGACCGCGTAGAGCGGATGGTTATCGTTGTCCGCTGCTTCACCGGCCAACACCGTCTGAGTATTGGATACCAACGGCATGTTCCAGCGCATCGAGGCCTCGCCGGCGAAACTGAACTCGTCGACGGAAGTGGCGAAACTGGCACCGAGCACCCGGATATCTTCTGGGTAAACCAAAGAGTAGTTGCCCACCTCACCGGTGGCGAAATTGGGGCCGGTCGCATTGGGCCTCAGGTAAATCTGGGGCGTCTTCTCGTGGTATTGGAGGGCATAGAGACCGTAGTCGACAGTACCTGCCGAATAGCGCAACTGCAGACCACCCTGGCCGGAACTGCGAGCCTCCTTGTCATTGCCATGGAAGAATGCCGCCGGACTGTTCGGATTGCCGCCGAGGAAATCCGGGAATGGCTCGCCGACGATCAGACGCTCACTACCCTCACCGACGACATCGGTGACCGAAAAGTAGCTGCCGACGCCTGGCAGGCGAGTCTCTTCCCATTCGAATTGGTAGAACGCGCCTAGCGACAGATCATCGGTCAGTTGGTAGCTGGTGGACAGTTGGTTGACGGGGCGAGTGATTTCCTTGAACTGCGTGTTCGGTACCGAAATCGCCTTGACCACATCCACCGGGGCCATGCCACCGGCAATGCCGTTGCCACCGAAGAACAGACTTTCGCCCCAGATCAGGCCATGACGACCAAGACGCACGGACAGGCTCTTTTCCGCCAGCTCGCCGTTCCAGTAGACAAACGCGTCCAGTAGTTCGGCGTCACCGCCGTGCAGGTGCCGGGTATCGTCAGTGAACTCATCGAAGGCGACCGAGCGCTGGTTGGCACGGGCCGGGGCGTCGTTGTCAGTGTCTTTTTGGTATTCGGTATCGAACCAGGCGGCGCCACTGACACGGGCTCCAAAGTTGCGATAACCGATATCCATCTCGGAGAGGATGTCGAGCCGATTGGAAATCAGTCCCTTGTCAAAGTTGCGATCACCGTCATCCTGGTTAAGAGCAGTTTGGCCTTTGGTGAGCTTGCTGCTCTGGTCCTTCAGGCGCCAGGCGGAGCTGTATTTCAGCGTGTTGTCCCAGCGAACACTGTAGTCGCTATCGTTCATATTGAATTGGAAGGCACTGGCACTCAGCGAGATCAGACTCAATGCACTACCTGTCATCACGCACGAAAAAAAATGCGACCGACAGAAAAGCATCGAATATGCAGGCACGGCACATTTGAGTAGACGCATATACGAACCTCTATTGTTTTTGTATTAGGTTTCGCTGGATATCAAAAAACGCTCCTTGCTTAAGCTCCATTCGAATGACAGTGCCCACAAACCTCTGTGATAGCAGCAATGTCGGACTTTCATTTTGATACGGAACGTATCGTATATTTACTGCGAGAAGAGGCTCCTGTCAAGCATGGCTTCGCATCTTTTTTTCACAATCTGTTTTGCCAGGAGAATGCAGGTAATGCCTGGGCTCGCACCCCGGATAAAAGCCGCAGAAGCGCTGGCCAATCAGGTGATTTGAAACAGCAATCAAGCGAGTCGTGGGTCACGATGCTGGGGGTCGTTTTGGAAGAAAGCCCTGCACTGCGGCAGCGCAGATGCCTGCAAACAACTGTCATGCGTCAACGGCCTTTTTCCGTTTCAGCACCCTGTTCATGAAGTCGACGGCAGCAGCAAGCGCCTCACGCCCCTCAGAGAGAGCCGGCGCATACGCTTGCCAGACGTGAAACATTCCGGGCCATACTTCCAGCCTGGTTTCCACGCCCGCCGATCCGGCATTTCTCGCCAGGCGTACCGCGTCGTCCAGCAGGATTTCAGACTCCCCCACTTGAATCATCAACGGCGGCATACCTTCCAGATCGGCGTCCAGGATGAAAGTAGCGGCCTCAGCTTGCTCTCCCAGATAGGCGCTAGCGCAGGCCTGCAGCTTCGAAGGTGTGAGGAAGCAGTCCACACCCGCCTTGGTATGAATGCTCTCTGCTCTGAGGGCAAGATCCACCCAAGGAGAAAACAGCACGACACAACCTGGCATTTCCATCCCTATGGCCCGGGCCTGAATCAGGGCGGCCATGATGAGCTGTCCTCCCGCCGAGTCCCCCGCCAACACAATATCGCTCGCCCTTTCACTGCTTGCGAGCAACGCCGCGTAGGCAGTCAGAACGTCTTGCTGCGCAGCCGGATAAGCATGTTCAGGCGCTAGTCGATAATCGACCACATAAGCCTTGGAGGACGTACCAGAAGCCAGCGTGCCGGCAATCCCCTCAAACCCTTCAGCGCTGCCCACCATAAATCCACCGCCGTGGACATAGAGCAACGAGCGTCGGGATTCTAGGTAGGCTAACGTCCGCACAGGCACTCCACCGAGTGTCGAAGCCGCGGAATTGCAACCAGGCGGCGGTAAAAAGCGCTTGCACAATTGGTCGAACCCAATCCGGGCCTGCTGCAACGACCCAGGAGGATTTTCTCTACGAGAAAGAAGCTCGCCACGAATAGCGTTCAGTTCGAAACGACTCATCATTGCCTCCAGGGCACAGCGTGAATCCAGTGCAAGTCAGAGATCGAGCACCAGTCTTGCGGACCTGGCACGGGAAACACACTGCAGAATGACCGTATTGGATGCACGCTCTTCATCGCTGAGGACATAGTCGCGGTGATCAACCTCACCGGCCAATACTTGGCATTCACAGGTACGGCAAAGCCCCTCCCGGCAGGAATAAGGCACCATTATCCCCACCCCTTCGAGCGCATCGAGGAGGCTGGTATCGGCAGGTACGGTAAGTTCCATGCCGCTGCGGGCAAGTTCCACCACGAAGCTACTGTCCTGTGGCTTTTCAGCAGCATTCGACTGCGGCGCGCTGAACAACTCGAAATGCACCTGTCCGGAAGGCAGGTACGCCTGTGCGACACCCCGTACCGCGTCCATGAGCGGCGCAGGCCCACAGCAATAAAGGTGGTCCGTAGGGCCAGCCTGACGGATGAACGTCTGCAGGTCGGGGCGACCGGAGTTTTCTTCATCCGAGTGAAACACTAGTTTTCCGCCACGAGGCAAGTGCTCGATGTAAGCGGCTCGGGATCGCGAGCGCACGCAGTAAAGAAGTTGCCACGGTTTGTCATTCGCGTCGCACCAGCGAATCATACTGAGAATCGGCGTAATGCCGATACCACCAGCAATGAACAGGTAAGCACTTGCGTCTCGCTCCAGCGGAAAGTTATTCCGAACCGCGCCGATTTCCAGCACGTCGCCAACTCGCAGTTGGATATGAATAAACGCCGAACCACCACGTGACGGCTCAGATAAGCCGACCCCGATTGAGTAGCTTGCGTCCACCGGGTCGTATCGGTGAATGGAGTACTGCCTGATCAACCCATTTGGCAGGCGTACATCAATGTGCGAGCCAGCCTCAGCCGCAGGTAGCGGTTGACCGTCTTCGGCCAGCAAGTGGATATCCAGGATGGAGTCCGCAGCCCGCACAATCGCCTTCACTCGAACGCGGTTCCAATCGCTCATTTTCAGGCCTCCTGGATCTTGACGGGATTGCTCGCCGCCTGCTCAGCTTTATAAGCCTTCGCCACAAGCCATCTGAAGTACGAAAGTGCCGCATCCGCTCCGATCGGGATCATTTTGAAATCAGAGGTTAGCTTCAACATGCGGTCTTGCGCATGAATCATGTCGCTGTCTTCTTCGAACGCGGTGATAACTTGGTCGTGAATCGCCTGCGTCACCGCTGGATCGTCGATGGCGAAGTTGTGAGGCTGCGAAAAGAAGTAATGAGTGGATTCGTCCGTCTCTGGCGTGAGCGCCTGAGTGCTACGGAACTCTGCTGCATTGACTCGATTCCCCTCCTTGGCATTGTGCCCACACGGCTGCATGCCCGAATCCATCAGGAAGATGCTGGGCAACAGGAAATCGTAGATATTCCACCGATCAACCGGTCCCGGGTAATTCTTGATCTTCTGCACGAAAGGCGCCGGTTTGATGCCTTCACCCCAACGCGTCACCCGAACACCGTTCTCCAACTTTTCGACCTGAGGTATACAGGCCGCATAAGCCTCATCACCACCCAGCGTGTTTGGATGAACGTAGGGCAAATGGGCGAGGTCGAGCAGGTTGTCAGCGATCAGGAGATAGTTGGTGGTGTAATAGGTATACCCCTCCAGACTTCTCCACTGCGGGTCATCCAGCCAATGGGTATCGGGAATCTGCGACGGGTCCGCCAGGCTGGCATCACCCACCCAGATCCAGATCCACTTATGTTTCTCCACGACGGGGAATGTGCGTACTTTCGCTTGCGGAGGAATGCGTTCTTGTCCGGGTATTTCTACACATTGCCCGGCTGTATCAAACAGCAGGCCATGGTACATACAGCGAAGCTGATCGCCCTCCAGGCGCCCTTTCGACAGGGGAGCACCGCGGTGACAGCAACGGTCCTCGAAGGCTACAACCGCTCCAGTGCTATCACGCCATAGCACTACAGGCACATTAAGAATCGTTCTTGCTAGAAGGTCGTCGACTGGAACCTCACTCGACCAGGCGGCCACATACCAAGCATTACGAAGAAGCATGACGTTATCCTCATCTCTTGTTTTTGTTTTTTCTTACTTGCTGACGCCATGCTAGAGGCGGATCATATATGCGCATAGATCATGGAGCTAATACAGATCATGCATACCATTCATGGTAAGAAATTCGATTTGAACCTGCTGCTCGCGTTCGATGCGCTTCTGCGAGAGCGCAACGTATCTCGGGCGGCTGAGCATCTTGGCTTGACGCAAAGCGCCATGAGCCATGCACTACGTCGTCTACGGGAGTTCTATGAAGACCCTCTCTTCGTCCGTATTGGCGATTCGATGAAGCCGACGCCTTTCGCCGAGAAGATGGGGGATTCAGTTCTGGAGATCGTATCCGCCGTACAGCACAAGCTGTTGGCACAAGCCAGTTTCGACCCTATGACATCCACCAGGGTCTTCAGCCTTTGTATGACGGATATGGGTGAGTTGGTCTTTTTGCCCAGGCTGATTGAGGAACTTCAGGAAGTGGCCCCCCATTGCCGAATACGGACGTCGCAATTACCCACCGAGCATATTGCGAATTCACTGGAGAGAGGTGATACGGATTTGGCCATAGGGTCCCACTACATTCAGGACCCTAACCTTTTTCAACAAGAGCTGTTCATGCACTCTTTTTGCACCATTGTCAGTTGTACATACCCTGGCGACGAAGTAAACCTTGAACAGTTCCTGGGCATGAAGCATGTTTCCGTCGTTCTGTCAGACAGAAGTACCCGCTACGACCAGTTCATCGATGAGTTGGGACATCGCAGAGACATTTACCTTACAACCCCACACTTTATTACGGTCCCGATGATACTGGAGAAAAACCCGAGTTTAATTGCTACCGTCCCCAGTGAACTGGGAAAAACTTTCCTACGCTACAACGCGGTCAAGGTGATAAAAACCCCGATCAAGTCTCCCAGCTTGCACCTGCGACAGTATTGGCACCCGCGCTATCACCATGACCCCGGGAATATATGGCTGCGCCAGCTGGTTAAGCTTCTTTTCGACAGATATATGAGCTGAAAGGCGTGGTGTTAGGCACAAGGAAGATCATCCCGTCACTGTTCGTTTTCAATCGCTGGGCAAAGACCGGGTTGCGAAGAAATAAAGTCTATGAAGGTGCGGACCTTTGCGGAAAGATATTTCCGGCTGGGATAGACCGCGTAGAGGGTTGAGCTGAAACTCAGTGTGTTCGGCAGCACCCTCTCCAGCCGCCCTTCGGCGATGTCAGGCTGGATCATCAACGCCGGCAGAAAGACGAGCCCCATGTCCTCGAGCGCCGCCATATGCAGCATGGTCTCGTTCTCGCTTCTCATCACGGGCTGAAACTTTAGCGTTTCCTGACCCTCCGGACCGTCTATGGTCAAACTTCCGTTGGCGTTCATCCCGCTATAGAGCAGCAACGAATGGCCGTTGAGGTCAGCAACTTTCGTCGGCCGACCGGTACGCGCCAGATAGGCGGGCGAACCTACAAGGTGAAAAATGATTTTTGTGAGTGGACGCGCGATGAGACCGGGATCGAGTTTTTCGGGGGCCGTTGCACGCAGGGCGAGATCGAAGCCCTCGTCCACGAGATTGACGATCCGGCCACTGAAATCCATGTCGAGACACACCTCGGGATAACGCAGATGATATTCGGCAATCATGCGGGCGATAAGGGTATTGGCAATCCACACTGGCACACTCAGCTTTAACGTCCCACGGGGGGTAACAGTGACATTACTTACGGCAGCTTCCACCTCGTCGAGTCCGTCGAGCATCTGCCAGACCTGATTGAAATAGAGTGTTCCGGTTTCCGTCACGCTGACATGGCGGCTCGTCCGGTTGAGCAGCCTGGTTCCAAGCCGGTTCTCCAAGTGCATTACATGTTTGCTCGCCATCGCTGGCGAGAGACCAAGGCGCTCGGCTGCTGCCGTGAAGCTTTTGAGTTCCGCTACCGCGCAGAAGACACGCAAACTCAATAACGTATCCATCAATCATCAATCCACAGGAAATAGTCCTTCAATATAAAGCCTGTAGATCAATTATTGTGAAACGTTAAGCTCCGTTATCAAAGCACGCCCGGATGCAGTTGCCCCAACCGGCCTGCGGTATCGCTGCTTGAAAGGACATACGCAATGAACAATTCTCGTCTCCCGACCTACTTCATCAGTCATGGCGGCGGCCCATGGCCATATATGACCGGCGAATTCCGCCGCAACTTCGACAAACTCGAGCAATCGCTGATCGAAATGAGAGCTGAGCTCGGCAACTCGCCCAGGGCCATCTTGGTCATCTCGGGCCATTGGGAGGAAGAAGGTTTCGCTATTTCGTCCGGCGCCAAACCGGGCATGGTTTACGACTACTCCGGCTTCCCCGAGTATCTCTACCACATCACATATGGCGCGCCGGGATCACCGGAGCTCGCCGAGCGAGTACAGGAGCTTTTGCACGCAGGCAACATCAAGGCGCAACTCGATCCCTCTCGCGGTTTTGACCATGGCACCTTCAGCATCATGAAGCCGCTCTATCCGGGAGAAGAGCTTCCTGTGGTTCAGCTGTCGCTCGATGCCGGCTTCGACTCCGCGCGGCACCTTGCGGTCGGACGAGCACTCGCGCCATTGCGGGATGAAGGTGTGCTGATCATCGGCAGCGGTCTCAGCTATCACAACCTACGGGAAATGCGGGGCACCAGTGGATATGAGCCATCTCGTCTGTTCGACGACTGGCTTCAGCGGACGCTCGTCCACTCGACACCCAACGAGCGCGCAGAGCGATTGCTCGTATGGGACCAGGCTCCCCTCGCCCGCGCCGCACACCCGCGCGAAGACCATCTGATTCCGTTGATGGTGGTTGTGGGCGCAGCCGAAGACGAACCCGGAGCCGTCACCTACCATCAGAGCGATTTCGCGGGCGGGTTGACGACATCCAGCTTTCGCTTTGGTCATTCTCCTGCAGCCACCTCCATCCGAGGAAAGGCACATTGACCAATCCTACATTCAAGCCACTCGTACCGTTAACGAACATCGCCGGCCACGAGAGACGAAAAACTTAAAGGAGTTAACACAATGAAAGCTGCTCTTCTCAAATCTTACGGTGGCATCGATCAGTTCATGATAGGTGAAGTGCCTATGCCCAAGCCGGAAGCTGGCGAAGTTCTAATCAAGATCGAAGCTTCTGCGATAAACCCGTTCGATCTTATCCTTCGCCAGGGTTTCATGGCCCAATACATCCCCTTGGAACTTCCTGCCGTATTAGGTGGAGATGCTGCGGGTACCATTGCCGCACTTGGCGCAGGTGTGACTGGACTCGCCGTCGGCGATCGGGTCGTGGGCGACTTTCTCGCCAATGGCAACGGATCCCATGCTGAATATGGGGTCTTGCCAGCCTCATCCGTTGCCAAGCTCCCAGCCAATCTGAGTTTCGAGCAGGGTGCGTCTTTGGTAAAAGTTGGGCTCACCGGACGGCAAACGGTCGATATCCTCGGTATCAAAGCGGGCGACCGTGTCCTGATTTCCGGCGCACTCGGTATGGTTGGTCGCGCCGCGATCCAGTACCTTCAGGAGATTGGGGCGAAACCGGTGGCTGGGGTTCGATCCGAACGGCTTGAGGGTGCTCGTTTGTTGGCGGGCGAAGCAATCGATATCACTGAACAGCCGGCACAAGCCACTTTCCATTTTGCCATCAGCACTGCACCTGCCGTCGCGGGAATTCTGATCGACCATGTGCGGGACGGTGGTCAGGTTGCCAGCATCGTTCAGGTTCCCGAGGGGGCCAATTCCGACGACCGTGTGACTATTCACGAGCTTCGTCATCGCACCGATGCGGACACCATGGATGCGGTACTCAAGGCCGCTTCCGAAGGCCGGCTCATCATCCCAATTGCCAAGACGCTCCCGCTCAGCGAAATTGCCGCGGCCCAAAGCGCCGTCGCTGGCGGAGTTCAGGGTAAGGTCGTACTAAAACATTGAGCATCATGGATGTCTCGTCCGTCTCGTCGAGCCTCTGACGCGACGGACGCTGTTCAGCGTCCGCCATATTCTGATGCCGTATAGATCGTTGATAAGGTAAGTGCTTCAGTAATTGCGACAGCCCAAGGCCAGGAACTTCGCCCCCTGAAACGCGAACAACCAGTATCGTCATCCGCCTTCGGCTCGTGCGGATAACTCTGCACGATCAAGACGTTGCTCAATACATCCCCGCTTGATCAACAACGCCCTGTCACATAAGTGTGCAACCGTGTTGATATCATGGCTGACCAGGATCATGGTCATTCCGGTATCGCGACGTAGTCTTTGAAGCAGATTGAGTATTTCCGCCTGGACGGTCATATCCAGCGCCGAGGTTGGCTCGTCAAGCAACAGCAACTTTGGCTGCAGCTGCAAAGCACGAACAATGGCAATACGTTGGCGTTGACCACCGGACAATTGGTGCGGAAAACGCTCCAGAACTTCGCCTGGCAATCCCACTTGCTCCAATGACGCCACCAGACTGGCCTCATCAAAAGGCAGCCCGTTGATTTGCCGCGGCTCGCGCAAGCTGCGACGAATTCGGTGTAAGGGATGCAGTGAAGCATAAGGATCCTGGAACACCATCTGAACATCCCGACGCAGAGTGCCAGAAAAGGCTCGCTGTGCAGTGAGTGACTGGCCGAACAACTGAACGGCACCCTGCCAATCACGATGCAGCCCCGCAAGCACCCGTAACAAGGTCGACTTGCCGGAACCTGAGCCGCCAATCAAACCGAAGCACTCACCAGGCGCGATTTGTATCTGCTCTACTTGCAGTGCGATGAAGTGACTTAAGCCGCGTTTGAAACTCACGCTCAACGAGCCGATGTCCACGACACTCACGGCCGATCCTCCAGCAGGCTTCGGTCCAGGGTAGGTAGTAATCGCCCATAGCTCAACGCCGATGGCTGACAGTTCCACAAGGTGTTTGTATACGGATGGCTGGCTGTGGCCAACTCCCCTGCGCGGCACTGATCGACAATATTACCCCGGTACATGACCAGCGCTCGGTCGCAATACCGGGCAACCAGGGGCAAGTCGTGACTGATCAACAGCAAGCCCATGCCCCGTTTCTCCACCAGGCCCATGATCAACTCAAGCATTTGGTCCCGCAGGCTGCTGTCCAGCGCTGAAGTCGGTTCGTCAGCAATCAACACGCGAGGATTATTGATCAGCATCGCCGCCAACATGACCCGCTGCCCCATACCCCCGGACAGTTCATGAGGATAACGATCATAGAGGGCCGCGGGATTCGGCAAGCCTACTGCTTCGAGCATTTCCAGAACTTTTTCACGACGCTCACGACGCCCAAGCCTGGTGTGTAATACCAGCACCTCTTCCACCTGGGTACCCACTTTAAGCACCGGATTCAGGGAGTATTTCGGGTCCTGCAACACCAGCGACAGTGACGTACCACGCAGGGCCTGCCACTGCTTTTCGCCCAACCCCAGCAGATCAGTGCGCCCCAACCGCAGATGCTCAGCAGAGACCCTACCGGGACGTGGTACCAACCCAAGCAACGCGCGAGCGGTCAGTGATTTGCCCGAACCGGATTCCCCTACCAGGGCAACCTTTTCAGCACCGACTGTGAATTCGATGCCCTTAACGACTTCAATCAACTGAGTGCCAGTGCCTGGGAACCCGACACGCAGGCCGCGTACATCCAGCAAGGTTTCATCACGTGCCATGACGGGGATCCAGAACATCGCGCAGGCCATCGCCCAGCAGATTGAAGGACAGGCTCGTCACTAGAATGGCGATACCCGGTGCTGCAGCGACCCACCACTGATCGAAAATGACACGGCTCCCATCTGCAACCATCGAGCCCCACTCTGCCGTCGGAGGCTCGACACCCAGTCCGAGAAAACCGAGGCCGGCAGCAGCCAATATGATGCCGCCCAGATTCAAGGCCACCCGCACAATCACCGACGGCAGGCACAACGGCAATACATGCCCGAGTAACAAACGCACACCCCGTATACCTTGCAGATGAGCGGCGGCGAGGTAGTCACTATCGCGCAGGACACTGGCCTCGGCTCTGGCCTGGCGGGCATACGCCGGCCACGCCGTGAGGGACAGTGCCAGCGCACCATTGAGCAGGCCAGGCCCAAGAATAGCGACGAACGCCAACGCCAATACCAATTGTGGAAAAGCCATGACCACATCGGTCATTCGCATCAGAATTCGCTCGAGCCAGCCGCCATAGAATCCTGCAGTGACACCGACGAACACACCAATGGGCAGGGTCAGCAGCAACACCAGTGACACTAGCAATAAGGTTGGACGGGTGCCGTAGAGTAACCGCGTGAAAAGGTCACGGCCAAAACCGTCGGTACCCAACCAATGAAGAGTTGACGGTGGTACCAGGCGCTCCTGGATATTCTGGTGGTTCGGATCAAAGCCGCTCAACAGCGGCGCGAACAGCGCCAACAACACCAGTAATACAATCAGTGACCCACCCAGGGCCAAGGCTGGCGAGCGACACCACCATCGTTGCGCCAATACACTGTCGAAGGCTATAGAAAGGCTCATAGCAACTCCCGAGTGCGCGGATCAATCATGCCTGCCAGCACATCAGCGACACCATTGACTACCACGAAACAAAGACCAATCAGCAACGTGCTCCCCAAGATCGCTGGCACATCACCGGCGAACAAAGCGGTAGTCAAATAACGGCCGATACCCGGCCAGGCAAAAACAGTTTCGGTAAGAATGGAACCTTCGAGCAAGCTGGCGTAGGAAAGGGCAACCACCACCACGAGCGTGCCCGCGACATTGGGTAAAACGTGATGCAATAACACACGCCCGCGCCCGGCACCTTTAGCCAATGCAGTAATCACATATTCCTTACCCATCTCTCCCAGCAAAGCGGAACGCGAGAGCCGGCAGATACCTGCCATGGCATAAAATCCCAAGACCAACACCGGTAACACCAAGTGCGCGAATGCATTAGCCAAAGCCCCCGCTTCACCGGAGCGCCATGTGTCCCACAACATCCAGCCGCTGGACAATTCGATGCTGTAAAAAAACGAATCGTCCAGGCGACCAGGGCCTCCTGCCCACTGTAATTTGGCGTAAAACAGCAACAACATCAGCAGGCCGAGCCAGAATACTGGCACCGAATAGCCAATCAGTGAGAACAACCTCACCAGGGTATCGATCCAGCCACCCGGGCGCCAGGCGGCCAACAGACCCAACGACAAACCAAGACTGGCGCCCAGCAAAATTGCCAAGGTGGCGAGCTCCAGAGTCGCGGGCAATGCACGCTTTAAATCACCCAGCACAGGTTGGCGGGAGGTATTGGAAACGCCCAAATCTCCCTGTGCCAGATGATTGAGGTAGCTGCCAAATCGCACCGGCCAGGGTTGATCGAGTCCAAGTTCGGTCCGCACCTGAGCCAGCGATGACTCACTGGCACGATCCCCGGCAATGCGTAATGCCGGATCAACCGGTGACAACGTGGTCAACAGGAAGGTGAAGAAAAGCAGGCCGATCAGCGTGATCAACAAGGTTAACAAACCCGTACCTGCCACACGGCCCCTGCGAGAAGCCCCTGCCCTCACTTGGCTTTACTCACCTGATCAAAATACGGCAGCGAAACAGTGATGTTCTGGAGTACGCCCTCTACCCCGTCATGGACCGCGACCTGGTTACGGCCTTGCAGCGCCACCACAAAGGGCGAGTTGTCCTGCACGGCTTTTTGCAAGTGACCGTACAAGGCGCTGCGTTTTTGCGAGTCGCGTTCCGCGGCGGCGGCGCGGGTTTCTTCGCTCAACTGCGGGATATCCCACTGGGTGCGCCAGGCGAGAGTTTTCGGTCCATTGGCGACGTTATAGGTAAAGGTACTGGCGTTGGAGTTGGGATCGAGATAATCCATGCCCCAATAGGTAAAGATCAGTTGGTAGTCACGGCTTCGCATTTTCGCCCACAGCTCGCTCTCAACCAGTGGACGAACAGCGATGTCGATACCGGCTTTCGCAAAGCTCGATTGCAACGCCTGGGCAATGTCGGTGTAGGGTGGCAGATTGAAGACACTCAATTCAACCTTCGTGCCTTCAGCGATACCGGCATTTTTCAGAATCGTTTTGGCTTTATTCACGTCCAGCTTGAACGGCGTATCGCTCACTGAACCGGCTACTCCATTCGGCAGAAAAGCCTGGTGCACGCTGTACTGGTTTTTCAACAAATCCTTGGAAATGCTCTGGTAATCCACAAGCCACCGGGCAGCTTCCCAGAAAGCAGGATTTTTCAAAGCGGGGACCTGGGTATTGCCGCTATTGATACCCAAGTAGTAGATCATCGATGAAGGGAAGCGCTGGACTGTCACACCCTTTTGCTGTTCCAGGGCATTGAACTGGTCGGCGCCCAGATCAAACGCAAGGTCAGCATCGCCTTGCACCACCAGCAGACGACGAGTCGCGGGGTCGGTGACATTTTTGATCACCACCGTCTTCAGCTTGGGCACTACGACAGCATGGGGATTCGCCTGCAAGACTACTGCTTCATGGGGAGTGTAAGAGCGCAACGCGTAAGCACCCGTGCCTGCCGAGTGGTTTTTCAGCCAGGCATTGCCCAAATCTGCACCTTGGGCATGCTTCTCGACTTCGACCCTATCGACAATAAAACCAACCGGGGTCGCTGACAGGATGCTCAAGGCAAACGCACTACCTACCCCGGCCGGCCAGGCAACTCGAACGTGATGGTCGTCCACCTTGGTCAGGAAGCTGTCAATGTTGTCCGCCGTCCAACCCAGCTCACCCAGAATGAAGGCAGGGGTTCTGTTCAGTTTGACGACGCGCTTGAAAGAGTAAATTACGTCCTCCGGACGTACTGCATTGCCCGAAGCAAAGGTTGCTCCATCGTGAAGTTCGAAGACCAGACTCTTATCGTCACTGCCTGCCGTCCAGCTTTCCGCCAACGCAGGGACCAGTACCGACGGATCATTGCGGTCAGGTTCGAGCAAGCGCTGGTACAGGTTTGCCAAGGTGTTGGTAGCGGTAATTTCAAAGCTTTCAGCGGGGTCAAGGCTGGCGATATCGTCGATCGAACGCGCCACGATCAATGTGTCCGCGGGAGTCTTCGCCCACGTAGAACCACTGATTGCTATTGCTATTGCCAAAGCCGTAAGACGCCGCATATCGAATCCCTCATGACAAAATACCGTTCTTGGAAATTGACGATATATTGCTTTTAGGAATAAAAAAAATAGTTTTTAGTCATTAACTTATATCGTTTTTTGAGTTGCCCACCAGGCTCGTCCTGCCTTTTCACAAACCTTGGACTGGCGCATTCTTGCAACCGTCATCGCCTTCGTCATATGGTGCAAACACTGAAGCTGCTAACTGGCATGTGACTTTGTTAAGGGGCTATTAATGTCATTTGATTTCCATCATCTCCTGCTCGTCTTCACAGCCTATATTGTTGGAGCGGCTAGCCCTGGCCCCAGCAACATGCGCATCATGGGCGTCGCCATGCACCAGGGAAGAAAACCTGCGCTTGTGCTGGCAGCAGGTGTAATCAGTGGTTCGTTTTTCTGGGGGTCGATGGCTGCCACGGGCGTATCAGCCATTCTGGCCCAATACGCACAGGCACTCTTCGCCCTCAAAATAGTCGGAGGGATTTACCTGCTTTTCCTCGCCATCAAAGCTGGCCGCTCCGCCCTCAACTCTGACGAGCGCCTTCAAAAAGAACTGGCTGCGGCACCAACCATTTCGGGCTTTGGCCTCTACCGGCGTGGCCTGCTTATGCACCTCACAAACCCGAAGGCGCTGCTGGGTTGGATTGCAACCATGACTCTGGGGCTGGGGCCACACGCGACGCCTGAAACAGTTGTGATTATCCTGGCTGGCTGTGCCGTACTGAGCGTCACTATCTTCTGCAGCTATGCGATCGTCTTCTCCACTACACCGATGATTCGAGGTTATCGCCGGGCACGCCGATGGATCGAAGGCACCCTGGGGTTAGTCTTCGGCGCTGCGGGTATAAAGCTGCTGTTCTCGCGCGCGTGAGTTCATACCGACGCTTGTGGTTTGCCTGGACTAAGTTCGAAAACCATCCACCAACTGCTTGAGTCGCGTGGCTTGCCGCTCAAGCTCGTCACAGGCAAGCAAGGTAGCCTGGAGATTTTCCACGCCTTCCTGGTTGAGGGTTTTGATCTTGGTGATGTCAACGTTTAACGAATCTATGACCGCAGTCTGCTCTTCAGTTGCGGTCGCCACCGACTGATTGATGCCGTCAATGTCGCCAATGCGCTGAGTTACGCTGCCCAGTCGCTCACCTGCCTGGTTGGCGATAATCACGCCGTCCTGACTGTAGCGCTCACTCTCGCTCATAGTGAATACCGCCTCACGGGCGCCCACCTGAAGCTCTTCAATCATCGTGTGGATTTCCTGGGCTGACGTCTGAGTGCGGTATGCCAGGCTACGAACCTCGTCTGCTACTACGGAAAAACCACGACCGGCCTCGCCCGCCCGTGCAGCTTCGATAGCGGCATTGAGCGCCAGAAGATTGGTCTGTTCGGAAATACCCTTGATCACTTCAAGGATGCGTCCGATGTTCTCCGTCTTGCCATTGAGCGCCTCAATGTTGCTGCATGACACGCGGATTTTTCCTGATAACCCGTTCATGGCACCGATCGTCTGCGTCACCACCTGACGGCCACCTTCCGCCTGAAGGCGGGCATCCGAGGCTTGGAGTGAGGCATCACCGGCATTGCGCGCAATTTCCTGAGCCGCCGCCCCCAGCTCATTAATTGCTGCTGCAATGCTGTTGGTGCGATTGGCCTGATCGTCGGAGTTTGTAATGGAGGAGCTGGAGGTCTGCATCACTCGCTTGGCCACTTCATTGACCTGTTCGGTGGCAGAAGACACCTCACGTATTGAGTGTTGGATGCGCTCCACGAAAAGGTTGAAGTCGTGAGCCAACTCGCCGAATTCATCCTTGGAGTGCACATTCAAACGGCGGGTAAGGTCGCCCTCCCCTTGGGCAATATCACGCATGGCTTTACCCATCAGCCTCAAAGGCTGCATCAATACGCGAATGAGCATGCCCAGCAGAAGCAGCGTGATGAACACTGCAATAACCGTGGCCAAAATTGCAGAGGCGCGGAAGTCTCCAAGCGCTTCGTAGGCTTTGTTTTTGTCGATGGACAAGCCGATATACCAATTTACCGAAGGCAGGCCTTTGATCGGGGAGAACATCAAAATCCACGGACTGCCCTCCTGCTCAGTCTCATTGATGTGGGTATTGAGAGTCGGCGTATTTCGCGGGTAAATATCACTCAGCTGTTTCATCACCAGATCTTTGTTCGGGTGGACCAGCACCTTGCCATCAGCGCTGACCAAAAAGGCATAACCAATCCCACCCACATCGAGCGAGCTGACGATCTTCGCCAATGTGTCCAGTGTCAGGTCGCCTCCCACCACCCCAAGTGCCTGGCCGTCATGGCTAACCGGTGTCGCAATCGTCATCATCAACTGACCCGTAGTGACGTCGAGGTAAGGTTCAGTCAATGTGGTTCCCCCGGCAGTCATTGCGTCCTTATACCAGGGCCGGGTTCGCGGATCGTAGTCAGCGGGTAAATCGTCCTTTGGCCGTATGGTGAAACTACCGTCACGACTGCCTAGGTAGGTGAACGTAAATGTCGATAGCAATGACCTTTGCTCCAGCAGGCGCGTAACACTGTCCGCCGCCGGGTCGTTGGCAACCGTCTGAGCAATATAGTCAACCAGCAATACCCGTCCAGATAGCCACGCCTGAACGCTGCTCGCCGTGATTTTGCTCATTTCTTCAAGGTGGTTTTCAAGATTGCTGCGGATGGTTTTGCGCTGGATCGAATCGTTGTACAAAGTAAAGAGCGAAAACGCTGCGACGACGACGAACGATGCAGCAAGCAGTACCTTATGACTGAACTTCAGGTTAGCAATCATCATGATTTATCCGAAGACCGGGAATATTGTAGTTATTATTCGATACCAAGATGCGTCGATGAGTGCTTGATGACGGCCAACTCTGGATAGGCTGCCAGTTTCTCAATATGCAGTTCAGTACTCTCCAACCAGCGTTCAGTGAGTGAGCGGAAATGCTCCATATCCCGGCAACGCATGCGCAGAGAGTAATCAAACGCACTACTGATGAGCTGACACTCAATGACCTGCGGGCAAGCACCAACTACAGCTTCAAACGCCTTTTGCGCGCTGAGCCCCTTACCCTCAGCCAATCCAACCAGCACCAGCAGAGATAAACCAGGTGAGAGCCTTTTCTCGTCGATGAAAGCACCGTAGCCACGAATGACCCCTAGCCTTTCCAACTTACGTACACGCTGCTGGCAAGGGCTCTGACTCAAGTGCACAAGTGAGGCAAGCTTTTTGTAAGTGATGCGCCCGTTGTGGCGCAGCACGTCAATGATTGCCTCGTCGATACGCCCCAAAGTATCAAAAGTCCTCAAGGCTTCACTTCCAGTACTCATATAAAAGGTTTTTCACTTCAGTCCATTGGACAGAAATTGCTGCAGACGCTCGCTGCTCGGGTTGTCCAGAATTTCTGGCCCGCCCTGCTCTTCGACAAGGCCTTGATGAAGAAACAGCAGCTGGTTCGAGACCTTGCGGGCAAAACCCATTTCATGGGTCACCATGATCATGGTCCGACCTTCTTCAGCGAGCCCTTGGATGACTTTCAGCACTTCGCCTACCACTTCAGGGTCGAGTGCCGATGTAGGTTCGTCGAACAGCATGACTTCAGGTTCCATGGCCAGAGCCCGGGCGATCGCTACCCGCTGCTGTTGGCCTCCGGAAAGAAACGCAGGGAATTGATCGGCAACACGGGCCGGCAGCCCCACCTTTTCCAGATATCGCCGGGCACGATCTTCCGCATCTTTTTTACTGACACCCAGCACCCGCCGCGGTGCAATGGTGATGTTGTCCAACACAGTCATGTGGCCCCACAGGTTGAAGTGCTGGAACACCATGGCCAGGCGGGTGCGCAATCGTTGCAGTTCGCGGTCATCGGCCACATGCAGCCCCATATGGTTTTTAACCATGCGGATCGGTTTACCATCCAGACTCATGGCACCGTCGTTGGGCGTTTCGAGAAAATTAATGCAGCGCAGGAAAGTACTCTTACCCGAACCACTGGCGCCGATCAGGCTGATCACGTCACCTGTTTTGGCTTGCAGGGAAACGCCCTTGAGTACTTCATGGCTACCGTAACTTTTGTGTAGCCCGTCAACAGTCAATTTGTACATGTTCGCAATCATCCTCTAATGCGGATTGGGAGCAGCAGTGTCGATACTGGGTTCAGTGAGTCGGCCCAAGAAAAGCCAGCCAGTGACGCTCGGCAACTCGGAACAGGCCGACCAGCGCAAAGGTCACCGCCAGGTAAATCAGTGCAGCGATCCCAAACGATTGAAAGGTCAAAAAGGTCGCTGAATTCGCGTCCCGCGCGACTTTCAGGATGTCCGGAACAGTGGCGGTGAACGCCACCGTGGTCGAGTGCAGCATCAGGATGACTTCGTTGCTGTAATACGGCAGCGAGCGACGCAAGGCTGATGGCATGATCACAAACGCGTAGAGCTTCCAACCTGAGAGGCCGTAAGCTTTTGCAGCCTCAACCTCTCCATGTGCGATGTTGCGAATGGCACCAGCAAATATCTCTGTGGTGTAGGCGCAAGTATTCAGGGCGAAGGCCAGAATGGTGCAGTTCATCGCATCCCGGAAAAAAGTATCGAGCACAGGCTGCGCACGTATTGCAGCCAGGCTATAGATCCCGGAGTAGCAAATCAGTAACTGGATATAGAGCGGCGTTCCCCTGAACAGATAGGTGTAGAACTGCACCGGCCAGCGCACGTAGAACCTGGGTGACACTCGAGCGATTGACAGTGGAATCGACACGATAAAGCCGATGAACAGTGAGGCACTGAGTAGCCACAACGTCATGGCCAGACCGGTTATCTGCTGACCATCGCTGAAGAAGAAAGGCCTCCAATACTCCTGCAAAAGCTCGATCATCGCACCGCCTCCCGTGAACCCACCGCGTAGCGCCGCTCAAGCAAGCGCAGGATTAGATTTGAAAAGCTGGTGATGACGAGGTACGTCAATGCAGCAAGCACCAGGAAGAAGAATAATTGATAGGTGCTTTTCCCCGCGTCCTGGGCGGCTTTCACCAAGTCAGCCAGACCGATGATCGATACCAGCGCGGTGGCTTTTAGAATCACCATCCAGTTGTTGCCAAGCCCCGGCAAAGCGAACCGCATCATTTGCGGGAACATCACGAAGCAAAAACGCTGAGTGCGACTTAACCCATAAGCAGTCGCGGCTTCGACCTGACCCCGGGGCACTGCCAGCATTGCGCCACGGAACGTTTCGGTGAAATACGCGCCGTAGATGAATCCAAGGGTGATAATCCCGGCGACAAAGGGGTTGATCTCGATGTACTCCCAGCCCAGAGCGACTGTGAGTACCGTCAGCCAGGTTTGCAGGCTGTAGAAAATCAATAACATCAGTACAAGATCCGGCACTCCCCGAATCAGTGTGGTGTAGATCTGCGCTGGCAAACGCAGCAGCTTGAGGCTGGAAAGTTTGGCGCTGGCCCCGATCAGCCCCAGCAGTACGCTGAGCGCCAGGGAAGACAGAGACAGCTTGATGGTCATCCAGGCGCCTTCGAGCAACAAAGGGCCAAACCCTTTCAGGCTGAATGCAGAGAGCCCCAGCGCGCCTAATAGTGTTTCGAACATGATCAACAACCTATAGCGATAAAGGCCCATCCAGCGGACGAGCGCCGGATGGTTATTTGCCGCTGTAAAGATTCAGATCGCCGAAATGCTGCTTCTGGATCGAATCATAGGTGCCATCTTCGTGTAAGGCCCGGATCGCTTTATCCAGCAACGCCTTGAGTTCTGTATTGTCCTTGGCGATGCCGATGGCTGTTTTGGAGGGAAGATAAGGGCTCTCAACGGACTGGCTGATTTCGTATTCAGCGCCCTGCGGCGAGTTGATAAAACCCAACTGAGCTTGCAACGTGTCCTGGAGGGATGCATCCAGCCGTCCCGCTACAAGGTCGTAGTACACCTGATCCTGGTTTTGATAGGACTGAATTTTTACGCCGGCTTTGTCCAGAACGGCTTTAGCGTAGGCTTCCTGGATGCTGCCCTGAAAGTAACCGACCGTTTTGCCCTTGAGGGACGTCACGTCTGCGCTCAAGCCCGAACTTTTCTTGAATACATAGGACGTAAATCCGGAAAAAAGCTCATTTGAGAAGTCGATGGCTTTTTCGCGCGAGGGCGTCACTGTCATGGACGAGAGAATACCGTCGAACTTGCCAGCTCTGAGGCCTGGGATCAGGCCGTCAAAATCGCTCTCGACCCAGATGCATTTAACTTGAAGTTTGGCGCAAATCGCATTACCCAAATCAATATCAAATCCTTTGAGGCTGCCATCAGCCGACTTGGACTCGAACGGCGCGTAGTTAGCGTCCACGCCAAAGCGCAGATTGGTGTATTCCTTGGCCGACACTACACTCGTGCACAACGCAAAGAGCATTATAAAACACAGTTTTCTTAGCGAAATCATAAGTACATCCCTAGATTTTGTAGTTGGATTTAAGGGCAGTAAACATCTGACAGCATTGAAACATTACCTTCATTGTTATTGGCTGAAGCCATCGCCTCGCCTTAAACGCTACCTGAGTGTCGTGACTTAACGAATATGGCAAATTGATCAATATCACGAGCAAAATGCTCGCCGTTCAGACAGACACCAACTTCATCATCAACAAGCCACTGACAATCAAAGTGGCGGCCATTACGCGCAGCACGCTGGCAGGTTCATCCAGGAAAAACATACCCGCAGCGAATGCTCCCACTGCGCCAATACCAGTCCAGATAGTGTACGCTGTGCCCAACGGCAAGCTTTTCATAGAGAAAGAGAGCAGCGCAAAACTGGCTATCACTGTAACAAATGTAATAACCGTCGGTACTAATCGCGTAAAACCCTCCGACTGTTTCATCGAAAACGCCCAGACAACTTCAAGTATTCCTGCAATGATCAAACTTACCCAAGCCACGAGCTTCTCCTAAACCGCGAGCGAGCAAACGACTAACCTTTAATAGGGCTAACCTGTTAACTTACTTAAAAAGACCCCCGCAAGCACGGGGGTAAAGACGGGTTGACCAAACCCTGGTTGCGTGACGCCTGTATTTAAATCACTTGAATGTTGCATCCAGCGCGAACGTAATATCCTTGATCAAGTCTTCTGGATCTTCCAGCCCGACTGAAAAACGTAAATGACCATACTGACGAAACTCTTTGGGGTACTTGTCAAAACCGCCCCGACCTTCTGCGCCCACATGCACTATCAGCGATTCATCATGGCCTAATGAAACGGCGGAAGTGATGATGCGCAGATTCGAAACAAACCGGTTCTGCGTATCAGGGTCGCCCTTCACCGCGAAGGCCATCACCGCCCCATATCCCTTGCCTGCAAATTGCCGGCGCGCCAGCTCATGCTGCGGGTGGGAAGGCAAACCCGGGTAGTAGACGTAGGCAATACGATCGTCGGCATCAAGAAACTGAGCCAGTTTTTCAGCCGTGTTCAACAGTTGCTTCAGACGCAGCGGCAACGTGACTGAGCCGCGCATGATCATCCAGGCATTGAATGGCGAAATGGTCGCGCCCAGGTCGACCAATGCATCATTTTTAATCTTGTTGATCAACTGGTTGGAACCGATCACTACACCACCCATAGCATCGCCATGGCCATTGATGTATTTGGTCAATGAGTGAACGACGAAGTCAACACCGTGCTCACTCGCACGGAAAAAGGGCGGCGGGGTGAACGTTGCATCCACTGAGATCAGTGCGCCATGCGCATGGGCAATCTCAGCCAGCGCTGCAATATCTGCGACTTTGGTGGTCGGGTTGGCGATCGTTTCGGTATGGATCAGCTTAGTGTTGGGTCGGATGGCTTGACGGACCGACTCCAGATCACCGACGTCTACAAACGTCGCTTCAATCCTGTAACGTTCAGGCAGGAGTTCTGCGAAAAGTCGCCAAACAGCTTGGTAGGTGATGTCGCTGACGATGACATGGTCGCCACTTTTCAAGAAAGAAAAAAACACCGAATGCAACGCGGCGACACCGGTAGCGAATACCACCGCATCTTCACAACCCTCGAGGGCTGCAAGTTTCTTCTCCAGACAAACCTGGTTGTGGCCTTGATTGCGCGTATACACAAGGCCGTCTGGACTCGACCAGTCCATGGTCGCCGGATCTTCGGGCAAAAGATAGGAGTTAGCCATTACCAATGGAGTACGGACGGCACCACTGGTGACATCCGCGACATTCCCGCCATGAACTGCCAGCGTCGCTGCAGATAATGTTGATAGGTTGTGCTTATCGGGACGCATGTCGATTCCTCTGATTTTGTTGTTGTGTCATTCGTTGTGAATTCGAACGATTTGTTTAGCTTCCACTCACACCGTTAATGCAAATAACCTTGGGTTGCGTCATATCTTCGTAGGCAAAACGCACGCCTTCACGTCCCATGCTCCCGTACTTGAAACCGCCGAAAGGCATTGCGTCGAATCGATAGTCCGAGGAGTCGTTGATCATGACGCCGCCTGCCTCAAGCCGCTTGGCTGCCTTCATCGCAACATTCAAATCATTGGTGAAGATCCCGGCGTGCAGGCTGTATTCCGGTTCGTTGGCCAGCGTCAGGGCCTCATCCAGGGAACCTACGCTCTGGAGTATCACGACAGGGCTGAATACTTCCTCGCACCACAGCTTGCAGTGGCGGTCGACGCCTTCCAGAATGGTGGGTGAATAAAGCGAACCGTTGCGTGCATTGCCAAACAGCAAGGTCGCGCCTTTAGTAATGGCATCATTCACCACCTCCTCGGTGCGCTTGGCTGACGCCTCAGTAATCATAGGGCCGACATCCGTCTGCTCATCCGCTGGATTACCCACGATCAATTGGCTGGTTTTCTCAACGAAGCGTGTTTTGAATGCTTCGTAGAGTGGCGTCTCGATTAAAATCCGCTGGGTGCCAATGCAGTTCTGTCCGGCAGCCCAGAAAGCACCCGACACACACGAGTCGACTGTTTCATTCAGATTGCAATCGGCCATTACGATAACCGGGGCATTTCCGCCAAGGTCCATCGCCAGTTTTTTGAGCCCGGCTGTACGCGAGATTTGCTCACCCGTGACGAAGCCGCCCGTGAACGAAACCATGCGTACCGCCCGGTGCGCGACCAAGGCCTTGCCCAGCGCAGCCCCTCCTGTGGCGACTGTCACAACAACTGGAGGCAGGCCTGCATCGATAAGACAATCCACCAGTTTGATCGCTGATAGAGGTGTGAGCTCAGACGGCTTGAGAACAACCGCATTCCCCCCCGCAATGGCAGGTCCCAATTTATGTGCGACCAGATTGAGAGGGTCGTTGTAAGGCGTGATCGCGACGATTACTCCCAGGGGTTCGCGAGTGAACCATCCCTGGCGAGACTCGGATCCGACATAAGCATCGAAAGGAATCACTTCACCGGCATTACGCTTGGCCTCCTCGGCCGACAACTTCAACGTATTGATGCAGCGCAACACCTCTTTTCTCGCCTGCTTCAGCGTTTTGCCCGACTCCGACACAATCAGTGTGGCAAAGGCATCCTTATCACGCTCAACCGAGAACGCCGCCTTTTCCAATATGCGTGCCCGTTCATGTCGCGGCAGGTCCCTGGCAATCAAGGCACCCAAACTAGCCGTGTCGACTATCGTGGTGGCCGATGAAGCAGGCATGTCTGCCACCTCACCCACCTTGCTACCGTCAAACGGGCTAAGCACCGTAATGGCCTTATAATCAGCAGCGAGTGAGAGACTCAAGCTATTCATGATTACTTACCTGACTGGGTTTTAATCTTGTGGATGCTCACGATATCGGCGAGCAAGGCAAAGGCAGTTTCAAAGCGACCAGCACCCGCACCCACGACAGTGACAGGGCCGAGAATGGCGGTATTAAAGGTGATTGCGTTGGTTGCTCCACTCACACCGCAAAGCGCGTCATTGGATGGCAGTAACTGAGGACTGACCGAGGCAGAGATCGAACCATCACTCAGCTTCTCCGCACTGCCGATCAGTTTCCATCGGGCATTGGCTTTCGTTGCGTCTGCAATATCTTTGGCGGTAATTCCGGAGATGCCCCTGCATAGAACATCGCTAGGCTTAAGCTTTGCACCCAGCAGTTCATTCGCCAAAATGACGACCTTCAGACGAACATCATGGCCTTCCACATCCGCTGTTGGATCAGCTTCGGCATACCCCAACTCCTGGGCCTTTGCGACAGCTTTGGAGAAGTCCAGACCTGTCTCCATACTCGAGAGGACAAAGTTGGAAGTGCCGTTCAGGATTCCTTTGAAGCCGCTGATTTCCGAACCCGCAAGCGACTCCTTGGCCAAACGGATAACGGGCGTTCCGCTCATCACAGAACCTTCGAACTCGAACCGGGCACCGGTGCTTTCGGCGAGCGCTTTCAAACTTTCAGCATGCAGCGCCACCGGCCCTTTGTTAGTGGTCACAACGCTAACGCCCTTCTCCAGAGCCCAGCGGCAGAAGGTAGTGGCTGGCTCACCGTCCACAGGGTTGGTGAACGTTGCTTCAGCGATGATATCGGCACCCGAGAAGCGGATGACCGTTTCGTTAGCGGGTTCAGCACTGCCGCCTGGCAAGGTTCTGAAGCCCCCTTTTGCGGCAGGCACTGCGGCCAACTCACGAGCATCCAGACCGTCTTTATTGATAATTGAGCCAAGGTAAAGGTCGCTGACGCCGACAATCTTCAGCTTGAAACCCAACTCATCTGCCCAGCGCGAGTTCTTATCGGCAATAAGCTGAGTCAGGGCGCGATTGACGCCGCCGAAGCCAAGTAGAGCAATTTTATATTCAGTCACGACAACGTTCTCATTGTTATGTTTTGGTGCTGAAATAGTAATCCGTTAACGTGCTTTCACGAATATGGCAAACAGAACATTGTTGCGAGCAAAATGCTCGTACAGCAGCGCACTCTGCTTTCGTACGTGCTACTTGGTGCTGGATAAAACAAAAGACGTTACGGTGTTTAGAACCCCTGGCAGCGCCGAAATTTCACTCCAGACCCGATGGATACGATCTGAGCTCATAGCCTCAACAGTCAATACAATATCAAGATCGCCACTCATCACGTTGCATGAAATGACTTCAGGCATAGCTGCAACAGAACGGACAACCTCAGCATCACGCATCCTGTCTTTACGATAAACGAAGATTAACGCGTTGATGGGCCCCGCATCCGTAGAGGGCATCCCTTTAATGATCGTATACCCCCTGACGTATCCATCGCGTTCCAATCGTTCAATCCGGAGTCTGACGGCATTCCTGGACAAGTTAACTTTCATTGCGATGTCATTGTGAGCAAGCCGCGCATTACGGGTAAGCTCTTCCAATATTTTCTCATCGACCTTATCTAAAACACGCTTCATCTCTGACCCCAAACTTATAACGAGCGAGACTCCGTGTCTGTGGACAACGTCCCGATGAGCTGCATCAGTGCGCCAACATCATTAGGAATTGAAATACATTTATCGTCAGGCCAAGGAGTAACACCTACCCCTTTTATGACACTGAACGCACCTGACCCATCAATCACTGCAGCACTCTTCGATGGGTGTGTTGTCGCCAGACAGATCATGGGAATAAGTAAGCTGCGCCTGCTGACACGAGCGGCTCGCAAGCCAATCGCGGTATTGGGACTGACCAGATAACCACTCTGCTCAAATACCTCATGAATACTACTGAAAGCATCCGAATCTTCCACGGCCAGCGAGTCGAAAAGTCTTCGCGCCTCCAACCATTCATCTTGCTCTAGCTGAATAGCACCCTCGCCTTCTAATAACTCCATATTTCGTGCTACTTTTTCTCCACACCGGTCAAGAATACTCCATTGCAAGCGTTCAAAATTCGAGGCCAGTGATACATTCATACTAGGAGTATTGGTAATACGAATTTCATGACGACTGTAGAGGTTGGACTGGAGAAAATTATGCAGGCCAGCATTGGCATTCGTGGCGACTATCAATTGCCGGATGGGCAATCCCATTTCCTTGGCAATATAACCTGCATACAGCGCACCAAAATTTCCGGTTGGCACACTGAAGGCAATTTCCCTCTTAGGCGCTCCGAGTTGCAGGGCGGAATAGAAATAGAAGGATAGATGTGCAAGCACCCGAACCCAGTTTACTGAATTGAACGATATGAGATGCTGCTGCGTTTTGCTGTTGCGCCCAAAGAACTGTTCGCATAGTCGATGGCAATCGGAATAATCCCCATCCACTGCAACGTTTATAATATTCTCTTCATCAGTACTCAATAAGCGACGTCTGTGCTCTTCCGTTATTCCTCTGGAAGGATGCAATACAATTACGGTGACGTCCTGGATCCCCGAAAACGCTGTAATAGCAGCAGCGCCCGTGTCTCCCCCCGTGCAACCCACAACAAGCGCTTTCTTTCCCGACTTCAGTAAAGAGTACTCAACCAGCCGAGACATCAATTGGAGGCCAAAGTCTTGATAGACGCCTGCTGGCCCATGAAACAACTCCAATATCCACTCATTACTTGCCGTCTGGTATAGCGGCGCAACCGCTTTGCTTTTGAAACAGTCAAACGTCTCCTCGAGAATCTGAGACAGCTGATCTCGCGGGATCCAGCCCCCCAGAAAAGGCTCGATCACATGGCGGGCCAGCTCATGAAAGGGCAGCCATTCCAACTTGGAGAGTTCCTCGCTTTTGAAGCGAGGAACCTTGCATGGCACGAACAAACCTCCATCCGGCGCGTACGAGCCCATCAGTACCTCGCTGAATTCGAATGTTTTACCAGGCGTCCGTGTGCTGACGTACTTCATGATCTTAGACACCCTCTCGCCATCTACGAGCTTGCCACCCGCAAGGCTGTGCTCTGCTGAAATTCAGTGCGGCGACTTTCATCGCCTGCTACCAGCTTCAGACCATTGACTATAAAAGTCAATATAGTGACTATCTAATCTGTCCAACGGCATTCGGCGCCCCTGCAGGAAGGCGCCCTGTCGCTTACCGTTTCCAACGGGCCAGGGACATTAACGCTTAGAAATTCGGGAGAACACCATGTGTACCAAGGACTTGCTGCACTCGCTTTATCGGTACAAGGCATGGTCTGAGGAGGCGCTATTCAAGTGCCTGAAAGCACCTGCGGCAACATCCTTTCCAGTAGAAATGGAGAAAGCCTGCTATTGGCTCAGCCACATTAATATTGTTGATCAACTGTTCATCGCCCGACTGCAAGGAAAGCCAGACGGGTTTGATGACGTCGTCACCGAACAACGGCAAGACATCATTCAGCTGGAGGAGGATTTTTCGAGAGCAAATCAATGGTTTGTTAACTACACAAAATCAGTCACGGCAATGGAGCTGTCTGATCCAGTGGCGTTTAATTTCAAGGACGGAAAACCGGGCAACATGACCAAGGAACAAATCCTTGCCCATGTACTTTCCCATGGTCTACAGCATCGAGGGGGTATCGGCACGATCCTGCCACGGGAAATCCTGCAGGATCACAAGGACCATTTCACAACGTTTTTGAAACTCTAGGCACCAGTTTTCCTGCCTCATCAAGGAGGATGGGGCAGGCTTTCTCTTTCGATGTCCCACCCGATATTCAGCTCAGTTCAAGCTCATCGATCACCGCGGCAATTCGCTTACGCCCTTCCCCAGTTATGGTTCTGAGCGGCAGTGGCAAGCTCGGAGAGTGGGTAAAACCACGAAGCTCCGCTGCTGTCGCTATCACGCGCAAGCTTCCTCCGAATTGCCTGAACAATGTCCAGAGCGGCTTTAATGACTCAGAAAGGTGTGTAGCCTCGCAGGCATCACCTGACAATGCCGCTCGCGTGATTGCAAGCGCAGTGTTGGGGAACAGCCCTCCCATGACGGAGTACCAAGCGTCACAGCCAGCATTCATGCCGACAGCAGCAAACGCGTCACCACTTACTCCGATCGTAACGTGGTTCGGAATCAGCTTTCGAAGACGATCCACGCGAGCCTTGGCCAGGTAGGGGGCTTCGGGAACGCCCGGGATTTTGATTGAGCTCACATTGGGTAGCTCGGCAATGCGCCCATGCAGCTCATCAGTAAATTCGAAATGAGTAGTACCAGGATTGTCATAGATACATAGCGGAACTGAGATATTGGCCGTAACCGTTTCATACAGCGAAAAAACATCGTCCTGAGACAATTTCTGATAGGAAACTGGTGGCAGCAACAAGGCTTTGACCCCCACCATCTGTGCTTCCTCGGCGAGCAACAGCACGTCGCGGGTGCGCACCGATCCAATACTGACCATGACAGGCACATCCCCCGCCGCCTCTACCGCCAACTGCGCAACTCGAGAACGCTCAGCCCGAGAAAGATACGCATAGCTTCCTGTAGACCCGAGAGCACCAATGGAATCTACTTTTGCAGCCACCAGTTGCTGCACAAGACGAGTGAAGGCATTTTCATCCACACCTTGCTCATTCATTGGCGTCAAAGGAAATGCGCTAAGACCGGTAAACATCGTTCATCACTCCAGGCTTTCGCCTATCGATTAATTGGCTCCGGGACCGATCAGCAAACTCTCTATCTGGACGCCTGGCATCATCCCTTGCAGGCCTTCAATCAGCTTGTCGCCGGCTTCAGTCAACGCTTCAAGCGGCATTTCCGGCAAACTTTCCAGAATGAACCACATGTGTTTTGCATCTGCGCTCAGCCGAGTTCTGACACCTTGCCGCCAATTCCAGCGGCGGCATGTCACACCTTTATCATCGCGCCATACCACCTCGCCGGCATCTGGATACTCGTAAGCAGGCGCACCTTCTTTCATGGTGTCAAACGGCTCGGTGCCATCGGCGACTACAAGCTGCGGAGAACCTACATAGGCTTCTATGTTTTCCCCGCCGACCGGGATCGCGTACTCGATACTGATGGCATTGTAGAGATCGACGATGGGGTCCAAGCTCGGCAAGCTGCCGTCACGTAAAACCCGCTTACGCAACGCTTCGGCTGAGCAAGGAGTCCGTTGCGGCTTAGCCCCAAATTTTCGAAAGGCATCTGCCCATGCTGTCAGGTGGGCTTCTCCCCAGCTTGGGGCGCCCGACAACACTGACTGGCAAGCACGGTCCAAGGCATCTTGAGCGACGCTCGGGTTGGTGAGGGGCGCAGCCTGCACCACAATGCTCAGTGCCCTGAACTCTGGAGCCAACTCTGCAACGGTTTGGTCGATTAACGGCAGTACAGACAGCATCAAAAACCTCCAGTGATCCACATGTTATTTCATGCTAGTCACTGTCGACCAATAAAGTCAATATATCGACCTAAATCATCAAGCGTGCGTTGCTGAGCTGATTGACGGCACTAGCGGCAAGCGTCGAGAATCCCTCTAACTTTTTCTCATGATCATCAATAATGACCCTAAATACCAGTATATCGACCGTTCCTGGGGCTGATGCTCAGACTGTGAGCCTGGCCGTTGCACGTACGCTCAAACAGGCACGCAAGGCTCAGAAAATCACCTTGGATGAGCTGTCCCGTCGCTCAGGCGTGAGTAAAGGAATGGTCGTCGAAATTGAGAAATGTACGGCTAATCCGAGCATTGGCATCCTCTGCAAAATCGCCGCAGCGTTGGGCCTTTCTGTTGCAGACATCGTCAATGTGACGGACGCCCCCTCTGCCCACATTATCGACAGTCAAGACATCCCGACTCTCTGGACCGGAGATCTGGGAGGTACAGCGCGGCTTCTTGCAGGAACCACAGGCCCCAACATGATTGAACTGTGGCGCTGGGAAATGTTTCCAGGTGAATCCTTTGCTTCACCAGGCCACCCTCAGGGCACGCTTGAACTGTTCCATGTGGAGAAAGGCATATTGAAATGCGTTGTAGGGGAAACAGAATTAGTCATTCCTGCTGGTAGCTCGGCGGTGGCGAAAACAGATGTCCCCCACTCCTACTCCAACGCAAGCAGGTCCAAGCTGATCTTCACCATGTCCGTCACCGAGATGCATAAGTAGGTATGCCCCCACACTCATCATCCCTGGTGCATTCCGAGCGGCTGCAAGGCCACAGCGGCCTTGAGCTCCAATCTTTTTTCCACAAATACAGCTATCCCATTCCAGGCGGCCTGCACCACGGGCGCCCCGAAAGCCCTTATTCCTGAATGCACCATACCCTGCGCGATATGCAACTCTGCGTCTACTCCATTAGCCAGCAACGCATCGTGATAGGACACTCCATGATCTCGCAGAGGATCGATCTGAGCCACTGCGATAAATGCGGGCGCCAACCTGCTAAAGTCCTTCGCTTCCAGAGGCATTGCGCAAGGATCCAGCCGGTCTCGCGCCTTCGGCAGAAAACCCTTCAGCGACTTCGCCAACCCGGTCACAGTCATCATTGGCGCATTGGCATGCTCGCCCATGGATGGAAGGTGGCATCGGGCCGTCAAGACCGGATAAATCAACACCTGCGCCAGCGGTTGCAGGTGTCCATCTCGCCTTAGGGCCATACACAGTCCGGCTGCAAGCGTACCGCCAGCGCTATCACCGGCGACAATCAAGCGTTCAGTGCTGAGATCGGGATCGACCAGCCCCTGCCGCAGTCCATGCCAAACCTTCAGGCAATCCTCCAGAGGGGCTGGGTAGGCATGTTCGGGGGCAAGCCGATAATCGACTGCAACGATGGATACCCTCACTCGTTGCGCTATCGCGTAGGCGAACCAATCGTGGGTATCAAGGCTACCCAGATCCCAACCACCACCGTGAAGATAAAGCATCGTCGGCCAGCCGCCTTGCGGAACGGTGCCATCAGGCTTGTACCGTCGCAGACGCACAGCTTCCAGTTCGAGATTGTCGATCCGCCATCCGTCAGGCGCAGGTGGCGTAAACCCTCGACAAGCCTGCAAGAAGGCGTCGCGTCGAGCTATCAGACTGTTGTCGGCTGGAGTGAAGCGTTGACTGGCCTCGACGTAGGCCTGCATGGCGGGATCAAGAGTGTAGGTTCGGTTCATGGTGAAGTGCACTCCACGAAAAGCAAGGTCGCCACACTGCATGCAGGCGGCGACATGATCAGGGGCTAAAGCAGCGGCAAGGTATACGCAAGGATCACCCGGTTCTCGTCCCTGCGTCCGGTGACATCCCCTTGCAACTGGACATTGCGCCAGCGAAGAGCGAGGTTCCTCAGAGGGCCGTCCTGGATGACGTAGGTGATGTCGAGGTTGCGCTCCCACTCGCTTGTGTCTTGACCGGCGACCTTGAAGTTGTCGCCTTTCACGTACCGGGCGAAGGCTGTCAACCCGGGCACTCCAAGGGGAGCGAAATCCAGGTCGTAACGAGCCTGCCAGGAGCGTTCCTGAGCACGGTCGAAACGCAACACCTGGACAGCGTTGGCGACACCTGGAAGATCGGTATCATGGATAAACGGTAATGTACTTTCACCAGCGTTGTACTGGTAACCAATGCGAAAGGTCTGGGCCTTGAGATTGGCACTCAGCATCGCAGACGTCATGCGACTGTCGAGGTTGCCGGCCTTCTCTGCACCGGATTCCCCGGTGTCGAGATAGTTGAGGGTACCGGAGAGGTTCCACTCACCAACTTTGTGTGTGTGGGTCACGGTGTACAGGTTTTGCTGGTACACATCCTCCAGACGTCCCCCCCAGACGCCGGCAGACCACTGCGGATTGATACGCCAGGTGCCGCCCAAGTAATTGAAGCGGTCACTGAAGACGCTGTAGTAGTTGCCCACCTGGATATCTCGGCTACCGGCGAACTCACGCTGATTGACTTGGCGCATCTGTCCGAGGCTGATGTCCAGGTTATCGATCTCACGGATGTCGAGCATGGCGCCTTCAAAAAACTGCGGCAGCAGTCGGGCATCCCCGGAACTGACCAGCGGAATCTTCGGAAACAGGCCGCCGACCTTCAGTTCGCTCTTGGAGTATTTCAGCTTGAGCGCCGCCGTGGCCTCGGAGAACTCATCAACTGAACGCGGGTCCGCGTTACGCGGCCCGCCAGCGCGGTCGTAAGCCCCAGGCAGCAATGCGCTACCGCTGCGCGACGGTGAAGAGTCGAGTTTCAGGCCCAAGCCTGCGTAGACATCCACACCAATGCCGATGGTGCTGCCGGTATAACCGGATTCACCCTTGAGGATGAAGCCTTGGGCCCACTCCTCCAACTTCGACTGTGCCGGCTTGGTCGAGTCACGCAGGTCATGGTTGTAGTAAAAATTGCGCAAGGTCAGATTCGCTTTGGCATCTTCGAAAAAATCGGCGTGAGCACCCAGTGGGCTGAAGCCGAGCAGCAGAGTCAAAGGTTTTGCAGCGCGAGCGAAGCCCGCCTCTTGAGAGGATCGTTTCATTATTTTTGTTCTCGATGTTGGGTGTTGGTTTAGCGCTTGGGTGGTGAAATCAAGTGTCCTGCCAGACGAAGTCAAGAGTGGCCGTCAGACTTTGGCCTGGCGCCAGTTCATGGGTGCCGACGTCCGTCCACATCGAGCGCGGCCGATTGAAGGCGTCGGCGAGGTGTGACACTGGCTCAAGACAGAGGTAAGCAGCGTCGGCGGGAGCGAAGGCGACGAAATGGCTGAACGCGGCTGAGGCTCGCAGATCAAGGCGACCGTTCGCATATTCCACACACAGGTGACCGTCCCAACGCGACTGGTAATGAGCCATTGCGCTCGAGTCATCAGCTTCCAAGGTAAGCGTGTGCAGCTGGTCCTGATGCTCGCCGGTCGCCAGATAATCGCTGTCGATCACCCAGTCACGGCCGACGTTGTACTGCGCACACATCCCCGGGTGCCGCTGGAAATACGGATGCAGGCCGAGCCCGCCAGGCATCGGGTGGTCGGCATGATTAGTCAGCGTCAAAGTGATGCGCAGCCGATCCCCTTGCAAGGCGAAATGCTGCTCGGCCCGGAACGCCCAAGGCCAGTGCTCCCCCTGGTAGTCACAGGCGATCAGCACATGTTCTGCGTCAGCGCTCACCACCTTCCAGGCCTGGGTGTGGCTCACTCCGTGCAACGTGTGGGGCATTGCCGACGGATGCGCAGGCAGCCTATGGTTGCGACCGTTGAAATCCAGCTTGGCGTCGCGCAGCCGGTTGGAGTACGGCATCAACGGATAGGCACCCGCCCTGGGCCAATTCAGCGGATCGAAACCCGCACTGTCGATGGGCACCAGCAGATCAAGCCTTCCCGCACGAAGGGCGGCGATACGACCGCCCCAAGCCGGCAGCAGGCTCAATGTCCAGATCGAATTGCTCAGTACAACAGGTTGCATACGACCTCCAGCGTCTGGAACAGGCACGACAAGTCCCAGTCGCCGCTTTCACAGTGGCGACGGTGATCATCTAAAAAAGTGAGTGGGCGGTCAGTTGCGCCGGAAGCGCTCGATCACCTGCAAGTCGATATCCACGCCAAGCCCGGCTCCCTGCGGTATTTGCAACTGGTTGCCATTGCGCAGTGACTCGACCGGGTAGAGCCAATCCGCCGGTTCCACGAACAGGTACTCCACCTGTGGCACCCAAGGTTGAACTGCAGCCAAATGCAAAGTGGCAATCAGACCGGGGCCGAAATACGGACAATGAGGCAGCACTACCGCATTTTGTTCACGAGCCAGCTCGGCGATGCGCAAGCATTCGGAAATACCACCCACCTTGGTCACGCTAGGCTGGATAGAATCCACGGCACCGGTCAAGAGTGCCTGCTCGAATTGCATCACCGTGCACCAGTTTTCCCCCGCGGACAAAGGTACGCCCTGCCCTCGCAGGCTGGCCAAGGTAGCGAAGTCCTCTGGCGGAAAAATCGGCTCCTCCAGCCAGGCCAGGTTCATGTCACGCAGGGCCGGCAACCAGTCACGAGCATCAGATACGCGCCAGGAACAATTGACATCGGTAGCCAACGGCACGTCATCGCCCACGATGTGGCGGCAGGCGGCGATCTCTTTAAGCGTCACCTCATGCAGCTTGATATCGGTAAATCCCATGCCCAGCGCCTTTTCGCAAATTGCCGGGGCCACTTCGTCGTCGGCGTAGCGCACCAGGCTGGCGTAGGCTGGGATCTGTTCGCGGGTCGCCTGGCCGAGCAATCGGTGCAGGGGAACACCCTGGCGCTGCGAAGCAAGATCCCAAAGGGCGATATCCACGCCGGAGATGGCGAACATAGTCACGCCATAACGACCGAACAAGTGCAGGCGCAGTTGCAGTTCACGATTCCAGGCAGCAATGTCGCTGATTTCCTGATTGAGCAGTAACGGTGCAATCAGGCGGTCAACCAAGGCTTTAGTCGCGTCGGCCACAAAATAGCCGAAAGCTTCGCCCCAGCCGACATGGCCATACTCATCCTCGAGACGGATCAACACGTTCTCCAGGGTATTCCAGGTGGTGGGCGTGATTCCCTGCCCTTTACCACCGTCGTGGAACGGAATCTCCACCACCGTCGTATCGATACGGACGATCTTCATACACCCTCCAGCACGCTGACCAACGGAGCGCCGGCATAGGCGCCGCCAACGTGATCACGGCCCGAACCTTCGGGCGCCATGGCCTCATAGGGCAAATAGTTATCAGCGAGATTGTCGCCGGCGTTGTCCTGCGGCTGGTAGCCCAGGGCGCGGGCGCGCTTGTTGTGAAACAGCGGACTGGGGCTTTCCGAAACGCCATAGACGATCTCATGCCGAACGTCCGGATACTCCAGGCCGATCAGCATCAGTTGCGCCAGATCTCGGGCACTGGTCCACATGCGCAGACGACGGGCGTCGGAAACCTTAGGGTCTGCGTTGCCAATGCGCACGATCCAGGTGGCCAAATCGCTGCGCTGGGAGAACGTCGCACAGGCCGCTTCACCGAATACCTTGCTCAGGGCATAGTAACTGTCCGGCGCCACAGGTATGTCATCGAAGTACTCGGCTGCATCGCTGCGATGCTGACCCAGCACGTGGTGACTGCTGGCGAAGACAAAGCGCTTCACGCCATGGCGTTGGGCAGCCTCCAACAGATAGAGGATGGCGTGGTAGTTGGGCTCGACCGTGCTTTGGAACTGAATGTCGGTGCCATGGGCGCAGGCCAGGTGAATGATGCCGTCAACACCTTCGACCGCTTGCTGCACACAGGTTGGGTCGGTCAAATCACCGACCACCACTGTCTCCCCTTCAACCAACCCTTCGACTGGCTTGCGGTCAAACAAGCGCAGCTTGTAGCGCTGACGAAGAAAGGGCCGCAGCGCGGTTCCGACGATACCGGCAGCGCCGGTGATAAGAAGCGTAGGCATGACAAGTTCCCAAATTCGTTGCTGTCGCCGGTGTTAGCCGGCCATTCACAGAGTCTGGCGGTGATCCACCGCCGTCCCTGTCACTTTGGCCTGCCCTGGTGGGGCTGACCTTGCAGGGTCGGACACTGCCCTACATCGGATTCCGGCCCATGGGCCGGTGGTCAAGTATCAGGCCGCTGCGATGACAGCGGACTGCTTCGCCGGCTTGCCGCCAACAAAGAACGCCACGATCAGCGCACCGAGGATGCCAAGGCCGCCTGCCAAGGCAAAGCCACTGCTGTAGGTGCCAGTGGACTGGATAATGAAGCCGGTAACAGTGGGCGCGACAATGCCGGACAGGTTGGCAAGGCCATGCATGAATCCACCCGCAGTACCGACCTGGTGATCCGGTACCGCATCCTGGATCAGCGACCAATAGGCTGGCGCGGTGAGCATCAAGAAACCGATGGCGACGGTCATCACCGCCACGGTCGCCGTCACACTCTGAACCTGACCGGTCAACCCGATACAAACCGCCGCAACCAACAGGCACGTGACGAGAACTACTTTGCGTGAAAACAACTGCTTGCCAGTGCGCTTGAACACCCAGTCAATGAGCAGCCCACCACATACAAATCCGACGGTGCCCACCAACCAAGGCAATGCGGTGACGATGCTCATGGCCTTGAGGTCGATGCCCTTGGAGTCAATCAGGTAGCTGGGGAACCAGGTCATGAAGAAGTACAGAATGTAGTTGTAGCAAAACAGCGAAACACCTGTGACCAACACCGAACGCTGCAAAATGATCTGCAATACCGGGGTACGTGGGGCGTTTTCCACGGTAGAAACCGGTGCCTCACGGCCTTCATTGATCTCGGCCAGTTCCTGGGGCGAGACCTTAGGGTGCTCGTTCGGCGTAGACGTAGCCAACCGGTACCAAGCGACAGCCCAGGCCAAGCCAATCACTGCGATCACCACAAAAGCCACGCGCCAGCCCAGCCACAGTGCGAGAAAGCCGATGATGGGGCCTGCCAAGGCACCACCCAGCGGACCGCCAGCCTGGTTGATGCCAATGGCACGAGCGCGCTCTTTGATCGGAAACCAGCTGTTGACGGTCTTGTTTGCGGTGGTCGACACCGGCCCCTCGCCCACTCCGAACAACGCCCGGACAATGAGCAGCGACCAGAAATTGAAAGCCAGCGCGGTGGAGCCGCACAACACCGACCAGAAGCTCATGGACCAGGTCAGCACGCGCTTGGGACCGAAGCGGTCGGCGAGGTAACCGCCGATGAAGCAGAACAGCGCATAGCCGAAGAAGAAGCTGCTGAAAATCATGCCTTTTTCCGAAGGCGTGAGGTGATATTCCTGGGTAATAAAAGGCATCGCGATCGACAAGGCCGCCCGGTCGATGTAGTTGATGATCATGGCGAGGAACAGCATCGTCAGGATCGTCCAGCGGTAGTTCTTTTTCTTGTTCATGTACGTCTCCGCCCGACACCGTGATGCCGGATCTTGTTGTTATAGCGCCTGACCCGAGCAGCAGGCCAGGCAATGCTGGGGGCTAGACGCTGTAGTCCACTGCCACCCACTCGAAGTACTGCTTGAGATCCGCCACCAGGGCCTGATGGGAGGGGTGCGGCAGGTAACGTTCCACCGCTGCTGCATCGTCGAAGCCGGACTCAAGGATGTAGTCCCAGCAGATCGGACGATCCAGCTCGTTGGCGGCGACTTTCCAGTCGCGGATGAAGTCGATCTTCTCCTTCAGGTGGCGCATGCGCGCGACCAGACGGGCTTCCAGTTCAGGCTGTGGCTCGACATCGGCAAGGCGTCGGAATAGCACGATATGTCTCATCATCGTTGTGTCCTCCGCTTAACCCAAGACCCAGGCCGGTGCGTCTTGCAACGCCACAGGGCGCAGGAAACGCTCAAGCGCGGCATAGCCGACCGACGTGGATTGGGGGACCGTCGACGAAGGCCAGGGACCGCCATGCTGCTGGGCATGGCAGACGGCAACACCGGTTGGTACACCGCCGAACAACACGCGACCCGATACGCGCTCAGCGGCACGCACCAGTTTACGGTTGGCTTCGCTGGGTTCATCTACACCCCATAGGGTGGTAGTCAAAGTACCGCCAATAACATCCAGCACCTCAATCACCTGTGAAAGAGAGTCGGCGGTGACAACCAGTGCAGCCGGGCCGAACATTTCTTCACGCAAATGTGGGTTGGCAATGAACGACGCAGCGTCAGCGGCCAACAGGCGAGGCGCCGGGCCTGCCCCATCTGCGGCCTTGTCGAACACTGGCGTTGCATATTCGGCAACGGTGGCGACCGCTGCTTCAAAGCCCTTCTGCATGCCCGGTGTGAGCATGCGATGCGTACCAATCGGTGCAATGTCTTCGACCAACTGAGCGACGAAGCGCCGAGACGCCGAAGACTCCAGCAGAACGATCACACCCGGGCTGGTGCAGAACTGGCCGCAACCCAGGGTGATAGATCCGGCCAGGGTCCTGGCAAGGCTTTCACTGTCCTTTTCCAAAGCTGCTGGAAGCACCACTAAGGGATTGATTGAGCCCAACTCACCGAAGAACGGAACCGGACGCGGACGCTCGTTCGCCGCCTGCCACAGTGCCTTGCCGCCCTGATAGGAACCGGTGAAAGCCACTGCGGCGATGCCCGGATGCTGCACGAGATAAATACCACCCGCTCGCGACGTGTTTCCGACCAAGGTCAACACGCCTTCCGGCAAACCTTGAGCGCGGATGACCGAAGAGGCGAGCTCGAACACTGCGCGGGACAGTTCGGGGTGCCCCGAGTGTACCTTGACCACTACCGGGCATCCGGCAGCCAATGCAGAGGCGGTGTCACCACCGAGCACCGAAAACGCGAACGGAAAGTTACTGGCAGAGAACATGGCCACCGGACCCAGTGGGCGTTGTACCCGCGCCAAGCGCGGGCGCCCGGCTGGCGGCGCGCCGGTAACAGCTTCATCCTCCACACGACGATAAGGCACACCCGCTTCTACCTCCTCGGCAAAACCACGCAACTGGTAAGCGGTGCGGGCAACTTCGCCGTTGAGGCGTACTGCACCTAATCCGCTCTCGCGGTCGGCGATCGCCACCAGGTCCTGCTGATGTTGCTCCAACACATCAGCCAGGCCACGCAATAAGTTGGCGCGCACGACGGGCATTGATTCGCCCCAAACGTCGGCAGCTTCAACAGCCTTTGCCACAACTTGGTCGATGGCGCGAAGTGAGGGGTCTTGATGATCAGTCATGGGAGTCTCCCTTGGCGGACTTTGGGGTGAGGTGATAACCGCGACCCTCATAGTCGAAATCAACCAGCTCATTGATGGGCACGCCCTTTTCCGCAGGCGAGGCGTAATAGGCACGGATTTCCTTGATCAGTCCGCTCTGTTCGTCGAATACGTACCACTCATCGCCACGCAAGGCGGTACTCAACTTGCTCTTCCAGTGGGTCCACTCGATCACCGCCTCATGACTGTCGTGGCTGACCAGGATCTTCTCAATGGTCCATTGCGAACCAAGGTTCTCCACACACCAGACCCACTTGCGAGCGATGGTGTCGGAGGTCCGCCAGGGAATGTCCGGCAGGCCGGACGGGAAATAGTGAACGGCGTCGGGTGTGAAGCATGAAACCAGCTTGTTGTAGTCGGCCTCGTTGCAGGCGTCGAAGTAGCGGCGAATCAGTTGCGCATACTTGTGCTCGGCCACGTTCAGTCCTCCTTCCGGGCGATGATCGAAGGAATTTGCGGGCGGCCATTGGCGACCCAGGCGTGATAATCGGAGATCGATGCCGGGCTAGGTGGATACACGCCCCACAGCGCTTCGCCGGCGGCAATACGCATGGCCAGGTAATATTCGAGGTCGTCCTGCACGCTGCAGACTTCAGCCAGCTCCTCAGCCAGATGAGCCGGTACCAGGGTCAGGCCATCGGCATCGCCGACGATGATGTCACCGGGGTATACAGCTACGCCGGCACAACCGATCGGCACCTGCAAATCCGCAACATGGTGGTAGGAAATGCGCGTAGTGGCAGTGATCTCACGGGCATAGGCCGGCAGGCTCATGGCGGCGATTTCACTACCGTCCCGCAGCGCGCCGTCAGTGACGATGGCCTTGGCGCCACGGGCCAATAGCCGAGTCACCAGGATGTTGCCGGCGGAAGCAGCAGCCGGGTCGTTGCGACTGTCGATCACCAACACATCGCCCGGCTGGATCTGCTCGACACCCTGCCATTGCAAATTGTCGTCATTGGGCTTGGTGGTCATGGTCGCGTAGGTGTCGATGTCCTCACGAGCCGGGATGAAGCGCATGGTGAAGGCACGTCCAGCAAACGGTTTAGTGTCACGGGTGACGGCCCGCAGCCCTACCAGCGCGGGCTGGCGGAAACCACGCTTGAACAACTGGGTGGTTAGTGAACCGCTGCTGCAGGTAGCGAGTTTGGCCAAGACTTCATCGCTGACTTCGACCTTCTTTCCAGAAGCGCTTTCATGAGCATCTGCGTAAGTGTGGATGGTGGACATTCTTATAGTTTCTCCAATCGAGATTCATCCGATAGGCGGCGAAGGACAATTCCCACATTCTGGAACTGCCACCTGCAACAAGCCTTGCTATGCTCGATTCTATGGCGGAAAAACACACAAAAAAGCAGCAGAATGGGCCATCGACCAGGGCAGTTCCAAAAGGTGGGAATACTCGATGAAAACAGGTGATGGCACGGGTGCGCTGGAGAAAGCCCTTGATGTCTTACAGGCCATTGGCGCGATGTCCAGCGGCATCAGCCAGGCACAGTTGGCCGAGCAGGTGCAGCTGCCACGCACAACGATGTACCGCATCCTCGCCACACTGGTAGAGCGCGGCATGATTCGGCGCGACCCGACCCGCAAGGTTTATCGGTTGGGTTTTAATTATCTGGAAATGGTGCGCAATGCTTACCTGGAACCGGATCTCGTCGCCGCTGCCAGTGCCGAGCTGCGTGCCTTGCGTGACCTGACGGGGGAAACCTCCTACCTGGCCGTGCTTGACGGCAACCAGGTCCTATCGCTTGAGCGTTGCGACGGTGCACATACCCTACGCTCTGCGGCCAGTCTAGGTCAGGGCAAGCCGGTGTACTGTACCGGTCAGGGCAAGGCCATTCTCTCGGCGCTATCACCTATCGCCCGAGATGAGATCCTCAAGGGGCTGGTACTCGAACCACTGACTCCGCTGACCATCACGGACCGTCGACGTCTATTGGCGGAGCTTCAGATTACATATGCGCGTGGCTATGCGTTGGACGATGAAGAAATTCGCCTGGGCGTACGTTGCGTCGCGGCCCCCATCATCGATAAGCAAGGTATTGTGCGCGGCGCACTGAGCGTCGCGGGTCCAGCCTATCGCCTCACCTTGGAGCGCCTGACGTTGTTGGGGCCGGAACTGACGGATGCAGCGCGGCGGGTTGGCGAACAGGTGCGGTCGGAACCCTCACCACATCCTACGAGTGCGACAAACGTGGTTCCCGGTCCATGGGCTTTCCACGGTGCCTTCCCACGCTGGCATGCTGAACACAACATGCTTTACTGGGCCGACACCTTGGCACCGGCTATCCATTGCTGGGATGGCCAGAACAGCCGACTCCTCACCCGCTTGGACCTCCCGGTGCGAGCCATGGAACTGCACCGTGACGGTTTACTGGTGGCCCAGACCGGAGGCTGGTCACTGATTGATTGGCAAGGTATCGAACACCCGATGCAGGATCTGATCGGCACGCGACTCCTGGCCTTGGCGACCCATCCCTCCGGAGCCCTGTGGGGATGCACTAAGACCGCCAGTGGTTGCCAGATCGGCGAAGTGAGCGCTGAGGGAGAACTGCGACATGGCTGGAACCTGACCGAACAGGTCAGTGGCTTTCGTTGGGATGCTACGGGCGAAGCGTTGTACGCAATAGCGCCAGCGACAGGAGACATCCTACGCCTACAGCCTGGCAGCAATGCCGTGCGCCGGCTGGCGTCCCTGCCTCGCGGTGGCGGCAGCCTGAGCGGCCTGGCCCTGGATGCCCAAGGCGGGGTTTGGACGACTCAACGAGATGGCTGGAGCCTTGCTCGCTTCGACGCTGAAGGCAATCTCGACCGCATGATCGGCCTCCCCGTACCAAGCCCCTCGGACCTCTGCTTTGGCGGAAAGGACGGCTGTACCCTCTATATCACCAGCTCCCGCCAGGAACTGAAACTCGAAGTGCTCGGCGGCGCACCTGACTCGGGGTGCCTGCTGCGACTGGAGGCAGAGGTGGCAGGGCAGCCGGTGGCGACAAGTAGCTGGCGCCTGTGACGCATCGTTCTACCAACCTAATTGCTTGTTAAAACCAAGGGCGTCGTAATAGTCATGCTGCGTGAGGATCTTTCCGTCCTTGAGCAGTATGAAACTGACGCCCTTGAAGCTGAGAGGACGTTGAGTGGCTGGGGTCTCGATACTCCAGGGTCCGGTATTACGCCCCTTGAACTCCCATTCGAAGGCGATGCTCTCACCATTGACGATCGGCTCGCCGAGCATCTTCCATTGCAGATCCGGCACCGCCTGCATAAACACCTGAATTACTTGGGCCTTGGCGTTTTCGCGACCAACCTGAGGCGTGCCCACCGAGGCATCGAGGAACTCAACGTTGTCAGAAAAGTACTCGGCCGCGGCATCCGCATTGTGAGCATTCCAAGCCTTCATGTATTCATGAACCACATCAAGGGTAGTGTTTTGTCCAGCCGCAAAACTTGCATGGCTGGCCAGAACCAGAAGTAACCCGAACAGCAGTGAGTAGATTCGAGACGTCATAGCCTTCAACCTTGTTGTCAGAATATGGGGTTGCCTGCCACGCTCAGCGGCAGGCATTGATGTCAATTAGCGGTTTTTCCAGGCATCCGAAGCTGGGGCCCTGCCCTTTTCATAAGGACGAAACAGGGTCATGTATAGGACACCGACGAGGATGACAATGGCACCGACAAGTGCGATGCCGTAGTTCACGTACCAGGGCGCATCTGGGGTACGCGGCCAGGACATATTGACGATGGCAAACATGCCGTAGCACAGGGCAGCGATGTTAACTACCCACCCCCAACGTCCCATGGTGAACTGGCCCTTGGGTCTCCACCCACGGATACGGGCGTACAACGCACCGCCAACAATCATCTGGAACGCCAGGTAGATACCAATGGCAGCAAAGCTCACCACCAGCGCAATAGCGTTCTGAAGGTAGAAGCCGACACACACAATGATCGCCGGCAGCACGCCACACACCACCAGGGCTGCGGTCGGGACGTGTGTCGTAGGCGAGAGTTTTTTCAGCAGATTACTTCCCATGAGCATTTCGTCTCGAGCATAGGCATAGAGCAGACGACTGGCAGATGCCTGCAAACTCAGCACGCAGGAAACAAACGAAACCGTAATCACCGCCATGACGACCCGAGAGCCAACAGGACCGAACGCCGCGCCGAATATCGTGGACATCGGGTCCTTGTCTTGTCCGGAAATAACTGCGGCCATGTCAGGCACTGCCAGGATCAATGCCAAAGCCGCAAAGATCGAGGCGGCGCCGCCGATCCAAATAGTCATCCGCATGGCCTTTGGAACCTGGCGGCTAGGATTTGGGGTTTCCTCGGCTACATCGCCGCAGGCTTCAAAGCCATAGTAGAGGAACATCCCCGCCAACGAGGCTGTAAGGAAGGCTGGCCAATAGGCCCCATCGATGGAAATGTCAAAAGTGTCAAACAAGACGCTCAAGGGCTGGTGGCGTTCGAAGATCAGTAGGTATCCACCGATCAACAAAGCCCCGACCAATTCGCAAAGAAAACCAAACATCGCTACCCGAGCTAACAGCTTGGTGCCACTGAGATTCAAGACCGTCGCCGTGGCCGTCAGAAATAGCGCGACCAACGTATTAGTCACCGGCGACGACTCGAAACCTAGAAGGTTAGCGATGTAGGGACCAGCACCCAGCGCGACGGCGGCAATGGTGACGCATAGAGAGATGGCATAGATCCACCCGACCATCCACGCCCACTTCTTGCCGACCAGACGACGGGCCCAAGGATAGACGCCACCGGAAATCGGGTATTGAGATACCACTTCGCAAAAAATCAGACACACCAGCATCTGGCCGAACCCCACCAGCAGATAGGACCAAAACATTGGTGGCCCGCCGGCGGCCAAGCACAGGCCGAACAAGGTGTAGACCCCTACCACCGGGGACAGATAGGTAAACCCAAGGGCAAAGTTTTGCCACAGACTCATACTACGTTCGAAATTCGAGGTGTACCCAAGAGCACGGAGTTGCTCCGCATCCTGGTCCACAGCCACATTAGGACTTACTGAGCTGTTCATTCCAACATCCTTCAAAAAGGAATTTGTTTTAGTAGGCGTTGATCGGACGGCGCAATTCCGCCCGTAGCGCAGTTAACGAGCGTTGCCTCAGAGTTGTATCCAGGTGGCCTTGATCTCGGTGTACTTATCAAAGGCATGCAGGGATTTATCACGACCATTACCGGACTGTTTAAAGCCGCCGAACGGCGCCATCATGTCACCGCCGTCATAGAGGTTGACCCAAACACTCCCGGCACGAAGTGCGCGGGCCATGTTGTGGGCTCTAGACAGGTCAGCCGTCCAAACGGCTGCTGCCAGTCCATAAGGGGTGTCATTGGCGATGCGTATCGCATCCTCGGCTTCGTCAAATTCGATCACTGACAGTACAGGACCAAAGATCTCTTCCCGGGCGATTTTCATCGAGTTGCTGACATTGTCGAACAGGGTCGGCTCGACATAACTGCCGCCGGTTTCTGCCAGTACCGCATGTCCACCCAGCAATAGCCGCGCACCTTGTACCTGACCCTCTTGGATGTACTGCAGCACCCCTTCCAGATGACGGCCGTCCACCAGTGCACCGACATTAGTATCAGGGTCGAGCGGATGTCCTGGCTTCCAGCCCTTCATGGCCTCGACAACCATTGGCACAAAACGCTCCTTGATTGACGCCTGCACGAGCAAACGTGAACCGGCGGTGCAAACCTCGCCCTGGTTGAAGGCGATGGCTGCCGCTGCAGCCTCGGCCGCCACCTGCAGATCAGGGGCATCGGCAAATACAATGTTGGGACTCTTGCCGCCGGCCTCGAGCCAGACCCGTTTCATGTTTGACTCACCCGCATAAACCAGTAATTGCTTGGCCACTTGGGTAGACCCGGTAAACGCCAAGGTATCAACGTCACCGTGCAAGGCCAACGCCTTGCCCACGGTGTTGCCATAGCCCGGCAGAACATTGAGGACACCCGCTGGCAGACCCGCCTCCAGAGCAAGCTGTGCGATGCGGATAGCGGTCAACGGAGAACGCTCCGAGGGTTTGAGGATCACTGAGTTACCGGCAGCCAGCGCCGGTCCCAGCTTCCAGGACGCCATCATCAGTGGGAAATTCCACGGCACGATAGTAGCGACCACCCCAACCGGCTCTCGGGTAACCAGCCCGAGCTGATCGACCGAGGTCGCTGCCACCTCATCGTAAATCTTGTCGATTGCCTCACCGCACCAGCGGATACTGTCAATGGTCCCCGGGAGGTCGACGGACAGCGCATCGGAGATCGGTTTGCCCATGTCCAATGTTTCCAGTAGAGCTAGCTCTTCGGCATGGGCCTGCAACAATTCGGAAAAACGCACCATTACTGCCTTGCGCATTGCAGGTGCTTGGTGTGACCAGACGCCGGACTCGAACGCCGAGCGGGCGCTGGCTACCGCCAAATCGGCATCCGCCGCATCGCAACTTGCGACCAGGGCAAGCACACGCCCGTCGATCGGACTTATGCACTCGAAGGTTGCACCTGAACTGGCCGACACATATTTGCCATTGATAAAGGCTCGCCCTTCGATGCTCAGCGCCTTGGCTCTGGCTTCCCACTCTGATCGGGTCAACTGACTCATGGTTAAAAGTGCTCCTGGGTTCGGATGGATGCGATCTCAAATCGCCTTAAACCTATGGAACCATATCTTTTAATCCATGAGAACCCCGAAAAAGCGGATTGAAGGTGATTTTTTTGACTTTTTATGCGTTAAAACTCTAGTATCACCATACGAACACGCACAAAAACAATATTAAATATGAAATAGAATTTTAAAAGAAACACACATCCGGACGCGCTTGACGCTACATCGGACTATTGCCACAGGCGTAAAACGGCGCCGCCCATGAATGAATCAACCATGAGCCCTACATCAAGCCTCATACGCCTTAACCAGGAAGGTAAAACGGAGTCTGTTACCCGTCGCCTGATAGAAATGATCGATCTGGGTTTGTTCACAGAAGGCGAACAGCTCCCCAATGAAAGTGTCCTGGCCACACAACTCGGCGTTGCAACGGTCACCCTGCGAGACGCGCTGGCGGTCTTGCGCGAGCGCGGGGTTATCGAAACCCGTCGCGGACGCAGCGGCGGGAGCTTCATCTGCGCCGCGCCGCAAACCTCAGATCAGTCTCTGTTCGATCAACTTCGTGAAATCAGCACGCTTGAACTGCGCGACCTCGCCGATGAACACGCTGCCATTTCAGGCGCGGCCGCCCGACTGGCGGCTCAGCGCGCCGGGCCTGAGCAACATGCAAGACTGAGCAGCTTTGTCGACGCTCTGGCCAACGCTAAAGAGCGGCGAGACCGCCGACGAGCCGACGCCAGATTCCATATCGAAATAGCCGTGGCAGCGCAGTCTGTGCGCCTGACGCACAGCGAAGCGCGCTTGCAGGCGGAACTTGGGGAACTGTTATGGCTGCAGTTTGCCGGTCAACCGGACCCACAGACCATCGAACGGGAACATAGGGCTATCCTGGAAGCCATCGTAGCGAACGACGCCAATCTGGCCGGCGCACTGGCAGAAGCACATGTAACACGAGGCGTTCGCCGCCTAAGCACCCTACGACTACAACAAATGGCAGAAGGCGACTTATGAATGGAACGAAACTTGCTGAATTACTCGCTCGCTATGCAGCTCGGCGTCGCATACCTCGTCGACTGCAGGCACCGCATTGTCTTCTCTGAGTCATGAGGTAGAGCCATGGCTAACGAAATGTCAGCAAACGAGTTGTCCCAATGTGCCACGTTGATCAACGCTTCCATTAGTAACGTATTCAAGGGGCTCAACGATATGAGCGCCCAAGTATTGAGCATTTGGGAACATCTGTGTTGCAAAACGAAGCGCCCCAGCCAAGGCGACCTCAAGCCATTGCTGCCGATAATCCGGCAAATCCTGAACTCGGAGAGCCTCAAGTTTCATGGCGCCGGAGTTGTCTTCGCTCCTGGTGAGCTGGAAGATCGCGAGATGCATCTGGAGTGGTGGTGCCGAACCCAAAAAGAAGAGATCCAGCCTCTGACGCTGAATTTTAATAGCCGTAGTGACCGTTTTTACGATTACCTGCACATGCCTTGGTACACCCGTCCTCAACAAACTCGGCAGCCCTCCATAGACGGCCCGTTTGTGGATTTGTACGGCACGGAGCAGTACATCGTTGCCTTCTCGGTTCCTATTTTTTTCGCAGATCGCTTCATTGGTGTAGCTGCGGCCGATATTTCTCTGCACTCCCTGGAACCCTTGCTCGTGCGCAGCCTTATGCGGGTCAGTAACGAGGCGTTGTTACTCAATGCCGAAGGTCGAGTGCTGGCGGCTAACACACCGAGTTGGCTGGCCGGTGATTTGATCCGAGGTACCCTGAGCCTGGACAACGAACAGGGTCGAGTCCTGAGTCTTATCGACACATCGTCATATTGGAGCGTCGTGGAGCGGCCTGTGCCAAGGTGTTGATCAAGACTCCATCTTCGTTTGAAGAACCAAATCTCAACCCATGCGCTTCAGGAAGAATCCCGTCGAATGAAAGCTCCTGCCATGGATGGCTGGAGGCCGCCATGCACTCCGCTACCGAAAGCAGCCCCACTTCGTTGAAAATCGCCCCCCCATCCAGCCGCCTATCCTGTCAGGCTATTGCACAAGAACCAACTCAACCGACTTGGCAAGGCTGTGTTCACTCGCCGCGGCACTGGAAGAACACCACCTCTAGACGGACTGTCATTTCCGTAGCCGCAGGTGGTCGCGCATTCACGAAACCGGGAACGAATCATTTTTCGAATAATGGATCCAGAGGGTTGTGCTCAAATCGAGGCCGCTGCGCTGAACATGAATACAGCTTTTGACCTGGAGGTTATCAAGCACGCTAGCTGTTTACTGCTGTGTAATCCAGAGAACCTGAAGAAGCCCGAACAACAGGTTCATCTAGAGGCATTGTGAGCCGGGTTCGTTGGTCAATGCACACCGGTCAATTAAAAGGAAGAAATCATGCTCATCAAACAGTAAGGTGTACGACTACCGGGACACGAACTCTTTTTCATGAAGATCAAGAGCGTCTTTCCCGGTAATCCGTGAAGAGTCATTTTTATTCACGAAACGAAGGTCGTGGCGCGACCAGTACCCTGCGCCGCGCCGATGACCGATGCGACGCTATCAGGAGTTGTGCGTGTAGCCCTCCCACTGATGCCACATGCTTTGGTTGACACCCAGGCCAAACCAGCGGTCTGTGTCGTCGAGCGCACGGCTGAAAATATCAACCACGAGCTGTATTTCTTCTTTCGTGGAAATCAACGGCGGGCAGAATGCGATCGAATCTCCCATCGCCCTTGTGATCATGCCGTACTCCTGCGCACGTCCCGCCAGATAGCGCCCCAGCTTCCCAACCGTATCCAGCGGCTCCTTTGTCCGACGATCCGCAACAAGCTCCACAGCTGCGATCAGTCCACAGCCCCTAACCTCCCCTACTAACGGATGATCAGTAAATTGAGCCAGTCCGGCTTGAAGTTGTTCGCCCAACTCGCAGGCGTGCTCGACAAGCCGCTCTTCTTGGATGATCTTTATGTTTTCCAGCGCAACTGCGGTCGCAACCGGATGGCCGCTGCCGGTGAACCCATGGCCCAGAGTACCGAAGGTGTGGCTCTGATCGGCGATCCCCTCGAAGACCTTATCGTTGATCAGGACTGCCGCGATCGGTTGATACGAAGAGGATAGTTGCTTGGAAACTACCATGACATCCGGCTTGATGCCGAAGGTTTCGCAGCCAAACATCTTGCCGGTACGACCGAAGCCACAAATGACTTCATCCGCGACGATCAGCACATCATATTTGCGGCACACCGCTTGAACCTTGTCCCAATAGGTGCGCGGAGGCACAATCACGCCGCCCGCCCCCATCAGCGGTTCGCCGTAAAAAGCAGCTACGGTTTCCGGCCCTTCCCGAAGGATGATATTTTCCAGTTCAGTTGCCAGGCGATCAGCAAATTGTTCATCGGTCTCGCCAGGTCTGGCATTGCGATAGTGGTGCGGACAGGCGACGTGATAGAAGCCAGGCAGCGGTACATCAAAGCCACGCTGGTTTGCCTGCAGCCCGGTCAGACTGGCGCTGACAGCAGTAATGCCGTGATACGCATTGTGACGGCTGATGAACTTCTTTTTGCCAGGCTTGCCAATGGCGTTATTGCGATACCAGATCATCTTGACGACAGTGTCGTTGGCTTCAGAGCCTGAGTTAGTGAAGAAGACTTTGCTCATCGGCACCGGGGCGATTTCGATCAACTTCTCGGCCAATTCGATACTGGGCGTGTGAGCCTTGTGACTGAAGAGGTGATAAAAGGGCAGTTTACGTAGCTGTTGCTCTGCCGCTTTGATCAAACGCTCATTACTGAAACCCAGCGCCACACTCCAAAGGCCTGACATCGCTTCAAGATAACGCTTGCCTTGGTTGTCATAGACGTAAACGCCTTCACCGCGCTCGATGATCAGCGGGCCTACTTCCTGGTGCAATCGTGCATCGGTGTAGGGGTGCAGTTGATGCTGAATATCCTTTTCGGCAAGAGAAAGATACGAGCGATTCATGTTAAGGAACTCCAGGGAATGACGGCCATATGGCGTTGGTGCAGGCTTTGGCGGGTGTTCATTTCCGCCCCTCTTGACGCTTGATGAGTGTCCATCGTGATTACACGCCGATGCAGAGGTATTTGATTTCCAGGTAGTCCTCAATGCCGTACTTGGAGCCTTCGCGGCCCAGGCCCGAGGCCTTGATGCCTCCGAATGGCGCCACTTCATTGGAGATGATCCCTGTGTTGATGCCGACGATGCCGTACTCCAGCGCCTCTCCCACGCGGAACACACGGCTCAGGTCGCGCGCATAAAAGTACGAGGCCAGGCCAAACTCGGTGTCATTGGCCATGGCGATCACATCGGCTTCATCCTTGAAGCGGAACAGCGGCGCCAGTGGGCCGAAGGTTTCCTCCTTGGCGACGGCGGCGTTGCACGGTACATCGACCAGCACGGTCGGCTCGAAGAAGGTCCCGCCCAAGGCATGCGGCTTGCCGCCGGCAACCACACGAGCGCCTTTGCTGACAGCGTCTTCAATGTGCTCCTGGACCTTGGCCATGGCTTTGGTGTCGATCAGGGGACCGGTGGTGATGCCGTTTTCCAGGCCATTACCAATGTTCAACGTGGCCACGGCCGCGGTGAGTTTTTCGACGAAGGCATCGTAGACACCATCCTGGATATACAGACGGTTGGCGCAGACGCAGGTCTGGCCATTGTTACGGTACTTGGAGACCAGCGCGCCCTCGACGGCGGCGTCCAGGTCGGCGTCATCGAACACGATGAAGGGGGCATTGCCCCCCAGTTCCAGCGAGACCTTCTTGATATCCTTGGCGCACTCGACCATCAACTGACGGCCGATTTCGGTGGAGCCGGTGAAGGTCAGCTTACGCACGAGCGGGTTACCGGTCAGCTCGCTGCCGACTTCGCCGGCACTGCCGGTGACCACGCTGAATACACCTTTCGGAATACCGGCGCGCTCGGCCAGCTCCGCCAAGGCCAGGGCCGAGTAAGGCGTTTGCGAAGCCGGCTTGAGGACCATGGTGCAGCCGGCGGCCAGGGCCGGACCGGCCTTTCGGGTGATCATCGCCGAAGGGAAGTTCCACGGAGTGATGGCGGCAGTGACACCTATTGGCTGCTTGAGCACCATCAGGCGCTTGTCGACCTGGTGACCGGGGATCATGTCGCCATACACGCGTTTGGCCTCTTCGCCGAACCACTCCAAAAAGGAGGCGGCGTAAGCGATTTCGCCACGGGACTCGGTCAGCGGCTTGCCTTGTTCGAGGGTCATCAGGCGGGCCAGGTCTTCCTGGTTGGCCATCATCAGATCGAACCACTTGCGCAGCTTGTTGGCGCGTTCCTTGGCGGTCAGGGCACGCCAGGCCGGCAGCGCCCTGTCGGCGGCTTCGATGGCGCGACGGGTTTCGGTCGCGCCCATCTTCGGCACAATGCCGATGATTTCACCGGTGGCCGGGTTGTTGACCTTAAGCGTTTGGCCATTGTCGGCATCTACCCAGACACCGTCGATATAGGCTTGCTGGCGGAACAGTTTCGGATCGTTGAGTTGCACGCGAAATTCCTCGTTAGCGGGTTACGACGGAGGCCGCCATCGGGGCGGTCCGAGTGGAGTTGGCGGAGGTGACAAAACTGACGCCTGTGCTGGCGAGCTGCTCGCGGACCTTATCGACGATGTATGCGCCGATCGGGATCGCGGAGGTCGCTGCGGGCGACGGGGCGTTGCAGACGCTGACGCTACGGGCGGTGTTGACGAACAGGAAGTCGTCGATCAACTTGCCGTCCAGCGAGACCGCCTGGGCGCGCACACCGGCCGGGTAAGTGGTGAGGTCGCTCTTGTTGATGCTCGGGCAGTACTTCTGTACTTCCTTCAGGTAGCCGCCCTTGAACAGTGAGTTTTTCATCTCGATCAGGCCGGGACGCAGGTTCTTCATCAGCACCTTGAGAATGCCCGGGGTGGTCAGGGTTTCGAACATGTCCGACAGCGAGAAATCGGTCTTGAGATAGCCTTCGCGCTTCATTGCCAGCACCGCGTTGGGGCCGACGGTGACGGTGCCGTCGATCATGCGGGTCAGGTGCACACCGAGAAATGGCATGGCCGGATCCGGGATCGGGTAAATCAGATGGTTGACGATCTGATTATGCTGTTTGGGCAGCAGGTAATACTCCCCGCGAAACGGGCAGATGATGAAGTTGGGCTTGATCCCGAGCATGCGCACCACGCGGTCAGCCATCAGGCCCGAGCAGGTGATCAGGAAACGCCCGTGGTGCTCCAGAGTGTCAGTGCGCACCACTACTTCATCCGGACGCTCGTCGATGGCAACCACTTCGCTGTTGTAGCGGATCTCGCCACCGGCGGCTTCGAATTCGCGGCCCATGGCCGCGGTGACCTCGGCGTAGTTCACGATGCCGCTCGAAGGCACGTAGATACCGCCCAGGCCGACGATATTCGGCTCGCGCTCGCGCAGCTCGGCGGCCGACAGCCATCCACGCCTCAGACCATTGGCTTCGGTGCGGTCCCACAACGCGCTCATGCGCTGCATTTCCAGCTCGTTGGTGGCCACCAGTAGCTTGCCGCACTCGTCGTAACGGATGCTGTGCTTGTCGCAGAAGGCCTTAGTGGCCTTGTTCCCTTCCAGGCAGAAACGTGCCTTCAGACTGCCGGGGGTGTAGTAAACACCGGCATGGATCACTCCACTGTTGTGGCCGGTCTGGTGCTTGGCCGGGCCGGACTCTTTCTCCAGCAGGAGGATTTGTGCGTCCGGGTAAACCTGGGTCAGTTGCATGGCCGTGGACATACCCACAATGCCGCCACCGATGATAATGAAGTCGTACGCAGCCATTAGCTTGCACCCACCTGAATTACGTTTTTGTTGGAAGCGCGACGAGGGCCACACGGGGTGGCCCTCGTCATTTCAGCTCTTGGCAAACCTTATTGGCCGCGTTGGTACATGGTCTTCTGGTAGCTGATGTATCCGCGCTGGCGCATCAACTCCCGACGCAGGCCCGGGTGGGCAGTAAAGCGGTCACGGCCGTGCAGCCAGAACATGTTGTTGACCAGCACAAAGCTGCCGACCGGCACCGGTATCGAAACCTTCTTATGGCTGCCTTCCAGGGATTCGCTCATGGCGGTCAGCCAGATGCCTTCCTCGAAGTCCTTGGGCTGCACAAACTGGTCGATGTAGCGCATGGTCGGGCGGCCTTCGGCGTCGTTGTCGAACACCGCGTGGAACACGTCTTCACGCACGTTCTTGCTCGGTGGCGCGGTAAAGCGCATTTCACGGCGGGCCAGCGGGTGTGTGTAGTAGTGATTCAGGTCTTCCCAGTCGTCCAAGTGCAAAAGCAGGGTGTTGCCGCCTTCCATGTTCTGCTCGTCGATCTTCATCATCAGCACATAGTCGGTGCGCTCCTGGACAAAAGTGCCGTCGTTGTGCAGTTCCATCACACGGTGTGGCTGGCGCAGGTAGCTGTCGGAATTGTCGGTGTTGACCACTGCAAAGCGCGCGTAGAACTGGCCGCTCATGGCATCGAAGTTGGAGCGACCGATCAGGTGCGCCACTGCCGAGGAAAACTTGACCATCTCATCAGCTTGGGTCAAGTCACACAGACCTTCAGGAGTGATCAGCATTCCGCCGGTGGCTCGGTCCAGGATGGTGTTGACCAGCACCGGGCGCAGGGTGCCTTCACACAGATCGTCAAGGATCTGACCGACGCGGAAGCGCAAGAACGACTTGTACTCCAGAGCCTGTACAGGCCACTCGGCAACAGCACTTACGAAGGCATCGACAGTTTCCTTGGCGAAGGTCAGCTCAAGCAGGCGAGGCGACTGTCTGGAAGGGGTGAGGGTGAAGCCCTTGCTCTCCGATGGCAGCGGCATCACAAGGTCCTGAATCTGAGTAAAGGCGTTCATGGCAATTCCTGGGTAGAAGGTAGTGATTAGCGCCATTCAGCATTGATCTGGATCCGGCGCAGATCAAAAATATCGCCACAAACTAATAATGTCTACATTTTTATTATTAAGCGACAAGACACAACTTTGTCTTATGTTTTTCGTATCACAGATGCTTGGGTATGATTAGACCTGTCGACTTCAGGAGCAGCACCTTTGGATAGCCTCGCCCCCAAGCAAAACTCTGCATTCAGCGGGTATGAGCGGCTCAAACAGGACATCATTCGTGGTGTCTTCAAGCCCGGAGAGAAGCTCCTCATGAGTGGCCTCAAGGAGCGTTACGACATGGGCGTTGGCCCACTGCGAGAAGCGCTTTCACAATTAGTGGCTGAGCACCTGGTAGTGGTGATCAGCCAGAAGGGCTACCGGGTCGCGCCCATGTCGCTGAAAGAAATGCAGGATATTTACGATGCCCGCGCCAACCTCGAGGCAATGATAGTAGGCTTGGCTATTGAGCGTGGTGACGACGGTTGGGAGGCGCAGATCCTTGCCCAGTCCCATAAGCTCTCGAAAGTTATGGACGTCAAAACCCGAGAGCAAGTCCTGGATGTATGGGACGAACGGCACAAGGCTTTCCACACCGCTATCGCCGTCGGTTGCGGCTCAAAGCATCTGTTACAGGCGCGCAGTTATCTGTTTGATCAGGCCGAACGCTACCGCCATCTTTGGCTGACCCAGACGGTTTTCTCCGAAGAGGCCCTGGCGTTGAAACGCAAGGAACATGCCGCGCTGGTTGAAGCTATTCTGGCGCGCGATGCACCACGGGCCAGCACCATGATGCGCACTCACCTGATGACGCCGGTACCGATCATCGCCGAGATCATGTTGGCGCAAGGAATGGGCAGCGCCGCGTGATTTTGAGGTTAAGCGGGTCAGCCTAAGCGAGCATGCCCGCCCTCTCTCGCTGAAGCATAGCCTTCAATATTGATAACAAACAGCTGGCGCGATTGAGCTCTAGGCTTGAGCGGTTCTCAGTCGCGCACATAGTTCGGACATTGTCTCCGCTACTGAGTGACGACAAGCTTCGGACAGTCGAAGACCAGTCAATGCTGTTGCAGTAAGCACGAGAGGCCATCGACAACCTTATGTCACTTTGGTACTCCGGTAATGCCCCCACTTTCGGAGAGGGAAACCGACCAAAGCCTTGGGATGGTCAACCAGCAAGCGATGGTGACACGCCAGGGCAAGCTCCAGCCCGCCTCCAAGGGTTAATCCATTTAGTGCCGCGACAAAGGGCTTACCGCCCGTTTCAATGCGACGAAACAGATGATTTTCACGATTGAATCGCAGTGCAGCTTCCCGGGTACTGACACCTTGTGCATATTCGTGTTCACGGCCTAGCACATAAAGAGTTAGGTGAAGACTCGTCAAGCATGTCTTTATGTGATACCTGCTAGCAGAAACACTGATTGGTTTGGAGGGCAAGTTTGGTCTTATCTTCCATTTCTAAAAAAGTATTACGGTGAATATAGCCTAAAAAAAACGTATCCGATGTTTAGAAAGATAAGATCAATTTAGTTAAACCCTACCGGACGCGAGAGCCATCATGATTAAGATTCTAGCCGCTGTACGCCGAAAACCCGGAATGACTCATGCTGAGTTTTTGAAATATATAGAGCACCAGCATGGAAAAATCGCTCAGGCTAAACCTTTAGGTGTCAAACGATACGTGCAAAATCACGTCATCGACTCTGCTTTCGGAGTTGACTCCGATATCTCTTACACACAAACATTTCACAGAGACTCCATCACGGAATTATTTTTTGACAATATGTCAGATTTAATTCACACCTTCAGCGATCCATACACCCAACAAACCACCGGGCCTGATGCAAAAAATTTCGCTGACCTGTCTAACCAAGCAGCTCAGTTGATGGATGACGTAGAGACATCCGATGCAGGTACTGCTCCCCTCAAATGGAAGGCGATCATCTTCATAAAAAAGAACCCAACTGTGAACCTTGATACCTTTTTCACAGCTTGGGATTCAGCACACGATGCTATCGCCAGTAAATACCCAAATTTCCAAAATGCGCTACGTAGGCATGTTCGTTCCAGATATCTCCCCGAAGGTGACAGAGTGACATCCTATTTCGGGCCAAACATAGCGGTATACGAAGGCGCTTCTAGCATGTGGTTTGAAAATGAAGCCGATCTTTTTATTTTTCGTCAGTATCAGAGATCACTGTTCCAACAGCTTTCTGACGAAGGGGTCGCGCTATCGTCAGAATCTTTTTTCGTATATGTCAAAGAGGTTGTAATTCTAGATCTGTGCCAGTAAAAACTTAATAAATGGGACGGCTGTTCTACATCACATCAGTGGTGGTTCTCCCCAAGTGCGTTTGCGTTCGGTGGCTCGCACTATAGACATTGGTACTGGGCACCGGATGTAGGACAGCTACTCATTGAAACTCAAGGACATTTATTATGCAGCAGGCGTGGATTTGATTCCGGAAGGGTTTCCCGGATTTACGGCAAGCAGGACTTCTGTTAAACCGACCACGACCAATCTTCGAACTGGATGTTGAAGCGATTCAAGGTCGCTTTTACACCTTCTTTTTCAGGGTGCATCGCTAGCCTCCCCCCATCCAGCCGAAGGGTCTCGATAACTCAGATAGGCTCAGCCAGCGTAGCAGTGGACTCTCGCATGATCTGAGCATGCTCTTCCTTGTCACCGCCACTTTTTTCTATTTCGCACAGACGTGCAGAATTCTCGACCACCAGTTGGCAACGCTCCCAACGCCGCGCTTCGAACCGGCTCAGGGCAACCTGTAGGTCGCTATCAGCGAACAGTTCTTCGGCGAGCACGATGGCGCTCTCAATTCCAATTCCAGCCCCGGAAGCCAGATGTGGCGTGGTGGCATGCACCGTATCCCCAATCATCACGATGCGGCCTTTATGCCATGGCAACGGTACCAACAGGTTGGCCAGCGGGCGATAGTCGATGTTGGCTCCCGGCTCGTACAGTTGCGGCACAAGCGTTTGCAGGATCGGGGCTGGGAACTCACCCAGAAGACGCGCCATTTCGCTTGCCCAATTGGCCGGATCAATCCACTCGGAAAACTCGCGGCTTTCCATGAGGAACATATACATATGCGTTGCGGAAATCGGATTGACGCCGACCTTGGTGCGTCCGAGCCAATGACTGGGACGTACGATTTCCTGCGGACGCTTCAGCACCGCACGCCAGACACTCTGGTGAATGGGTTTTGGCGATGGTGCTTCTGGAAACAACTCCTTTCGCATCCGCGAATGCACGCCATCGGCGGCAATGACCAGGTCGTAGAGCCCAGAGGTCCCGTCGGTGAAAGATACTTCAACGCCATCCTCATGCTCGATGATGCTGTCGAACGTAATGCCAAGGCGCACGTTAGTGCCCACTGCCCGCGTCTTATCGGCAAAAATTCGAGCCAGCACTGGGCGCAGGATGCCGCCACCACAGGGAATCTGTTTATTGCTGACTGGAGGTCGGAGCGCCAACTGCACGATCAGGTCGCCTGCTGGTGAAAATACATCGAAATCGGTCGACAAATACCCTTCGTTGGCCACCCGCTCAAGGATTCCGACCGTATCAAGCGCTCTCAACGTCGGCCCACTGAGCGTAATACCAGCCCCCAGAGGACACCACAAAGGATCTATTTCAACCAGATCTACTTCCACTCCCTGACGGGCAAGCTGGATAGCCGCTGTCATACCGGAAAACCCTCCTCCGATAACCAGGACCTTATTGACTGCTGCAATCATCACGCTCTCCTAATTATTCTTATTTCAATCGGGCTGACATTGCATTGCGCACCGACGAGTTCTGCAGCGCTATCGACTCAATGCCGCAGACTCATGAAATTCCGATTAACAATGCCGGATCAACGACGAGACTATCGAATCGGATATCAGCGCTGAAATCGCTTTCCACAATCCGAGGTATCGCTGGAGGTGATGGGTGTCGGAGGGTAAGCCTGTCCGATTGCTCGGGGTGTCTGCCTTTGCGGCAGAACCAGGTTTTGTCAGCCTGCGCGATAAGCAACCTCGCACCTATAAATACAGGAAACCGACGAAATGCGGCTCATATGAACCGCAATCCATCGGCCTCCGTCCGTGCTCGACTACATCATTTCAAACGCTTTCCAGGCCATCCCAGCAGAGGTATTTCACCTCAAGGAATTCGTCGATCCCAAGGTGAGATCCCTCTCGCCCAAGACCGCTCTGCTTCACGCCACCGAAGGGTGCGACCTCATTCGATATCAAACCGCAGTTGATCCCGACCATGCCTGACTCAATGCGTGCGGCGTTACGCCAGATGCGCGCCGCATCACAGCTGAACAGATAAGCGGCAAGGCCATACTCGCTGTCATTCGCCATCGTGATCGCCTCATCCTCACTCTCGAAACGCAACAGTGGCATGACCGGGCCGAAGATCTCCTCCTGCGCAATCCTCATCGTATGTGTGACATCCGCAAGCACCGTGGGCTGGAAGAACCCTCCCCCCATTGCATGACGGGCACCGCCGGACAACAGTCGGGCACCTTGCGCCAGCGCATCATCTACAAGCGCTTGGGATTTCTGCACCGCAGCTTCATCTATCAACGGCCCCACCTGTACACCGGGTTCCAGACCGTTCCCCACTTTAAGCCGTGCCACTCGCTCGACAATACGCTCGGCCAGTGCGTCATAAACCCCAGACTGCACCAACACCCGATTCGCGCCGATACATGACTGGCCGCCGTTGCGAAACTTGGCCAACATCACCCCGTCGGCGGCGGCATCAAGGTCAGCATCATCAAAAACAATGAAGGGCGCATTGCCACCCAACTCCATCGAGCATTTCTTGACGGTTTGCGCCGCTTGCGCCAACAGCAGCCGACCAACTTCAGTAGAGCCGGTAAACGTGAGCTTGCGCACCAACGGGTTGGCCGTGAGTTCGCCCGCGATGTCTCGGGTGTCATTACCGGTGATCACGCTGAAGACACCGGCGGGTACTCCAGCGCGCTGGGCTAGTTCGGCGAGCGCAAGCGCCGTCATCGGTGTCTGGCTTGCCGGTTTTACCACCATCGTGCAACCCGCTGCGAGCGCCGGAGCCGCCTTGCGGGTGATCATGGCGGCCGGGAAGTTCCACGGCGTGATTGCGGCGCAGACCCCGATGGGCTCGCGCAATGCGACGATACGCTGAGTTTCTCTCACGCCAGGGATCAGATCACCGCGCACTCGCGTGGCCTCTTCCGAAAACCATCGCACGAAGGAGGCGGCGTAATCGACTTCACCACGCGCCTCGTCCAGTGGCTTACCCTCCTCCAGGGTAATCAGCGTGGCAATATCCTCACGATGTTCGACCATCAACTCATACCAACGGCGCAACACCTCGCCACGGCGTTTCGCCGTCAAGCGTCGCCATGGACCAAAGGCCTCATGCGCAGCATCAATCGCACGGCGTACTTCGGGCGTGCGGCAGCGCGGCAGCTCGATGAGCACCGCTTGATCCGCCGGATTACGCAGCGTGTACTGACCGTGCGGCGTCTCGTTCAGCCACTCTCCACCGATGCAGGCTCCGGTACACCACAGCGTGGGATCTTTTAGTAAATGCTTCACTTTGCAATCCTCGTAATCAGCAAGGGTGACGCCCGATCATGAAGGCGCTGTCAGGATCCGAAGTCACCGGCAGACCCGCCGCAACCAGCCCTTGACGCAGAGACTTCATGAGGCGATCCGGCACACGCATCGCAGGGGCACGCAGTGGGCCGCCGTTGAATCCGGCCAGCCAGTCCTGGTATTTCCACATCGTGCGATTGAGCACCCCGGTACCGCCCGCATACGCCTGAGCGGCGGCGCCATTGGCAGTGCGCGCCGGATTGACCTTCCAATACAGTTCCATCGCCTCCTCGAACCGACCCGTGCGTGCCAGTTCGAAAGCTTTCGGGTAGTAGTCGCTCATCCAGGCGGTGTTGCTGGTGCCGGAAAACTGCAGCTTCATCAGGCTCATCAAGGGAATTGCATCGCCTTCGATCGGGCAACTGATCACGACCTGATCACGGAAGTGGTAGTACATCTCGCAAATTCCCGCCGGCAGCGGAAACCCTTGCTCCGACTTGATGGCCGCGATATTTGGACAATCGGCCAACAGACGACGGACCAACTCCAGCGACATACCCGCCGGATGCACGCGTTCAAAGCCCCATAGCGGAATCGGGAACAACATGACGGCAAGGTCCGTCGCGTCGCAGAATGACTTGGTGTAGTCGTAGATTTCCTGCTCGCTGGTCGGCCAGAACTGCGGTGGATAGGAGAGCAGGACGATGTCGGCACCGGCTTTCTCGGCGAGTTTCACCGCCTCGATGTTCTCCGCAAGCGTGCCAAAAGCCGCGTGGAAGAACAGGATCAGGTTTTTCCCCGACTCACGAGCCCAGGCGGTAAATTGAGCGTTTTCCTGTGCAGAGATCGCAAGCTCACTGCACAGCAATGTGCTGCTGTAACCCAGTCCAACCGTATGTTCGATGTCGTGGCGTATGCCACGCTCATTGAGACGCTTCAGATCAGCACTGAAGCTTGGGATGGTGACAGCCGAGCAGCCCACCAGGTTTTCACGCGCCCAGGCACGGGCATCAGCTTTCTTGTAAGTGGCCATGATGACTTCCTTCAAACAGTGGAGGGTTTATTTCGAGACAGGGACAATGCTGACAGGCAGCTCGATACCGAGGCCTTGTTGCTTGGCGCGCTCGTACAGCGCTTGTGCAATGACGACATCCTGCAGAGCCGAGCCAACCGACTTGTAGAGGACGATGTCGCTTTCGTTCCGACGCGGATAGACACGACCCGCTACCAGATCCGCCAGCGGTACTAATTTCTCGGCGACATTAATGCCAGCACTGATCGCAGCAATCGCGTCGCCAGTATCGTGAAGCACCTCCTGCGGCATATCAGCGACGATGCAGACGGCGCGATCCATCGTGACCGGGTCAACCTCCCTTTGCTCAGGCAAGGTGGAACCCAGTGACACGACCGTTACGCCCGCAGGAAGCCACGCCCCTTGCAATACGGGAGACTCGTCACGGCTGCGTGCGGCACAAATCACTACATCGCAGTCCTGTACCGCCTCATGCGCACTGTTCACCGCTTGTATATCCAGCGCAGGCCTGAAGCTTTCGGCAAAGCGCTCACGGCTCACGGGCGTTGGGCTGAACACCCGCACATGGGCCACATCCCGCACATCCTTAAGGCAGTCAAGCGCGCCACGCGCTTCAAACCCCGCACCAATCACGCCAACCCGCAGTGCCCGCTGAGGCGCCAGTAGATCTACCGCCAGTGCGGCCGTTGCAGCGGTGCGTAAACCCGTCACCCGGTTGCCATCGATCAATGCGCTAAGCGTCATGGTTTGCTGATTGAACAATGCAATCAGATAGCTGGCGCAACGAGCCCTCATGGAGGCCGCAATCAACTTGCATCCCATATGGCCGCCAGCGGGTGGCACAGCGGTCAAACTGCGCAGCCAGATACCGTCTCCCCGCGCCATGGATCGAGGCGGCACCATGGCATCCGATGTGGGGCAGGCATAAGCCTCGGCGAGCGCGGCAACGGCTGCGCGCCAGTCAACGAGCGAGGCAATATCAGCGTCACTGAGAAAGAGCGTCGGGGTAATTACTTGGGGCACTTGGGAGTCATGCATTTCACTAACCTCGCAATCGGGTATCAGCCATTGATTGACTGACACCCTACGAGGCGCGCACCACGCCGGATACTGCTCGGAGTCGAAAGCAGCTATCGCTCAAATCGATGGCATGGCCAGATTACAGATCAACCGTCGTACCTCACGGGAGGCACGGGTCACAGGACGGCGGGGAGAGTCGACAAGCACGACAAAGCGCTCAAGAACGGGCTCGACAATGCGCGATGACATCAGTCGTTGATCCAGCGAGCCCGGTAGCACCGAGGCAATCGCATAGCCTCCGCCCGCCGCAACGACCTCGTACTGGAGCTGGACGGAGTCGGCTTCTACGGCCACGCACAACTCCATGGAATGCTCGATCGCCAGGTGATCGAGCCTGGCTCTCAGCAGATGGGGACGCCCCGGTACCACCAGTGGCAATCCGGATAACTGCTTTAATGCGATATCTCGCTTACCGAAGACTGGATCGGTGGCGGGCCCTACCAAATGCAGAGGCAGCCTGGCCAGTAAATACGCCTCACCGATGCTTGCTTCATTCTCGCGCAGTACCAATGCCATATCGAGACGACCATCATGCAACTGCTCTTCGAGTTGAGCACTCGCGCCCTCGATCAGGTGTAATCGCACACCCGGCATCTGCGCTTGCACTGCCGCAAAAAGCGTACCGGCAAACCGACGTACCGCAGAAGGCAGCATCCCTACGACCACCTCCCCCACCGGTTTTCCACGCCGGTTACGAATGTCATCGGCCAGGCCTTCAGCGTCGGCGAGAAGACTCGATACACAAGGCAGCAAGTGCTCCCCAAACTCAGTCAGGACCACCCCACGTCCGGTACGATGAAACAGTCGCTCGCCACATTGCGTTTCGAGCTGAGCAATATTTCGACTCACCATGGACTGAGGCATATCCAGTAAAACAGCCGCTTTACTGAGACTTCCAGCTGCTGCGACCCGTACGAACAATATCCATCGAGGATCGACAATCGTCAAAGCAGTGGCCGCAGGCTGCGCTGTGGGGTCGAGCACATGGGCATCCTGAAAGTTCTTATTGTTGTGCATATCATCCGTTCCCCGGTTCGTCTCGAGATCCAGACGTCGATCACACCCCTACCTGAATAAAACATCAAAACAGCCCCCTACCCTCCCTCCAGCTCTTCGTGCACCTGATGCAGGTGCTCGCGACTATCATGAAGATGCAAGCGCATGGCAGCGCGCGCGCATTCAGGGTCCTGATTCAAGATTGCCTCATAAATCTGTTCGTGCTCGCTGAGCATGCGCTGTTCATAGTGCAAAGGCTCATCGTGAAAAAGACGAGCAGAATCCAGGCGGCTGCGCGGAATGATGACGACGCCGAGGTTACGAAGTGTGTTGGCGATGTAGTGATTCCCTGTCGCCTGCGCAATGCTCAAATGGAACTGAAAATCCAACGCTGCCCGGTCATTGACGCTGACTGCAGGCTGTCCAAGCTGATCGAGAAGCGCCCGCAACTCACTCAAATGATCTGGGGTACGTCGTTGCGCGGTGAGCCCGGCTGCTTCTACCTCAAGACCGATTCGAAACTCCATGATAGCCAGCGAATCAATGATGATGCCGATCGTAGTCGGGTCGATGAATGCCCCCAGCGATAGAGCGCTACCCCGCACAAACGTGCCGATACCATGGCGTGTCTCAACCATTCCAGCGGCCTGTAGACGAGACATTGCCTCGCGCACTACCGTTCTGCTGACCCCATGCTCAAGCATGAGGGCCGCCTCGGTGGGTAGCTTTTCACCGCCACGCAGTCGTCCCTCAAAAATGTGCTCTGACAGCAGAGCCTCAAGCCCCTGCGAGAGGCTACCGCGTTTTTTTCCACCGTCCGCAGGCACGCTCATTCCTCGAAAATCGCCACGGCGCGGACGAAACCGGCCGAGGCGTTCCTGATCTTATAGGGGAAACAGGACACCTGGAAACCATGGGCCGGCAAGCATTCCAGATTGGCTAGTTTCTCCATCTGACCGTAGCCGATGTCGCGTCCGGCCTTGTGTCCTTCCCAGATGATCGAGGCGTCGCCAGTGGCCGCGAAGCGTTCGCGTGTGTACTTGAATGGCGCATCCCAGCTCCAGGCATCGGTACCGACCACGCGCACGCCGTGCTCCAGCAGAAACAATGTGGCTTCACGGCCGATGCCAACCCCGGCATCCAGATAGCCCGGCTGGCCAAACAGCGCACCGGCGCGAGTGTTGACCAGGACAATATCCAGCGGTTGTAGCACATGATCGATGCGCTCCAACTCAGCTTGCACTTCGGCGGCGCTGACCACATGGCCATCTGGTAAATGACGAAAATCCAGCTTCACGCCGGGTTGCAGGCACCAGTCCAACGGCAGCTCGTCGATGCCGAAAGCCGGCTTTCCGCCATCGGTCGTCGAGGCGTAATGCCAGGGGGCATCCATATGCGTACCGCTGTGAGTAGTGATCTCCAGGCGTTCAGCGGCCCAGGACTCATTGCCAGGCAGCTGCTCCTTGGCCAGCCCGGGAAACATCGCCGCCATCTCCGGCCAGCCTTGCTGGTGGTCCATGTAGTCGATTTTCGGCAGCAACGGCGGTGGATCAGTGTACGGATTGTTGTCCAGGGTAACGGACAGGTCCACCAGACGGCGTTTAGTTGATTGCATTTTCGGTCACTCCTGGAGTCATCCGCCCACGCGCACGGCGCATCGGGGTAGCAGGGTTCAAACTATTCCGTATCAAGGCGCCGGCAGAGCCGTCATGACGAAAGCCAAGGGCACGGGATTGGGGGGTTTTCATCGCAGGGAAATTGCCGAACAACGCTTCCAGTCCAGCGTCCGGTGCGAAGCTGATCAACGCACGGCGCTCCTGACCGTAGGCAGTGGCCAGGGCATCGATGACCTGAGCAATCGACAGGTGCAACAGCGGTAATTGCCAGACGCGTGACTCGCCGAGTTTGGCGGCCGGCAGTTCGGCGGCCCGCAACAGGTTATCCACGCAACATCTCACGGACATCCACCATGCCTGCGCCTGCGGCGAAACCGGACAACAATACGGCTGGCCCTCGGCGAAGGCGTGCAGCAGATCGCTCATGAAAGCCGAACGCAGTCCATTGGGTTCACGTGGACGAGCGACAATGCCGGGCAGGCGCACGACACGACCGTCCACCTCGCCTCGGCGGACAAGGTCGTTGAGCGCCATTTCCACCATCACCTTATGCGTACCGTAACTCAACTGCGGGCGCGGCACAGCACGCTCATCCATGCGCGCCGGCAGGTCGCCACCGTACACCGCCACGCTGCTGGCATACACCAGCACCGGCGCGCCAGGCTGTTCACGCAACTGGTCAAGCAACTCCAGGCTTGCCAGCAAGTTGACCTGATAACCCAGTGAATAGTGCTGCTCGGCTGCCCCACCCGGGATACTGACCAAGTGAAAAACCACATCGATGCCATCGGCCAGCGCGCGACGCAATAACGCGGCGTCGGTCACACTGCCGCAATGCCGGCGCAGGCGCTTATCTTCAGCAAACCCCACCAACTCTCTATCCAGCAGTATCAAGGCGCTGATCGACCGGCCTTGTAATTCATTTGTTTCGAGCAATCGTTTCACCAACGCCCGCCCGACAAAACCATTGGCTCCGGTAATCATCACGCGCATGGGATGCCTCCGCATACGACACGCTGGTCTATCGCCCCGAATACCGACTGCCCTTGCGGATCGAACACTTCCATGCGCACGCGGTCACCAAAGCGCATGAAGGGCGTCTGTGGCGCACCCTGCTCAATCATCTCAACGGCACGACGTTCGGCGATGCAGGCAGCGCCAACGCTGGGATCGGCATTGGAAACGGTGCCGGAACCTATCAGGCAGCCCGCCCTGAGGCGCCTGGTCAGCGCCGCGTGAGCGATCAACTGATGAAAGCCAAAATGCATGGCGCCCCCATGGGCATGACCAAACCACTGACCGTTCCAATCCACCCGCAGCGGCAGATGCACACGCCCATCACGCCAGACTTCGCCCAACTCGTCAGGGGTAATCGCCACCGGCGCAAAACTTGATGAGGATTTGGCTTGGATAAAACCAAAGCCTGTCTTCATTTCTCGTGGCCCGAGCGCTCGCAGGCTGACATCGTTGACTTGCAGAATGAGTCGAATATGGCTTGTGGCCTCTTCTGCCGAGCAGCCCATGGGCACGTCATCGACCAACACCGCGTACTCACCTTCGAAGTCGATGCCATGCGCTTCACTCGGTAGAACGATGTCGTCGTGGGGGCCTAGGAAATCATCGCCGCACCCCTGATACATCAGTGGGGTGTGTTCAACGCCTTCGATTGAATCAAGCGCGAAAGCCTTCTGCATACGCTCCCCATGACTGAGGAAAGACGAAGCATCCAACCACTGCCAGGCACGCGGCAACGGTGCAGCAGCCTGTTGCGGATCGAAGGCAAAGGCACCGGCCTGCGATCCTTCATTCAAGGCGTCATATCGCACGCGCAAAGCGGTCTCGACACTGGACCAATGATCGATGGCATCCTGCAGCGTCGCGGCAATATCGCTGGCATCCACCGCCCAGGCCAAGTTGCGTGATACCACCAGCAGGCGACCGTCGCGGCTGTGATTCTTGAGGGTACTCAGCTTCATGCGTGTTCTCCTTGCAGCTCAGAGGCGAAGCGGCCATCGAGCAGGACGAACAGCATGCGTGCCATCTGCTCGGTGCGATTACTCCAGGCGTGATTTGTACCTCGCTGCACGACGATGTCACCGCGCTTGAGATGCACCTCCTCGCCATCCAGCACCAGCCAGACCTCGCCCTCCGTGACCACGCCGTAATCGAGCGTTTCGGTGCGGTGCATCAACTTGTGTTTGGAATCGGCCTGCCCCGTACCGGCATGGGCCTGGCCAATTTCGGCGAAGGCCGCCGCGGCATCCTCGGCACTGACCTGGTTCTGCACACTGTCAGGCGGAATATCCACCACGCGGATGACACTGCCCAGCGGTGCAGGACTCAATTGAAGCGGCTTGCTGGTGGGGTCGTCGCCGTTATCCAGCACGGCCGGGCTGGCGCCACTGTTCCAGATCTCATGGAAGACTGTGCCGGGTACTGCCTTGAGCGGGAAGCTATTGGGCGTCGGTCCGCTGAGCGCGACCACCGCCTGGCCCTGGGCATCGTGCCCGGTGACCACTCGTTTGAAACCAGGAAGTTGTTGCATGTTCGACTCCTCAATCAGTTTGCGAACGGGCTTCGAGAAAGAATGGTGCGCAGCGGGTAGGGATTGATTCATAAAAAAAACCTTAAAGATCGAGAACCAGTCGTGCGCTCCTGGCACGAGAGCAGCAAGGCGTGAACTGGTCGTTGCGGGCTCTCTCGGCATCGGTCAAGAACATGTCGCGATGGTCCGGCTCGCCCTCCAGTACGCGAGTCATACAGGTGCCACAGATGCCCTGCTCGCAAGACAAAGGGATGTCGATGCCGGCCTCGAGCAGCACCTGCGCCACACTGCGATCGGCAGGTACCTGGAGACACAGCCCCGTACTGGCCAACTGCACCTCAAAACCACCCGCCTCACTGGCCGGGACAGCTGCGGTGGCAAAGTACTCACGGTGCAATTGCGCCTCGGTCCAGCCATGCTCGCGCGCAGTACCGAGCACGTGTTCCATGAAGCCGTTAGGGCCACAGACATACAGGTGACGGTTGTCGGCAGGCATGGATAAAACCCGAGCGGCGTCGAGACGCTGAGAATCCTCGCCATCGTCCACATGGACATGCACACGATCGGCAAATGTCGAATGGCGGATGTACTCGACAAAGGCCATTCGCTCAGTTGAGCGGGCGCAGTAGTGGAGTTCGAAAACAGCGCCGATCTGGGCCAGGCGCTCGGCCATGCAAAGAATCGGCGTGATACCGATACCGCCGGCGAACAGCACGCTGGCCCCCGCTGCATGTTGCAGTGGGAACAGGTTGCGGGGCTCGCTGATACGCAGCCGGCTACCTTCCTGCACCAGTTCGTGCATGGCCTTGGAACCGCCACGGGACACAGGGTCGAGCAGAACACCCAGCAGATAGCGGTGGTTCTCTTCGGGGTGATTGCATAGCGAGTACTGGCGCACCAAGCCATTGGGCAGGTGCACGTCGATATGCGAGCCAGCACTGAAAGCAGGCAGAGGGCGATGGTCAATCGCGGCCAGTTCGAAGCTGTAAATGCCTTCGGCTTCGCGACGCTTGTTGGTAACAACGACCTCAATCATCGCTCGGTACCCACTGACTGGTCGGCATCGATCAATCTGCGCAGAACACGTCGGCAACGCACCGCACCTGCATCGACGGGAAGCAGTACCGGGTTAAGGCCAAGCAGTTCAACCTCGCCAATCTGACGCTGTTGAGCCTCGACCATGGGTTTGTCTTCACCGGCGAAAATACCGATCAACATGTTCTGAACGAAGGCATTCAGCTGCGCATTGTCCTGCTCGAAACTGCGCGTATTGGCAAAGAAGTAATGGGTATTCGTCGCGTCCTGCGGCGTCATCAGATGCAGGTTCCATGTAGAGGGCCCCTCTTCCCTGGGGCGCCCTGGAGGAGTGGCGCCACTGCTCAGCAGCATCAGGCCAGGCGCTTGCCATATGACCTCGGCCCAGACGTCTGCTCGAGTCGGGTCTTCAAGATGAGCGCTAAAAGCCGGTGGAGGGACGTCATCAGGTGCCCACCAACTGATGCGCACACGATCGTTGGGCAGCTCCTCGATGTTTGCGCGTGTGCGTGACAACGCTCCGCCACCCAGCGTATCGGGGTGCAGGAAATCAACGTGGCTCAGATCCATGATGTTATCGGACAGCAGCTCGTAGTGCGCGCGGGTTGGCAAGTACCCATTACCTTTGGCATGGGGCGGAGCCTGCTCAAAAAAAGAAAAGTCGGGGATCAGCGCATCGCTGGCCCGTGTAGGATCGCCAAGCCAGACCCAGATCGCCGCATGGCGCTCAACGACAGGGAACGAGCGAACACAGGCGGCCTTGGGGATATTCCCTTCACCATGGGGATTGTGAGTACATTGGCCACTGCCGTCGAAACGCAAGCCGTGGTACGGGCATTGAACGCTGTCGCCGACAATTTTGCCCATGTGCAGCGGGGCAAAACGATGAGGACAGCGATCAGCGATAGCCTGGATTGTGCCCTGGCTATCGCGAAAGAACACAATGGGTTGCTCGACAATGGTTCTCCCAAGAAGCGCCCCTTGCGCAAGCTCGTCTACCCACCCGGCGATGTACCAGGTGTTGAGCAAATAATTCATGATGTTCTCCTCGTTTTTCTTATTTTGATCAATGGCCGTCTTGAATCTGAGGCAGGGTTTGATGTGCAGCTCAGCTATCAGGGTCTGCGGCGACAACGGTAGGAAAAACCGCCCCACTGCCACGCAGCCGAAGGCAAGCCAGGGCCACCAATAGTTGAAGGCCTGCCACAATCCCCAGCGCGGCTGGCAAAGCGCTGCTCACCCCACCGGTGATAGCCAGCACCACCAGCGGGCTGGCGAACTCGCCGGCAAAGAACATCGACGTGAAGCCGCCGGCAGCGCGGCCGCGCTGCTGAAAGTCGACCTGGGCCATGATCCAGGTGAGCAGGGTCGGCATCATCAGGCCAATGCCCAGGCCGTTGATCAGTACGGCGATTACCACCAGCCCATGACTGTCGGCCACCGACATCAGTCCGCCACCGATACCGGCCGCGACGAAGGCCAGGAGCATCTGCCGGTACGCCGGTACGCCACTGAACAGACGGAAACTCAGGGCGCCGGCGAGTACGCCGAGCTGACTGGCGCCCATGGTCATACCGATCTGCTGCGACCCTTCGACATGCAGCAGGTTGAGCAGATAACCGACTTGTACCGGCACGACAAACAGGCTCAAGCCAGCAAGGAATGACAGGACATACAACGGTGCCAAGGCCCGCCAGGGGAATGCCCTGCTCACCGTTGTCGTTGTTGCGACATGCGCGCGCGGCTCCCACAGCAACCAGCCCATCAGCGGCAGAAACACCAGCCCTAGCCCATACAGGGCAAACGGTGTGCGCCAACCGTGCTCGCCGAGCACGCCGCCGACGGCAATGAAAATCGCCGCCGACAGCGAAGTCGCAACCATTTGCAGGGCGAACATGCGTTCACGTCGCGCGCCGCTGTAGTAGTCACCCATCATCGTGGTGCAGCAGGTCATGATCGCCGCCTCGGCCAAACCGATGCCGGCGCGGCTGATAACGATGACCTGTAGTGACTCCAGCCATAGCGGCAACACACCACAGAGGGTGTAAAGAAACATCGCGCCGATCAGCAACGGCTTACGCCCGAGCCGGTCGGCGATGATCCCGGCGAAGGGTGCCAACAGAGCAATCATCAACGCCGGTAGCGTCAGGGCAATGGGCACCAGCACGGCCACACCCGGTGTATCGGCGAAGTGCTCCTGCATACGCGGCAGTATAGGTGCCAGCAGCACCGCGCCGAGCACCGGCAGGCAACTGCCGAGCAACAGTAACAACGCCTGTGGCAAGCCTGCCTGGCGTTCAACGCTCATCGCGCACCTCCGATGGTTGGGCCGCACAAAACGCCGTACCGAAGGCGGTCAGGCCGGCGATAAGGTCAAGCCAGGGATGCTGCTGGAACAGATACATACGAGGCATGGCAAAGTCCTTTCTTGTTGTTATGGCGCGACTGGATTAGCCGCCGTTGGTACTGTCTGATCGTGGCCGGAAGTTTTCTTGCACAATGAGTGCTGCACCCTGGCCCCCTCCTCGGCTGGGGCGGGCATCAGCGGCACACTCATCAGGCGGCTGGTCTCATCCCTGGGTTCAGGCTCAGCCTGTCCCTTGCTCACACGCTTGCTCGGTAACAGGAAGTGGGCCAGGGCCGGCAACAGAACCAGCGCACCGACCATGTTCCAGACGAACATGAAGGCCAGCAGCACGCCCATGTCGGCCTGGAACTTGATCGGCGAAAACATCCAGGTGGCCACGCCGATAGCCAGGGTCACACCAGTCAGCATCACCACCTTGCCGGTAGACAGCAGTGCCCGGTAATACGACTCCGACAGACTGGTGCCCTGGCGCATATGGCCGAGCAGGATGCTCATCACATACAGGGCATAGTCGACACCGATGCCCACGCCGAGGGCGATCACTGGCAGGGTCGCGACCTTGACGCCGATGTTCAGCCAGACCATCAGCGCTTCACAGAGGATCGAGGTGAGCATCAGCGGAATCACCGCACAAATCGTGGCGCGCCAGGAACGGAAGGTGATCAGGCATAGCAGGATCACTGCGCCGTAGACCCAGAACAGCATTTCGCGATTGGCCTGCTTGACCACGATATTGGTCGCCGCCTCGATCCCGGCATTGCCAGCGGCAAGGAGGAACTGCACCTCATCGGTATTGTTCGCTGCGGCGAACTGTTCGACGTGATCCACCAGGCGGGTCAGGGTTTGCGCCTTGTGGTCGGAGAGGTAGACGTACAGTGTCAGCAGGCTGCAGTCTTCGTTGTACAGCCCGCGCGGCGCCCCGGCGGTGACCATGTTGAGCATCGCTTGGTTGTTCTGCAGCTCGTACCACTTCGGGCTGCCCTCGCTGAGGCCGACCAGCATGCGGCGGTTAAGCAGCGCCAGGGAATTGGTCGAATCAACACCCGGCAAGGTGCGCAACCGCCAGTCGAGGGCATCGACCTTGTTCAGGATGTCATAACGCGAACAGGCGCTGGCGGGGGTCTTGATCATGACCGCGAACAGATCGCTGCTGGCGCCGTAATGCCGGGTCAGGAACGCGTCATCCTGGTTGTAGCGCGAGTCGGCCCGCAGCTCGGGGGCGCCTGCATCCAGGTCACCGATTTTCAATTGCAGGCTGACCACGAAGCCGATCGTAGCCACTGCCAGGCTCAAGGCGATGCACAACGCCGCCCAGCGACGCTGGGTGAACAGGTCGAGAAAACGCCAGAACCCATGGCGATTCTGGCCGGCTTGTTCAGCGTGCTCGCTTTTCAGGCTCAGCCGCGCGGCGCGGCGGCTGACGCCCACATAGGAGAGCAGTACCGGCAGCAGGATCAAGTTGGTGAAGATCAGCACGGCCACGCCGATACTGGCGATCATCGCCAGGTCCTGGATCACCTGGATCTTGATGATCATCAGCACCGCAAAACCGACCGCGTCGCAAAGCAGCGCGGTGAGACCGGCGAGAAACAGCCGGCGGAACGTGAAGCGCGCGGCCACCACACGGTGCATGCCGCGGCCGATGTCCTGCATGATGCCGTTCATCTTCTGTGCGCCATGGCTCATACCAATGGCAAACACCAGAAACGGCACCAGCACCGAATAGGGATCCAGTTGATAGCCCAGCAGCGGCAGCAGGCCGAGCTGCCAGACCACCGCTACCAACGAGCAGAACACCACCAGCAAAGTGCTGCGGATGCAGCGGGTATACCAGTAGAGCACCACGGCGGTGATCAGAATCGCCACGGCAAAGAACATCAGGATCTGCCGCAGGCCGGCGATCAGGTCACCGACTTTCTTGGCAAAACCGGTGATACGAATGTCGATGCTGTCGCTCTGGTATTGGCTACGCAACGACTCCAGTTGTTGCGACAGCTTGGTGTAGTCCAACGGCTGGCCGTCGGGCGTGCGCTGCAACAGGGGGACATGGATGATGCTCGATGCCTGGTCAAACGCCACCAACTGGCCGATTTCGTTGGACAGTTGCACGTTGCGTCGCAATGCCGCGAGGCTGGCGGCGCCGCCATCGTAGTTATCCGGAATGACCGGCCCACCGTCCAGGCCCGCTTCGGTCACCGCCACCCAGCGCGTGGCCGGCGTCCAGAGCGACTTCATGTACGCACGGTCGACACCGGGCAGCAGATAGATCTTGTCGCTCAACGCCTGCAGGGTCTTGAGGTAGGCGCTGTCGTAGATGTCGCCCCGCTTGTTCACCACCGCGATGCGCACCGCGTTACCCAGCCCGCTCAGTTCCTTCTGGTGCTCAAGGTAGTTGGCGATATAGGGATGATGGGTGGGGATCATCTTTTCGAAACTGGCATTGAGCTCGACACGACTGGACTGCCAACCCAGCACCAGCGTGGTCGCCAGGCACAGCAGCAACACCCACAGGCGATGGTTGAACAGTGCTCGCTCGAGCACCGAGCCGGAACGCGGATCAAAGTCATCGAACGCATTCGCGGGGGACTGGGGGAAATTACCAGGGGACGTCATAACCTCACTCCGAAGCGGCAGTGGATGGCTGCGCAAGACGCTGCAGCCCGGTGAAACCGGCAACGATCAGGCTGCCATCGGCGGCCTCGATCACACTTGAAACAGGCTTACCCAAGGGCGTGCCCAGTGGCAGCAGCGCCACCCCGGTCTGCTCGCCGTTGAGAAACAACCCGCCGCCCTGGTTGACCAGCAGCACTTGGCCGCCGGCCAGGCGGGTGGCGTCGTTGAAAGAAATCGGCATGGGGACTGACAGGTGCCGGAAGCTTTCACCGCCATCGTTGGATACAAAGGCATTGCCCCTCAGGCCGCCAACCAGCAGGGCGCCATCGGCGCGGCTCTGCAAGGTGAAGAAACTGCCTTCATAGGGACTCTCCAACTGGCTGAACGAAGCCGCGTCGTCCTCCGAGCGCGCCAGGTAACCCTGCTCGCCAGCCAGGAACCAGCGCGTTCCCTGATGACTGATGGCGTACAAGTGCATCCCGTTCGGGTTGGCGATATGCCCCATCAGCGACTGCCACGTAGCACCGCCATCGGCAGTCCATAGCGCCAGGCCATAGGCGCCGACAATCAGCCCGCGTTGTGCATCGATGAATTCGAGCGCCAGGAAGGGTTTGTCCGCACCATCGGCAACAAGACGTTCGGCACTTTGTACGCGTGCCAATGCGTCATCCGGGTTGGCAGCGTTGGGCTGATCAGCCTTGGCTGCATCCAGTTCGAGCTGTGCCGCACGGGCGCCGTCGAGTTGCAGCGTCCAGTGCTCGCCACCATCACGGGTGGCCAATACCACGCCAGCATGACCGACTGCCCAACCCTTTTGTGCATCGACGAAGCGCACCGCTGTCAGACTGACCGAAACCGGCACCGAAGCCTGACGCCAGCTTTGCCCATTGTCGTCGGAGAGCAGCACCAGGCCGCGCTCGCCCACGGCCACCAGGCGTGTACCGGCCCGCGCCAGATCGATCAATACGCTCTTCTGCGCAGCCGGCACCGGCATGGCCGGGGTGCTCAACGGCGCGCCCACGGCAGTCGCCCCTGCCAGGCACTCGCTCGCGGCGAAGGGCAAATACAGGGCCAAGAACAACGCGCCCGCCTGACTGATTCTGTTCATAACCTACCTCGGAAAAACACTCGCATTCCGAGGGCAGACCGACAGGCCTGCCCTTCACGCTCAGCTCAGGTTTAACGCACGCCGCGTCCAGCCATCGCCGCTGGCGAGAACTCCGAGGCCTTGTAGCGATCAACCGCGTGATACTGTTCCGGCAATCCGGCGTAGAGGTTCTGGATAAACCACGCGCCGGAAGTCAGGTCATAAAAACCGGCGGACAGCTGCACCAGGCCTGGCAGGTCAGGCAATACGGAAGGCAGCGACCAGAGGGTCTTGGCCAGTTGGCCGCTGGCATCCCGACGGTCGCCGAGCAGGGCTTGCCAGGTGTCCTCGTCGAGGTAGTAACGGCCCTTGGGCAACTGGTGGCGCTTGCCGGCGGCCAACGTCGACTCGACCACCCAGACGCGGTGCAACTCCCAGCGCACGTAATCCGGGTTCAGATGGTGCTTGCCTAACAGGTCCTGCGGCTGGGCAGCGTTCTGCGCCTTGTTGGTGTTGTAGGGAACGTACATTTCCTGCTTGCCCACCAGTTTCCAGTCGAACCGGTCCGTGCGCCCTCCCCATACGCTCAACTCGTCGAAGGACATGACCCCGGCGGTGGACGGCGTTGGAGTATCGCAGCAAGCGTTGGGCAAGGTGCGCACCCGGCGCTGACCGCTCAGATAGACGTGAGCCTGGGATTTGTCGCCGTTGATGTTCTCGCGTCCCAGGATCTGCTCGCCGGCACGAATCGCCGGGCCCAGATTGACAAAGTGCACCTGCCAGTAGTCGCCCGAGTAGTTTTCAGGGCCGCCCTCTTCGAAGTAATAGGGCATTTCCTGGGTCAACAGACCGTCGCTCGTCATCACCTGGTTGCCGTCGGCAGTCATCAGATAGTGGCGAAAATGCCCCGCCACCGAGGTGCCGCGCCAGTTCAGCAGGTGGTTCCAGATGGCTTCGGTACCGTTCTGTGGAATCGGGAACGGGATCCCGCCATAGGCACCGTCGGGGATCAGTCCGGCGCTGCTGTTGACCAGTTTGGCGCGGGTCGCATTCTTGAGCGTGTTGTCATAGACCCACTGCGGCGCGGCCGCCGTGCGCCGGGTCGGGTAGACATCGATGCGATAGGTGTCCGGGAAGCGCTTGAACAGCTCCTTGGTGCCGTCGCTGAGCTTGTCGGCGTACTTGGCCAGGTTCTGCGCGGTGATGCTGAACAACGGTTTGTCCGCGGCAAACGGATCGCCACGCTTGCCGCCCGGTGTGTAGGCCGGATCGACCTTGGTGTAGCCACCGTCCCAGGCCGGGATGCTGCCATCGGCATTGCCTGCTTTCTCGGCACCGAAGGGCGTCAGGGTCTTGCCCAGCATCGCCGCTTGTTCGGCGCTGGCGGCCAGGGTCATCGGCGCGGTGGCAGCCAGCAGGGTCAAGCACAAGGCCTTTAGAGTGAACTGAATGGTCATGCGCGAATCCTCTTAGAACGTGGTCTTGACGGAGAAAGCCAGGTAGTCCCGGTCCTTCAACGACTGCTTGTAGTTGAACTGGTTGGCGGCGTTGAGGCTGGTGTCCTCGGGACCGTAGAAGTGGGTGTAGGTCAGCCCCACGGTCACTTGGTCCAGGTAGGTGGCGGAGACGCCGATGTTCATGTCCCCTCCTCTATCGGGGCCAAACCCGCTGATCACAGCCGACTTGCCCATGGGGAAATAGCTGATGCCCACCGGCACGCTGATATCCACGCCGGGGAAGAACTGGCGATAGGTGGGCGTGTACACCAACTTCAAGCCCAGACCGTCATCGGTGGCGTTAGGGTCGAGGGCTGCGCGGTTCTTGGTCACGGCCAGCAGGCGGTTCCAGGCCACTTCCCCTACCAGGCTGGCTTCATTGGCGATAAAGGAAGGGCCCAGCGATGCCAGGACGTTGAGGTTGACGTGGGCCGTCCGGCCAACGGCGTACAAGGCGTCATCATTGTTGTCCGCCTCGATGCCCGGCAGGACGGTCTGGGCGTTGGACACCAGCGGCATGTTCCAGCGCATAGATGCCTCGCCGGCAAAGCTGTACTCGTCTACGGAGGTCGCGAAACTGGCGCCCAGGACACGGATATCTTCCGGGTAGACCCAGGAGTATTCACCGACTTGCCCGGTACTGAAGTTCGGCCCGGTGGCATTCGGCTTCAAGTACAGCGTTGGGGTTTTCTCGTGATATTGAAGCGCGTACAGCCCGTAGTCCGTCGTCCCGGTGTTGTACTTGAGCTGCAGGCCGCCTTGGCCGGAGCTCCTGGCTTTCTTGTCCTTACCATGGAAAAACGCTGCCGGGCTGTTGGCATTGCCGCCAAGGAAATCCGGGAATGGCCCGCCAGTGATCAGCCGCTCATTGCCTTCACCGATGGTGTCGCTGGTGGAGAAATAGCTGCCGGCGCCCGGCAAGCGGGTGGCCTCCCACTCCAACTGGTAGAAGGCGCCCAATGACACATCGTCGGTCAGTTGGTAGGCGGTCGAGAGCTGATTGACCGGCCGGGTGATTTCCTTGAACTGGGTATTGGGTACCGATTGCGCCTTGACCACGTCCACCGGTGCCATGGCACCGGCAATGCCGTTGCCGCCGAAGAACAGGCTCTCGCCCCAGATCAGGCCGTGGCGCCCGGCGCGAATCGATAAGGCACGGTCGGCCAGCTCACCGTTCCAGTAGACAAAGGCATCCAGCAGCTCGCCGTCACCGCCATGCAAATGGCGCGTGTCGCTGGTGAATTCGTCGAAGCCCACCGAGCGTTGGTTGGCACTGGCCGCGTCGTTATTGTCGTTGCGGTCCTGGTAGACGGTGTCGTACCAAGCGGCACCGCTCAGACGGGCACCGAAGTTGTGATAACCGATGTCCAGTTCGGAAAGAATATCCAGGCGATTGGAGATCAGCCCCTTGCCGAAGTTGTGATCGCCGTCATTCTGGTTCAGCGCCGTCTGGCCCTCGCTGAGTTTGCTGCTGGGGTCCTTCAGGCGCCAGGCCGCGCTGTACTTCAGCGTGTTGTCCCAGCGCAAGCTGAGATCGGGATTGCCGGTATCTATCTGAAAGGCCTGAGCAGCCGAAGCGCCAAGCCCCAGGCTGGCGGCAAGGGTCAGGGTGAAGGGGACACGCCGCGACGCAGCGATCTTGCGAGTAGCCATCGAAGTAACCCTCTTTATTGTTGTTGTATGTCAGCTCTTCTGGTGAAACGGCGCCCGCAGTCCAACCGGGCCAAGCCTGCACAGGCATGAAACATCCATGGGAGAGCGAATTTCAGTTTTGCCGGCGCCTCAGATGGGCTCTGCCGTGACCTCAAGCATCCGCCTGACCAGGCCGATCCGGTCGAAGCGGCTGTCGTGGGCCATTTCCTTCTCACCGGCCAGCACCGAGCTTTCGCTGATGAATTTGCAGCGTTCATAACGGCGCGCCATAAAGCGTTCGAGCTGCTGCTCGACTCTGCCGCTGGCGACCAGCTCTTCGCCAAGCACGACGGCATCTTCAATGGCCATGCCGGCGCCCTGGCCCAGGTGCGGCGTCGTGGCGTGCACCGCGTCGCCAATCAGCACGACACGGCCGCGGTACCAGGGCTCGCTGACGAACACCACCTCCAGCGGCTTGTAGACCACCCGGTCGCTGTCACGGATCTGCTCGCGCAGTTCACCGATCAGCCCGGTGAAACCGCTCAGGCGCTGGCGCATCTGGGTCGCCAGCGTGGCGGCATCCATCCTCGGGTTGGCGGGTTCATGGGAGGTGACGAACATGTACATCTGGTCGCGCCCCAGCGGCACCAGCCCGGCATTGCCGGCGGGGCCTTGGAAGGTAGCCAGGTGATCGATCCCAGCGGCGCGTGGAAAGTTGTAGCGCCACACCGACTGGCCGGTGAAACGTGGCCGGTACTGCTCGCCGAACAGCAAACCGCGCATTTGCGAGTACAGGCCATCGGCGCCCACGACCAGGTCGTAACAACCGCGACTGCCATCGGTGAACAGCACATCAACAGCCTCGTCCACCTGCTCCAGGGTTTGCACGCTCAGGCCCAGGCGAATAGAGGCACCCAGGGCAATGGTGGTTTCGCTGAGGACTTGATGCAGGGCCAGGCGCGAGATGCCGACGTTGGCCGGATACTCGGGGCCAGCCAGACGCTGGCCGGGAATTCGCGCCAGCAGTTCGCCGGCCGTGGTATTGATGGTCACATCCTCGAACGCGTAGGCAGCATCCAGGTAGCCGTCTAACACACCCAACTTGGCCATCTCACGCACGACGTTGCTCTGCTGGATGATGCCAACGCCGTAGACTGTCCACTGCGTCTTGAGCTCGACCAGATCGACTTCGATGTCCTGGCGACGCAAAGCGACTGCAGCGCATAGGCCACCGATACCACCACCGACGATAAGCACTTTTTTCACTGCTTTCATGCTTGTCTCACTCTTATTCTTGTTATCACGCAAGCGTTCTGCCAGAGCGATGCCAGGCTTCACTACCGGCTGTTTCTGCACGCATTCGCTACCGCGTTGTGTTCACTTTCTCGGCAAAGCAGGCGTTTGACTAATCGCATGTAGGGATACGATGTATCAGCAACCGCGATACGTTGACTAAGATGCACACGCCTCCAATTGACCCGCTTCGAGCACCAGCCAATCGGCCTCCGCATGCCATTGCAGCGCACTCAGGCTTTCCCCCAGGCACGGCCCGTAGACACACAGGCCACTGTCCGGAAGGAACCGGGCACCATGGGCGTAACAGACGATCTGGCGGCCATCGACACTGAGAAAACGATCCTTGCGGTACTCCAGCCGCACCTCCAGGTGCGGGCAACTGTTGCGATAGACCCGCACCTCGCCGCCATGGCGCAGGGCGAACACACTGTCCTTCCCCGTGCCCAGAGGATCGAACCCGCGGGCCTGCCCGTCCACCAGTTCATCCAGGCGACAGAGAACAATGGCGTCGTGACTCATGGGCGAAATCCGCACTCAGGCCTGCTTGGGCGGCGGGCCGCTCGGGAACCATTTTTCCCGGGAGGTGAACAGGAACAACTGCGAGTTATCCGCCGACAAAGGCGCCTGGCGCGCTTGCCAGGCGTCATCGTGCTTGTCCATGTCTGCGTCGTATTCGATGTGGCAGCCCAACGGACTGTTGAAGTACCAGAACCAGTTGGAGCCGAAGAGGTGACGACCCGGTCCCCAGAAACTGGTCCAGCCTTGCTGTTCGAAACGGCGCCCGGCCAATAGCACTTCCGTGCCGCTGCCCATGTGAAAGGTGAAGTGCTCGCAACCCTTCATATGCGGTGGCGTCTGGATCATGAACAAGCAATGGTGGTCATCGGAACCAGCTGGACGCATAAATGGACCTGCGCCAACGAAGGTGTCAGTGGTCATGAAGCCCAGGCGCTTGTAAAAGGCCTCGGCCTTGGCCGCATCCGGCACGAAATACACCACATGGGAAAGGGTGCGCGGCAGGGCCTGCATATCGGGGCTGATGCCCGGTTGGTTGACCGGGCGTTGGGGGGCATGGCCCGGCGCATTGGACAAGTCGGCCGGCGCGCTGTACGGGCGCCGCACACTAATCTGGAAACCAATGGCAAACCCCATATCGTCCACACTGTGCACCGAACCATTGGCACCACGGGTCACCAGGCGATCGCGCCCCAACTCATCGACGATGGCCTCAAGATCAGCCACGCTGGCCACGCCATAAATGGTTTCACGAATCGAGGGGGCTGGCCCGATGGCCGCCGGCAGACGGGCATCGTCTGCACGACGGATAATCACCGCAGTGCCGTCGAGGGCTTCAAAGCAGCCGCCCTCGCCGTCGACATCGACAGGGAGCAGACCGTAGTCACTCAGGCAACGGGTACAGGCTTGAATGTCGTCGACGCCAAAAATCAAGGCATCAAGGCCAATGATGTTCATTGAGTTACCACTCCATTGTAATTATTCAGCGCAGGCCAGCACCCCGCTTACGGGAGCCGTGCCAGGCGGAGCGCTGCCGAGGCTGGTCTTGGAGTCGATAAAGCGTCACGGCCAACCGACTGTGGGCTGATAGTGAAGGGGTACAAACTCACTGACTAATCGCTTGTCGGGATGCGACCTATCGGCAAATGCGATACCTGGCTGCGCAGCGCAAGTGGCGTGGAAAATCGAACAGGCATCGCCCGATTCGCCCGTTCACGGGACTTGACGCCGCGATAGGAAGGTCGGAAGGTATTTACAAAATAAATACAAGAATCGAGACCACCATGCGTTTCAACCACCTGGATCTCAACCTCCTGGTGGCGCTGGATGTGTTACTGGAAGAGCAGAACATCACCCGCGCCGCCGAACGCCTGCACATGACCCAATCCGCCACCAGCGGCGTACTGGGCAGGCTGCGTCTCTACTTCGAAGACGAACTGCTGGCGCAGGTCGGGCGCAAGATGCAGCCCACGCCCTACGCCCGCGAACTGGCGGCGCCCGTACGCCAGGTGCTGCTGACGATCCAGTCCTCGATCACCGCCAAACCGGTGTTTGACCCCGCCACCAGCAAGCGCCATTTTCGCCTGATCACTTCGGACTATCTGATCAGCGTTCTGTTTGCCCGGGTGATCCAGAAGATCTCCCTGGAAGCCCCGCACATCACTTTCGAACTGCTGGGCCCCGGCGACACGTCCACCGAGATGCTGATGCGCGGCGAGGCCGACATGATGATCGTGCCTGAGCGCTACCTCATCGAAGGCCACCCATCCCAATTACTGTTCGAAGAAGAGCATGTTTGCGTTGTGTGGGACGGCAACACCCAAGTGGGCGACAGCATCACCCTCGATCAGTACATCGAGATGGGCCATGTTTCCGTGATTTTTGGCCGCAACCGGCAGTTGAGCGTCGAAGAATGGCTGATGAGCCAGTACGGCTTCACACGTCGCATGGAAGTGGTGACCCACGACTTCAACACCTTGCCGCAATTGATCGTCGGCACCCAACGCGTCGCCACCATGCTCCAGCGCATGGCCAGGCTCTATGCCAACTACCTGTCGCTGCGCATCGTGCAACCACCGGTGAAGATCCCGGTGATGCGTGAGTTCATGCTTTGGCACCGGACCATGGAGGGGGATCCGATGCACCGTTGGCTGCGGGCGAAAATCAGTCAAATCATCAACGAGCTGGAGCAGTAGCTACTCCGCTTGCTCGGAGGCAAATCAGGTGCGGAAGTGCCCGACGGCCGCTTTGAGCTCACCGCTGACCTGCTGCAAGTCGGCCGTTGATTCTTGCAGTTGCAGGCTTTCCCTTGCGCTGCCCTCGGCCACTTCGCGCACCCGCGTCATATTCTGGCTGACTTGCTCGGCCACCACGCTCTGCTGTTCGGCGGCTGCAGCAATCTGCCGGTTCATCTGCTCAATGCTGGACACCGCCCGGGTGATCCGCGCCAGCGCCTGGGAGGCCTTGCGCGGCCAGCACCACCATTTCATCACTCAACACATGGCTGCCTTGCAAACGCTCGGCGGCTTGTTGGGCTACACCGCTCAGACGAACGATCAACCCTTCGATTTCCGTAGTCGAACGCTGTGTGCGCCGTGCCAGGCCGCGCACCTCATCAGCGACCACAGCGAAACCGCGACCATGCTCGCCGGCACGCGCGGTCTCGATGGCGGCATTGAGCGCCAGCAGGTTGGTCTGCTCGGCCACCGCCTTAATGACATCGAGCACGCCACCAATCGCCGCGCTCTCCACCAGCAGGGACCGCATGGCTTCAGCGCAACCACTCATCTCCACAGCCAGATGGTCGATCTTGCCACCCGCCTGGCGCACCAGCTCATCGCCCTCACGCGCCTGTTCGTCGGCATGCACCACCGCTTCGCTGGCCTCACCCGCATTGCGGGCGACCTCCTGCGCCGTGGCGGCCATCTGTTGCATGGCGGTGGCGGCCTGCTCGGTTTCCTGGCGTTGGTGTTCGACACCACGGCTGTTGCTCCGGGTCACTTCGGCCAGGCTACTGGCCATGCCGTCAAGCGAGCCAACACCACGGTCGATGCGCCCGACCAATCCGCGCAGGCTGCCCAGCATGCTGCCCACTGTGCCCAACAGCTGGCCCAGCTCATCACGACGAACACTGCCTGATGGCGGATCACTCAGATCCCCCGCCGCCACACGCTGGACCAACTGCACAGCCTGGCGCAGCGGCTGCACAATCAACTGGCGGATCAGCAGGCTGGCGCCAATGCCCAAGGCGAGTGCCAGAAAAGTGATCAAGCCCAATTGGCGATCGGCATTACGATTATCGTCCAGCACTGCCTGCCTCTGCTGTTCATCAGTCTGGGCCAGCAGCTTGCTCACCTGCTCGGTTTGCGCGTTCATCGCCGCACTGCTTTGCGCGCTTTGCCCACGGCTGTCGACGAACTCGACGAAGGCCTTGCGGTAGTCGCCCAAGGCCGTGCTCGCGTCCCGCAGCGACTCACCTTGCTGCTCGCCAAGATCGAGCGCCTGCAAGGCGGCCAGCAGGTCACTCATGCTCATTTCCCAGTCGCTGCGGTAATGCTCCTCGCCATCGAGCGAGTAATACAGTTCGCTGTCACGCAGCTTGGCGAGCTTGTCCCGCAATGCGGCGGTCTGCTCAAGCCGCACCATCTGGTCGCTGCTCGGCGCTGCCCCCTGCCCCAACCGGGTGTTGACCCCATCCAGTTGATCGAGAAACAGCAGGGTAAAACTGTCGCCTGCCGTCTGCGCCAGCGTCTGCATGCGCAGGCGCGCTTCGCGAGCCCGACGCAACGAATCAGCGTAACCGAGAAACTGCTCCAGATAAGCGCTGCCAGCCGTGCGTACGGTGGCGTGGGATACGCCATTGGCCGGTTCATCATCGAGTTGCTGGCTCAGCTTCCCGATCCTCTCGCGTATCAGCTCCAGGCGTTGCGGAGCAAGGTCCAGGGCGAACGCCTTCTCGTCGATACGGGCACGCAGGATCAATGCCTGGATCGATGACTCCTGACGCGATTGCTCACCGCGTTGTTGCAACACACTCAGGGAACGAAAAGCAGTCGTCGCCACCCCCAGGGTGACCAGCAGCACCAGGCCAAAACCCAGCGACAGCTTGGTGCCCACCGATATATTGCCAAGCACGCGGCTCAGTACAGGCATGTCCAACTCCTCCCCCGGTAGTGGAAAAACATCCTGCCCCTGGCGCCCAGGCTGATCGATGTGCCGGAATTGGACTCACTCATTTGCCGATACCTTGTTCTTGTTGTTGTGCGCGCCCGGGACTCCAGCCAACGGCGCGGTGTAGCGCCAACTCTAGTGAGTCGTACCTCAACGACACCAATTGCATCCCGCGTTATGAGCAATCGCAAAGTACGATGATAGGTATCTGGATTTGCTGCTTGAACTGTGAGTAGAAAACCCTTAGGCCAATGGCGCACATACGCTCTATCACCGTTCGCAATACCTCCCATCCCGACTTGCGATTGGCCAAACAATTACCCACCCCTTAGCCTGCTTAGAACCGCCAGGTCAGGCTATCACCCGCTCCGGACCTGGCCGCCGGCCTTTGCTTGCACAAGGACAATAACAATCATGTTCCGTTACTTTCCGACCAACTACGTGTGGAATCTTTCCGTCGACCTGGCCATTGAGATGGGCGCCCGCATCGGCGAAATCGAAGAAATGTGCGCGCCGCTTCAGGACGCCGCCAAGCAGCCGGATTCCGCCGGCAGCAAGGCCTTCCGTGAGACCTGGGCGAACATGGCCGACAAGCTTTGCGGCCTGGCTGAAGAAGACGAAGGCAAGGGTCGAATGTTGTCTGCCGGTGAAAAATACAACCGCGCCGCGACCTATTACCTGAGCTGCGAACGCTTACAGGCCCATGGTGCCCCTGGTCGCACGGAGCTCTACCAACGCTTTTTACATACCTTTCAACGTGGTATAGAACTGGCGCGAGAAAACTGCGAGCGAGTTGAAATCCCTTACGAAGGCAAACACATTTCCGGTCTGCTGGTCCGTGCCGAAGGCGTCAGCGGCCCAGCGCCGATTCTGGTGCAGGTCAATGGACTGGATTCCACCAAAGAAATGAAATTCCGCGTCGGCCTGCCCGCCTGGCTGGCGAAACGTGGCGTTTCTTCTTTGATCATCGACCAACCCGGCACAGGCGAAGCGCTGCGCCTGCATAACCTGACTGCGCGTTTTGACAGCGAGCATTGGGCCAGCCGCGTGGTGGACTGGCTGGAAACCCGCGACGATGTCGACGCCAAACGCATTGGCCTGGAAGGTGTGTCGCTTGGCGGTTACTACTGTCCCCGCGCAGTGGCCTTCGAGCCGCGCTTCGCTTGCGGGGTAGTGTGGGGTGCCAACCATGACTGGCGTGATGTGCAGAAACGCCGGATGGAAAAAGAAGGCAGTTTCCCCGTTCCACATTACTGGTCGCATGTGTCTTGGGTATGGGGTGCCAAAGACACCGATGAGTTCATGAGCATCGCCGAGAATGTCCATCTGGACGGCATACTGGATCGCATCAAGGTACCCTTCCTCGTCACCCACGGTGAAAAGGATTCGCAGATTCCGCTGAAGTGGGCACACCGCACCTACGAGCAGTTGGTCAATAGCCCTAAACGCGAGCTGAAAATATTCACTGAACGTGAAGGCGGCGTCCAGCATTCGAGCTTCGATAACAGTATCAATGCCGGTCAGTACATTGCCGACTGGGTCGCTGAAGTTCTCGGCGGTCGTACTGCATGATGGATGTGAAACCGCACTAAACTCGCGGCTGGTCTTGGCGCGACCTTATGGTGCAACTGCGCGACTCGGCGATCTTTTAGCCCCTATCGGCCTGAGTCCTGTATTCGACAGGACTCAGGCCGCTTGGCTTCAGCCTGATACACGACCGGCGACACGGCAAGCAGACCATTTTCCAAGTGGTCATCTTTCCTAGAGTAAATCGGACGAACATGAACGATATCGATCACGGGATCAACCTGGCTGGCGAGCAGTACCTGTGGGACGACTTCGCCTATGCCACCCGCGAAGGTCTGATAGGCGATATCACATTCATCGAGGCCCCCACCGCTTCCCATGACCGAGGCATGCAAGGCCAGTGTTTCTCCAAGCTACAGTTCGACATTGCAGAAGCCCCCTGTCCCGCAAGCCGAACAGCGCAACCTACGTCTGCGTGCACTAAAGGACAACTGATCAACAATCGACATCAGTCCGCGTGAATAAGGCGGACTGATGCCCCCCCCCCCGCGAGTTGCCATGTAGCACTGAAGGAGGAGTAATGATAATACGATCGCCACACTATCCAGTGCGGGTCTTCGTCGGTGAGATTGATCTATTCGTGTATGTGTGCGTGCGGGCCGGTCTGTCACTGCTTCGGTGGCTTGCCGCCGGATTTCGCCTAGGCTTCGCACTTGGCAAACTTGGCGTGATACTCGGCCTGCAAATTCTGCTCAATGCAGAAACAAGGTACCAGGATAAAGGAACGGCGGCTGAAACGCTGGAAACATGAAGCCATCGCTGATGCGATGCAAGCATGGGTAGAACATGAGCCAACGATAATGAAGGTTCGCCGACAGGCCGTCGAGCATCCTTTTAGGACGTTCAAGTACTGGGGGGAGCTACCAATTTTCTTACTAAAACCCTGTTAAGTATGAACAACTGGACGCCAATTTAGGCGGAAATCCACGCCAGATATGGGCCACTGACGACTAAACAACATCATTCCTTTCACGCTGAATTCAAACAGGATGTTGATTTGCAAACACACTGAACCGACTCAAGGAACAGTCACCGCACGGAAGCTCACATCAGTACAAGCCTCTAAAACGTACCTAGCGGATCTGTTCCTCAGACATGAGGCCGCTCCTATGTACACATCCGGCAGCTGCAATCCGCTGGCAAAAGTGTTTTATCGTCCCATCGATGCCGCCATACGTTGGTGTAATCTTATGGCTCATGAATCTCAGATTCTTGAGGCCACCAAGAATTGCCCTGCAATGCTGTCCACGACCTTCCCTCAATGGCCATGCCTCCACGCCAACACCGAAAAAATCTTAGATGCGGTGCGCAACCATGAGCTTCCGTTTGGCTTTTTCGGCGTGACAGTAGCACCAGGAACACCCATCGACTGCCGACTGCTCACGATTAGGCATACAGACCTCAAATGGTGGATGTTCCATCATTATCCCGATCAGCGTCCGACGTTTCTTTTTGGGAAATTCCCCGCTGAGAACGAGCAAATCAGCTTGGGGACTTACCTGACGTTGCGAGCTGATCGAGATGCGCTTGAGGTAGAGCTCAAAGCGAGTGACACCGCCCTTCGTGAGCTCCTTGAAGAGCTCAAGGCTATCGGTTTGGAACGGGAAAGTTTACGCACACTCGTTAAGGCACATGGCAAGCTCAGCGAACGCAGCGAAACGGGATATCAGCATGTAATCGGCGCCTTGCTCGAAACCCTGCTCGGCTCCTCACCAGCCGGAAAACCGAACTCCGTATTCGATAGCCAAGCCGCTATAGTTGATTCAATAACTGCACACTATGAAGGCACCCCTGGGTTAAGCAAACGCTCTCTCGATGAAAAGTTTGCTGCCGCCCGACGCAGCCTTTCCCGTGCTTAAGTCTGTGCATTGCATTGCAATAGCTACGACTGCAGTGCAATGACTGCCGGACTTTTCTGTTTTTGAATTCAGGTCTCTTCCCAATATGCGCTATCCGGCGCCAAGGAATGACGACCATGCAATCCCAAACATCCACTGACACAGCTCAGCCTCAGCAATCGCCCGAGCGTCACATCATGCGGCGTGACGAGGTGGAACGAAAAACCGGCTTCAAGCGTGCTCACATCTACAACTTGATGAAGGAAGGTAAATTCCCTCAAGCCAAACGCATTGGACTGCGCGCGGTCGGTTGGGACTCGCTGGAAATCGAGCATTGGGTCGCTGAGCGCTTAGGCCTGCGGGCCTGATGTGATGCGTGTTATATCGGTGGTCTCCACTAAAGGTGGAGTAGGCAAAACCACAGTGGCGGCCAATCTCGGCGGCCTGTTGGCGGATGTTGGCCTACGCGTCCTGCTGCTCGATCTGGATAGCCAACCCACCCTCTCCAGCAATTACGCCTTGAGCCGGAAAGCTGTTGCTGGTGCGTACGAGCTCATTGCACTCAACTTAACAGCATCTGAGCAAATTATTTCCGAAACTGTGATCGCAGGGCTCGACCTGATCATCTCCAACGACGATCAAGGCCAACTGGGTACATTGCTGCTGCACGCCCCTGACGGGCGATTACGGTTGCGCAATCTGCTGGACAATTTTCGCCCCGGTTATGACCTGCTTTTGATCGACACCCAAGGCGCACGTAGCGTGCTGCTGGAGATGGCCATCCTGGCCTCCGATCTCGCCCTCTCTCCCATCACGCCGGAAATGCTCGCCGCCCGCGAACTGCGCCGCGGCACCTTGAAGCTGCTGAGTGAGCTCGAACCGTTCCGTCACCTGGGCCTTACACCGCCACCGTTGCGACTGCTGCTGAACCAGGTAAATAGCATCCGGGTAGACACGCGAATGATCATCCGTGGCCTGCGCGAGACCTTCGCTGGGGCTACCAACATCTCGGTTCTAGACACCGTAATTCCGGACCGAGTGGCTTATCTCAATGCCGCTTCACTCGGTCTACCCGTTCACCGAATCGAGGTCCATCGGTCACGCGAGCGACGCTCGTCATCAGCGCTGGAAACCATGCAAGCGCTGGCCATCGAGTTGTTTCCGGAATGGCGCGAAGCGATCTCTACGGTGAGCTGATATGCGGAGGCTCGATGAGACGAATCGATAAGCCCGCATTTCTCGCCAAGTCATTTTGTTTGTTCGACCTTGAGGCCAACAGTGTTTGGCAAGGAGTCTTTTGATGTTGGATCAACTTCCCATCATCGCTCAACCATCCATTCGACCACACCACCCACCTTGCGAGGAGTACTGCACCGTGGTCTTTCGCCTGCAGGGTGGGCGCTCGGCCATGGGTTGGCTCCTCGCAGAACTCTCCCAACACTTCGAAGGCTCGGGGACTGCCGAGATCGTCAAGTTCGAAGTCGGTGACCATTTGCGTAACCGGCGTTAACTGAGGCTGTTCAGATGAAGAAGCTCAGTCAGGAGGAGATAACCGACAAGCTGCATCAAGACCACTTCCCTCGGTGTCCAGAGCTGGAGCGGCTGTCCGATCCACTCATCGACACGCCTATGCTGGTCACTCTGGAGCAGTTGCGGCCCTACGAACACAACCCACGCTTCATCCGCAATCCGCTGTATGACGATATCAAGGCCTCGATCCGTGAACGCGGGCTGGATCAACCGCCGCCGATTACCCGCCGCCCAGGAGAAACCTGTTTCATCATCCGCAACGGCGGTAATACGCGCTTGGCGATTCTCGGCGAGCTGTGGCAGGAAACCCGCGACGAGCGCTTCTTCCACATTCATTGCCTGTTCCGACCCTGGACCAATGAAGTCACCGCCTTACTCGGCCATCTGGCCGAAAGCGATCTGCACGGCCAACTCACCTTCATCGAACGTGCTCTGGCCGTGGCCAAACTCAAAAACATGCTCGAAACAGATGGCGCTGTGCTCTCGCAACGTGAGCTGGCACGACGTCTTGCCGCTGGAGGCTATCCCATTTCGCAGTCGCACATCAGCCGAATGCTGGATACCCTCGAACACCTACTGCCCGCCATTCCACAAACCCTGTATGCGGGATTAGGTAAGCCCCAGATCGAACGCTTGATCGCTCTGCGTAGCCAGGCAGAACGAACCTGGAATCGTTATCCAACCGTCACCGTTGCGTTCGCCGAGTTTTGGCTCGAGACCCTGGGCTACTTCGATGCCGATCCTGAATCCTTCGATTTTGAGCAGATCCAGGATGAACTGCTCGAACGCATGAGCCGCTTGCTCGGACAGTCCTACCGTATGTTGGCCCTGGAACTGAGCGATACCCAACGGGTCATCTCGACGCCTGGTGTTGTCGTCACCACGCCCTCGGAGAACAGCCATCTGCCGAACGTTGATGAAGTCGCGGCAGGACCTCCCTCCTCCGGGTCCCGTCCCAAATCAACTGAGACCAGGATCCAGACCGAAACAGCGCGAGAGGAGCTGCTCACACCGTCCGAAACGAATGTCGTATCCGTAGTCAGTTCTCCGTCACGTATCCAACAGATTCGCGAGCAGATTGAGCGCAGCACTGCCGCTGAAGTAACACCGACCGTCGAAACCTGCACGATCGACGATATCTGGAGCATCGCACCAGCACTGGATACTCCCGAACAATTGCGTTTAGCCATCGCCGGACTGGCTCGGGAAATGGCGGCCTATGCCGGACATCCCGAGAGCATCATCGATCAGAAGCTTGGCTTGGGCTTCGCACTGAACATCGAGCACCTTGATCTTGCCGCGCCTCGCGCGACCGGTATTCACCTACTGCTCCTGGCCCTGTTGCGCGCTCAAGACGACGTGAACTGGGAGGATCGCAAGCAACTGCCCTCAGCCCTGTTCGGTCAGCTGTTGTTGGGGGTCTATCAACTCCCGCTGACAGATCGTCCTGCGGTGGATGTCGGACTGGAACGACTGCCCGACAGTCTGTTAGTCAAACTGTATCGCCTGATCCGCCTGGCCCGGCGCCTGATTGACTTAACGCTTACCCCTGAAGACGACTCATCGAAGGAGTTGCCATGAACCTGTCCTTCAATGTGCTCAACCAAGCCATGCTGACCCAGGTACTGCACGAACTGCGCCAGGGTAACCTGCAACGCTGCAAGGCACTCGGACTGAGTGAGGACGCCATCTTCTTGTTGCAATCCTTACCGCCCACCACGCTGTCGCGCCTAGCCCACGCCACCGTACCCTGGGTTGAGGTCAAGATTGACTCGCCGGTGCTGCATCGGTTGATCGAGCAAGCCGAACGCGACGAGCAGAACGAGCGCTTGATTAACCGAGCGCTCAAGCTCGGCGCCAGCAGCACCATCATGTATCAGTGCTTCGGTTTGGCACATTCGGAAACCGCCCTGCGCCGACGTCTACTCAAGATAGAAACCCGTAAAGGCCGCCCTCAGCATTTGAGCGAAGCGCAGGAACATGCTCTCTGGCAGCGTTGGTGCCAACTACGCGCTCAAGACGGGACCGAGGATCAGCTCGACGCCATGATGATGCTGGCGGAGGAGCAACAGATCAGCTTGACCATCGTTTGGCAGCAGGTCGACCAGTACAGCAACGGAACATGAACACTGCCCCTTCCAGTCGCTGGCGACGTGTCCTGCAGCAATGCACCCAGCAGTTGAGTGAACGCTGGCCCGCACGCCCTACCACTGAACCACCCTCCAACCAGGCTCTGCAGGCTGGCTTTCTGTTCAGTGGCCAATCACACGAAGTCGTGCCGCGTCGGCTGCTGTTGGATAATCGCCTGACGCCATTGGAGCGTAATGCCTGGCAGGTGTTTCGACTCATGCTGCAAGGCCAGGGCGTGGTCACACCACGCTATGAGAATTTGCAGCCTTACCTGTCGAGCGTGCCCTATGGCGCGTTCGCCTCCCGTGAAACCATTGCTCGCGTGTTGACGATGCTCAGGCTCACTCGCTGGCTCAGCTTGGTGAGTCGCGGCCGCGATCAGGTCAGCGGGCGTCTTCAAGGTTCGCTGTATGTCCTGCACGATGAGCCGTTAACCCCCGTCGAAGCCATGGAGCTGGATCAGGACTACTTGGAACTGGTCGGACATTCCCTCGCTCATGCTACCAAGGCGGTGCGCATCGTCGCCCAGCATGCTGTGGAAGAAATTCGCCAGGACACCCGTATTGATCTGGGTCAGCTCCCCACGCGGCTCGACAGTTGGGGCGAACACTGGATGCAGCAAGGATTGGATCAGGCAACCGATGACGCGATGCACGATTCCGAACTGGGCGGCGATCACCTCGTTCGGAATCGTGCAGGCCCTCGTTCGGATTCCGAACCGGGCTTGCACGCCAATGTTTCCGGCGCAGTTCGGAATCCGAACGCCGCCTGTACTGTATTAAAAGAAAGTACTTTTACTGTACCGCGCGCGACCCCAACGGTGGATAACCTGCGCTGGCCCGATCCGCTGCACCTGAGTCCAAGCGAGCGTCAAGCCGTCACTGTGGCGCTGAACAAGCTCAAGCCAACGGATCGTCAGGCGGTGCTCAACGAAGCCGGCGTACGCTGTGCGGCCGGAGGTGTCCGCAAGCCAGCGGCCTATCTGATGGGCCTGATCCAGCGTGCGTTGAAAGGCGACTTTCATCCTTGGGCAAGTCAGACAGAACGTCCACCCGTTGCAGAGCTGCCTCCAACGGCCCCCTCGCGCCCGTCCCGACAACAGGGCGAACCCGCTTCCGCCCTCGCCCAAGCGTGCCTGAATGAGCTGCGCCAACTGCGCGGAAAACGCTCTGGACCTCAGTAGATTTGATGCCACTGGCATCAAATCTACTGAGGTGCAATGTGAGAACGCAAAGGGCCGAACCAGCGCAATCCGACCGGAAGGTCATCGCCATGCATGGGAATGATTCCACCGGCGTCACTCTCGAACGTCTCCGGGGTTTACTCTCTCACACCAAACCGAACAGACCGCATTCAGCTTTTTGGCTGCCCTTGACCATCATCTGTCGCAACGTTCCCGTCCAGGCTTATGCGAGGACAACACCGTGGCCGATCACTATCGACTTAACCTGGGCTCATTGCGCAGTAGCATCACCCTGACCCTGCACACTCACCACGCCGCCCGAATCTGGCAAGGTCGGACCGCACGCGAAGGCGTCCACTCGATCATGGGCATGGCCGGCTACATCAGTGTCACCAACCTGATCAAACAAACCGCGGCCCAGGACGATCCCTATGCCGACTGGGCCATCGTGCAACTCGAAGAAAAACTGATGCAGGCCAAAGCCGGGATGCTGGAACTGACCCAACAGCTGGATCGGATCAGGCAGGACCTGCCGACACAGATCGACATGAGCGACAACCTCAACATCCACCCCGTCACCTTGCCGCTGTACATCGGCAGCCAGCTGGGCTTTCTGGCGGTCTACCTGCTGACCGACTACGACACCCTCGTGCGCCGAACCCTGTTGGCCCATCACACCGCCTTGATCGGTCGCAGAGACATGGAAGCCTGGATCGACGACGGTGCCCATCTGCTGCGTAGCCTGTTCGGCCAGGCACAGCGTTATCGGCATGCAGGCGTCACCCGCGACGACATGGCGGCGAACAATGCCCGCGCCCTGGCGGCCATTGAGAAGTTTGGATTGCCCCCCATGGACATCCTTGAGGGGCATCGCCGCTCCCAGTTCGCGCCACAGATTATTCGTCGTAATGCGGAGGCAGTGAATGACACTGACGCGTTGGCGGAAGAAGCGGGAGCCCCATCTGCAGCAGTGGATGAGCCGGAGGACGAAGCATGAATCCCCTGACCTCGGCTCAACCAGTGCCCTTCGAAGCGTTGACACCGGATGCCTATCAACAGCTCGAACACGCAGCCTCTCTAAAAGGCCTTTTAAAACCTTTTAAGAGTAAGGGGGAGTTGGAACACCTGGCGCAGGTGGCGAGGGAAATCGAGGCGCAGTTATGTCACCTGATGGAGGCTGTTGTGCAGCAAGCCGGACAGCCCCCTTACTCACTGCTGGATATTCGATTGGTGCTGCAAAACACCAGCGCTGGCAGCACCTTTTTGCGTTGGCGCACCCGTGACTTTGCCCGTATGGGGGTCTCGGTCTGGGAACGCCAGGTCTGCAACCAAACCCTACCGCAGGCCGTACGCCAGGGATTGCACCGTTTCGAATGCGATCGCATTGCACTGAACTTGCAGATGAGCGTGGTGCATTCGCTCTACCGCCAGGCCTCGACCTGCGCGATCAAAATGGCCAGTGCCGAACGGTTACTGCGCCAACTCACAACCGCAGTGGAGGTATCAGGATGAGTACTTTTTTTGTCGGCGAAGGCAATATCGGCAGTGCGCCAGAGTTCCAGGAATTTCCATCAGGTAATGACGAGCCACGGCGTTTGCTACGGCTGAATGTCTACTTCGACAATCCCGTACCACGCGAGGTCGGCTATGAAGATCGAGGTGGCTATTGGGCGCCAGTTGAGCTCTGGCACCGCGAGGCTGAACACTGGAGCACGCTGTACCAGAAAGGCATGCGTGTGTTGGTCGAAGGCCGCACAGTGCGCGATGAGTGGGAGGACAGCGAAGACAATGCGCGAGTCACCTTCAAGATCGAGGCCCGTCGAGTCGGCGTCCTGCCTCACCGCGTGCACAGTGTGGTCATGCGGGAACGATCCAGCGAACCGGCGTCATCTGCGACACACGCAGGGCAAAATACAGAACAGGCCAGCTCATCTGCGTCAAAGCCCAAAAAGCGCAGAGGGCCGCCACCGTCGGACTGACAGGCTTCAGGCATAAAAATTGCGCCTTTACGCGAAGTTGCTGGCGTGTTCCTACGTGCTACTCGTGAAGAACCACACTGTCGCCCACGCTAAAACGGGGTAGCAGCCCCGGATCTTCAAGGCTGCCTTCACCGACTAACATGAGGTACCTGCAAGTCAGGTTTCTCATATCTCGCCACAGCTGTTTCCAACAACGCTGCTCCGAACTCAACCCGGAGCAGTTTTATGCGCCTCTTCCTCTGCGAGAAACCTTCCCAAGGTCGAGACATTGCCAAAGTACTCGGAGCCACACAGCACGGTGATGGTTGCCTGATGGGCATCGACTCAACCGTCACCTGGTGTATCGGCCATCTGCTGGAGACGGCCCCACCCGAAGCCTATGGCATTCAGTACAAAAACTGGTCGTTGGATCATCTACCGATCATTCCCGCGCAGTGGCAGGTCGAGGTCAAACCCAAAACTGCGGCACAGTTCAAAGTCATCAAACGCCTGCTCAGTGAAGCCACCACCGTCGTCATCGCCACCGACGCCGATCGCGAAGGTGAGATGATTGCCCGCGAGTTACTGGAGCTCTGCAAGTATCGAGGCCCCGTTCAGCGCCTCTGGTTGTCCGCACTCAACGAGGCCTCAATTCGCAAGGCACTGTCCTCACTGAAGTCTGGTCATGAGACCTACTCGCTCTACCACTCGGCCCTCGCCCGCAGCCGTGCTGACTGGCTGATCGGCATGAACCTGAGTCGTTTATTTACCCTCCTCGGTCGGCGGGTGGGCTACGACGGCGTATTGTCGGTTGGACGCGTCCAGACACCCACTTTACGTCTGGTGGTCGATCGGGATCGCGCGATTGCCAGCTTCGTCTCAGTGCCCTACTGGGAAGTGGATGTGCACCTGTCCTCAATGGGGCAACCATTCATTGCATCGTGGTTACCACCAAGCTCAGGACGAGACGAGGCCGGTCGTTGCCTGCAGCAGGCGCTTGCCAGTCAGACGGCCCAAACGATCTCAAGCGGTAAGACCGCCACAGTCCTCTCGCTGCAGACTGAGCATTCCCGCGAAGCGCCACCCCTGCCCTTCGACCTGAGCACACTGCAAGAAGTCTGCTCGCGCAAGTTGGGTCTCGGAGTCCAGGAAGTCCTGAACATCGCCCAAGCCCTGTACGAAACCCACAAAGCCACCACCTACCCGCGCAGCGATTGTCGCTATTTGCCAGAAAGTATGTTCAACGAGGTACCCGCAGTATTCGATACCCTGCTCAAAACAGATCCCGCGCTGCAGCCCGCATTGGGAAGACTCGATCGATCACTGCACTCCCGCGTGTGGAACGATGCCAAGGTCACCGCGCACCACGCCATCATCCCCACCACCGAGCCAGCGAACCTGGCGCGGATGTCCGAACAAGAACGCCAAGTCTACGAACTGATCCGTAGCCACTACCTCGCACAATTTCTTCCGCATCATGAATTTGATCGGACCCAGGTCGAACTGCAGTGTGGCGAAGAACGATTGACCGCTGTGGGCAAACAGATCCTGGTCCAGGGCTGGAAGGGCTTGCTCTACGAAAACACCGAAGAGGATGAGCCCAGTCACAAGTCCCAAGTATTGCCCGTCTTGCAACAGGCTACTCAGTGCGCAGTGGACAACGTCGAACTCAAGTCCATGCACACCGCCGCTCCCAAACCTCTCACCGAGGGCGATCTGATCAAGGCCATGAAAAATGTGGCCAAGCTGGTCAACGACCCACGCCTGAAGCAGAAGCTTCGGGACACCACCGGTATCGGCACCGAAGCCACGCGAGCCGGCATCATCAAGGGGTTGATTGATCACGGTTATTTGCTGAAGAAAAAACGCGCGTTAATGGCCACGGCGGCGGCCCATACCCTGATCGAGGCGGTACCCGCTGCAGTCGCGGATCCGGGTATGACCGCGATCTGGGAGCAGGCCCTGGACGAAATCGAAGCGGGACGTCTGACTCTTGATGCCTTCGTCGCCAAGCAGGCTAATTGGATTGCGCAGTTGGTCGCACGCTGCGGCTCACTTACTTTAGCCATGCCTTTCGAAGCCGGTCCGGCCTGTCCCATTTGCAACGCCTCAATGCTCAGGCGAAAGGGGAAATCAGGGCCGTTCTGGTCATGCACCCACTACCCGGATTGCAAGGGCACCGTGCCGATCAGAAAAGATGCGCGTCGCCCATGACGCGTCATTGGAGATCAACATGAGATTGGGGACGATGTATTGGTCAGTGCATCATCAACAGCGGCTGATCCCTCTCCAAGTCGCTTAACGGTTGTCCGATTTCACGAGCCAAGGCGATGCCGGTCGAAATCCATATCTGCCCCAGTTCGTTGAACGCTTTCAGGTGAGCCGGATTTTCGTTGAGCCAATGAACAAGGCTGTCGAAGTGCTCGGGGTTATCAGGGCAATCATGGATCTTGATGAACAGCTCCAGTGTTCGATCCCAGATCAAATCAATGACGTTCTCGCTCTTCTCTTCCATGCTCAACCATTCCTCAGCTTGGCCCTATCAGACCATTCATTCTCACTGACCACCTCGGGCTCTGATTCCTGGAGGAATAGAAGCCACGTCGCATTACACAGCGATTTCAGCCAATATAGCAACCCTACAAGTCGATACTCAACCGTTAAGGATGTTCATGTCAATGGGTCTTTGCTCAACCATTCGGGTTGAACTGGAGAACTCATCACTTGGCACATAAACATCCAACCCAAGCCCAAATCGGGCGCATGATCGCGAAACACCGGACCGAACGTAATCTGACCCAGGAAGAGGTGGCTGAACGCATGGGGATCGGCAGTGAAGCCATATCGCGCCTGGAGCGGGGTGTGGTGGAGCTTTCTGTGGTCAAGCTGATGCAACTGGCGGACATTTTCGACTGCCGGATGGATGAACTGCTGACGGAGTCGAGCAATCGTCCCAATGACCAGGGCCAGATGATCGCGGGTCTGCTGAGTGGTCTGAAAGAAAGTGACCGCGCCTTTATCCTGGCTACTGTCGAACGATTGGCTACTCATCTCGCCAATAAGTGACCTCATTCACTCGCATTCAAAATAGGGCACTGAGGGTTGCCCTCTGCCTTGACCTCTGCTGTAGTGCCTTAGGATTATCGCCAACGGCGACCCAAGACCGATTCGCTCCGGGCAGCTCGGTCGAACTCATTGAGTTCGGAGCCTTATCTTCTGCGGAATTTTATTCCCGCTTTGTGCTCGACCAGATCGTGGTGGCGGATGACCACTGTTACCTCTGCCAGGCAATAGCGGTCATCCGCTTCGACGATCGTATTCAGTCCCGGAGCCCGCCGGGGAAACACTGGGCACCTTTTGTGCGCGGATGCGTGCCCGCATGTTCCGACCCAGGCCACGACAAGGGTCGGTTGGCGAATCATGGCGCAGTCAAACCAAGTTTTGCGAGGAGCTTGTCGACTGCGTCAGACCGCCTAAGGTGGCTATTCTCTTCCTCGCCTGGCCCCCCGCTAGGCCCACTTTTCACTTTCTTCAGTCCAGTGACAGCCACTGTATTCCGGCCATAAAAAATCGGGTTGCGGCGTCTTGACGCTCCCCTGTGACAGGCTTATACAAAGGGCGTGGTTCGCTGTCGTTGACAGCCCAGCCCAGGTAGCTTGAACCTTCAAGGCTACGCCACGCTTGTGGTGGTTTACCCAAGTGCGATCAGCGTTCGGAAGCTCGCACGGTTACCGCTACAGCGGTAATGGAATGCCCACTACTCCATGCCTGCGGATCACCACCGCAGACGCTCCTCTGCTGCACTGCTATTCCCCCAGACGCATCGTTCTGATCGTCATCGGCTTGCCGGTGGCCAGTCGTTCATTGCTCGCCTTCACCTTACCCACCCTGACGGGGGCTCACTTCCCCGTCAGGGGCTGTGCGTCGCCGTTTTCCCTTGAAACAGGAGAACCACCATGGCCCACGCCAACCAATCCCAAGAAGCGACCACTTACTTCAACCTGCACACCGTCGGTATCGGCTACCTCAACCGTGTTCGTGAAGTACAAGTCCGCCGCGGCCAGCCGTTCATGGCCTGCGATATCGCCGCCCTGCACGGTGCCACCGATGCCGTGGAGTACACCCGCTTCGACTGCAAGGTCGCTGGAGGCGAAGCTGAACGTTTGATTCGTCTCTATCTGGACGCCGTCAAAGCCGAGAAAAAGGTCTTGCTGTCGTTCCGTATCGGCGACCTGTGGATCGATCCGTTTCTCTACGAGAAAGGCGATAAACAAGGCCAACCGGGCGCAAGCCTGAAAGGTCGTTTGCTGTTCATCGACTGGATCAAGGTCAACGGCACGTTCGAGTACAAAGCGCCCGCCAGGCAGGAAGCAACAGCACCTGCTGAGCCAGCTCCAAACAGTGAGCCATCCCCAACGTCGGCTGATGCCGAAGCTGAGGAAACCGAAAACCCAACAGAGGCTCGGGTCGAACCTGAATCTCCACCTGCTCCCCGCACGGCCCGCCGTGATGCCACCCGTACCGTTCAGTCCGCCTGAACGGTTCACGATGCTCCACATCAAGGCGCTCCCTCAAGCGCCTTTTCTTCAACCAGCACAGGAGAACCTTATGGAATCCTTCTGGCTTTGCGACGACTGCCTATTCGCTGCGGCTTATGAGGACTACAGCACGTTATCGCTCTACTACACGTCGGATGAAATCGAGAAACGCATCGCCGGCATCCATCGTGGACTGGTTCGCTTAATGCCCATCAGTGCAGACTTCGATCCCGAAACCGGTTGGGGAATAAGAGCCTTCTCCCCATTGCCCTGCGACAGTTGTGACTCACACCTGCACGGACAACGCCACCGATTCACTCGGCTGTAAACAGCACGTCATCGGCTAATGCCCGTGACTCTATATCCACCTTGGGGACACCACTCCCCTCGGGTGTGTACCCCTGATTGCTCCCTTCGGAGGTACCCCCATGAACACCCAACTCACACTGATTGATACCTCGGATGTCGAGGCTGATCGTATCGCCCAAGAAAACCAGCTGATCGACGAAGCGCTGCATATTCTGGATCGTCGGCTGTTCACCCGCGGCCCTAACCTAATGTCACCTGACGCCGTGGCCTCATACCTAAAACTGCATCTTGCGCCACAAGAGCATGAAGTCTTCGGTGTGATTTTTCTCGACGCCCGCCATCGCGTTCTGGCATTCGAGATCCTCTTTCACGGGAGCATCGATGGCGCCAGTGTTTACCCCCGCCAAGTCGTCAAGCGCTCCCTAGCGCATAACGCAGCAGCCGCCATTGTTGTTCACAATCACCCCTCCGGATGCACGGCCCCCAGCATGGCAGATCGCGCCTTGACTGCACGACTGAAGGAGGCCTTGGCCTTGGTCGAAGTACGTGTACTGGATCACTTCATCGTGGGTGAAGGTCGTCCGCTCTCCCTTGCCGAACATGGCTGGTTTTAACCCTCACAGGCGCCTTCGGGTGCCTTGTTCATTTTCATTCCGGAGAACCCTCATGAATCCCACACCCCAAGCCCCAGCCCTGCTGGTGGCCTCAAACCCGTTTATTCGCGGTTACGACAACCTTCGTATCGAACGGCTGCTACTGATCACCGACGAAGACGACTGCCCTCCCTGCTTTCGACCCGTGCACGACTCACAGGCTCATCTGTCCGATGATGAGTTACAGCTGTTCCCCTGCCTGTTCAATGACGATTTCGCCTTAATCAGCGAAGGCCAATCCATTCCGGATGAGTTGGATGAACGCTGTCGGTCCACCGGGCTGGTGCGCCAAGTGATCTACGCCGTGATGAGCGAAATGCTCAACGAGCGGCATCACGTCGGCGATATGTACTCCCTGAAAGAGGCTCAAGCCATGGTCCATCGCTTGAGCTTCGAAACGGGACACTACAGTCGAGCCTGGGAGATCAATACCGCACACCTTCCCGAAGAGGCGATGTTCTATCTGGAAGGAAGGGTCAGTCACTCCGCACCGAGGCAAACCGGCCTCTTGTTCGAGCTGTTCACGTTGTCGGATTGCTGTGGCATCGGTTGTAAACTGATCGGCACGCCATGGACTGACGATAACCTGCTGAAGATTGAGGGCCGTCCTTACTCATCGCTGAGACAAGAGCAACTCGATGCCGGTACGCCAGTAGCGTTGATCGAGGTGCTGTACCTCGCGGCATTTGCGGATGTGCGATTGTTGATCTTCGACCCCGACGCTGCCGTTTTGGATGGGCTCGCCATTTTTGATAAATAGCAACGTGTTCAGCGTTAATACGACCCGCCTTGAATCAACTTTCTCACTGAATCGCTCCTTCACCTCATGTCAGGTTCTGCACTGAATCTGACATGAGGTTTTTTCCATGGAGCGTTTTTTCACGCCTGTCTGCCTGCTGGGTTTACTGAGCGCCTGCACCGCGCAAATCCCCAACCCTTTGCCGAACAATCCAGAGATAGACAGCAGCCCCAATCGGGCCCAGCACTCGAGGGGCATAGCCGAAGAAAGTCATACGCCAGAACTTCACTACGACCGCTATACGCTGGTCAGCACCGAGCCCACCACGGAACAGCGCGATCTTCTAGCTCAGATCATTGATGTGAGCATCCCGTCCAGCCTGAGCCCTTCGGTGCAGGATGCGCTGCAGTACGTATTGCAGCGCTCGGGCTATTCGCTCTGCCCTATTACCGCGTCGGTGAAGGTTCTTTTTACCCGCCCCCTGCCCGCAGCTCATTACCGGCTCGGCCCCATCTCTTTACGCAGTGTACTGCAGGTTTTAGCTGGCCCCGCCTGGCAACTCACGACCGACGAAGTCAGCCGTTCGGTCTGCTTCAAGCAGCAGAAAACGGATGCTGGCGTCGCGCTGATCGCACCCATCTTGCCCTATCAGTTGGAGGCACGGCCATGAAAGCCTCAACGTTTCAAACCCTTATTGTCGGGCTACTTTTCCTGGCAATTGCCGGCCTGAGTGGTGGTTTGTATAACCAGTATCAACGCGTGGCCGAGCTACAGAGCACGAACACTCAACACCGACGAACCCTGGACACCCTGCAACGTGATGCAAATACCCTCATGGATGCACAGGAGAAACTGCAGCATGCGCTGAAAGACCTGAAGCAGATGGTCGATAGCGGAGAGCAACAGGCCAATACCCTCGATCCTATGCTGGATCAGTGGGCGCAAGAGATACAGGAACTGCGCGATGGCCTCGCAGCTCGCACCACCCAGGCGGACCTGACTACGCTGCGCGCACGCCTTGAACAGGTCGAGCAGCAGCTCCTGGACCTCAAGACCCAGCCATCCCCTCCACCACCGACGTCTTCCGCGACCAAGCCGAAGCAGAAGGCTCGCCCCAAGCCCGTCCCCCTCTCACCACCGTTCTCAGTGTTGGGTGTCGAGTCCCGCGGAGGTGCGCGCTTTCTGGCGGTCGCACCTCCTGACAGTCGCTCTCTTAGAGATGTTCGGCTGCTGCATAGCGGCGAGCAGCTCGGAGCCTGGCACCTGAAAGTGTTGGAACCGAACTCAGCCGTTTTCGGGGTGGCCGCTCAGCCAGACCAGACCGTGCAACTCCCTTGAGAAGCGATCATGAACAGAGCGCTACTGCCCGCCGCCGTCTGCCTCGTTTCGCTACTGACCACAGGTGCTGCGATGGGCAACCCCATCACGACACAGTCACAGATCCAGGGCACGCAGTCCGCTCCGCTGGGGCGCTCTCACTCTGAGCAGGCTGCGAGCTGGGGACTGACGGAGCGGGAGTGGACGCGCTTCGAACAGATCCAAGCCAGCCCGCGTGGTTTCTGGAGCCCGAACCTCGATCCGCTGACCGCACTCGGAGTCGAGGCCCAGACCGACCAAGAGCGCCAGCGCTATGCCGAATTACAGGTAGCGCTGGAGGCCAAACGCGCCGAGCGCGAGTTGGCCTACCAAAACGCTTACACCGCGGCCTGGGCCAAGCTGTTTCCCGAGCTGCTGCCGATCCAGGGCATGGCATCCCCACCCCCTATCAGCTCAGCGGCCGTGCCGCGCCAGGCTCTATTTGTGGAGGACCACTGCTCAGCGTGTACCGCCGAAGCGCAGCGTCTGCAAAGCAGTGATATGGCGTTCGATATCTACCTGGTGGGCAGCCAAGGCGAGGATGAACGCGTCCGTCGCTGGGCTCGGCAAGCCGACATCGATCCGGAGAAGGTCCAACGCCAGCAGATCACCCTTAACCATGACCGTGGTCGCTGGTTCAACCTGGGTGCCCTGGGGCCATTGCCTGCCACATTTCAACAGGTGAATGGACAATGGCAACGCCTCGACTGAGTGGTATTGCGCTCATGCTGACAATGCTCGCCGTCCAGGCTGACGAACTTCCGCCTCCTGCCTACCAACTGGCGGCGCATGACGCCGACATCCCTTCTATGGTGCTGTTCGCGATTGCCCTGCAGGAGAGTGGTATCCGCGTCCATGGTCGACTGCTGCCCTGGCCTTGGACCCTGAACATCGCCGGAACACCCTACCGCTTCGCCACTCGCCAGGCCGCCTGTCACGCCTTGCTTCAGGCACTCGCCCGACATGACGCCAAGCGGGTCGATGCCGGTCTCGGGCAAACCAACCTGGGTTACCACGGACAACGTTTTTCCAGCCCTTGCGAAGCCCTTGATCCCTACCGAAATCTCGCCGTGACCGCCGCGCTGCTGCAGGAGCATCACGATGCCACCAGTGATTGGGTGTTGGCTGCCGGGCGCTATCACCGTCCGGCAGGAGGCGCGCCAGCAGCACGCTACCGTGCTGGCTTTTCCCAGAGGCTCGAACAGCTGCTGATTTCCTTTGAACAGGGCACACCACCATGAAGCGAATCCCCATTGTCTGTTATTGCATACTGCTCTTGGCACCTTTCGCCCAGCCGGAACTGACCGTTGCCGAGGATCAGCCTAGCGACTTCACCCGCCCCCATTTTCAAGTTTCCAGGCCGCCAATAAACAACAAGACCCAGCCTGATCGGGCCATGCATGCGGACCTGTCCACGTTTGCCGATGAAGCCTGGATACTGCCCATCCGCAGCTCCCACTTGAGCCCCGGCCAGATCACATCTCGCGCCCTGAACATGCCGGGCTTGCGGCCATTTTTTCTGGTCGGTGACGATCCCCAGTCGCTGACTTGGCTGCGTCAACGCGTTGCTGAACTGCAGGAAATGGGCGCGGCTGGCCTCGCCGTCGAAGTGGCCAATAATGAAGCCCTGGCCCGGATTCGAGCGGCCGCTCCAGGCATCACCATCCTGCCGGTCAATGGCAACGACATCGCTACCCGCCTGCAGATCGAGCACTACCCCATCTTGATCACCGCCACATCACTGGAACAATGAGTCCGAGCCATGACCGAGCATGCGATGGAGTCCAAGCTCCGGCCAGCAGTGGAGCTGTACACCGTAGCGATCTGCATCGCCGCCGCGGTGTTGTGCGTGTACTCGCCCTGGGCCGTGGCCCTGTCACCCGAGATCGGGCAGGTTGCGGCGCTGGCCTATGCCCTGTTCGGCCTGATCCGCCTGCGACAAGCCTGGGAGGTGTTGCGCTATCGACGCAATATCCGCCGGCTGCCCCGCTACGAACTGACAAGTCGCCAGATTCCGGTCAGCCGCAAACGTCTGTTCATGGGCCGCGGCTTTTGCTGGACCCGCCTGCACACCCAGCGCTTGGTCGAAGCCCAAGACCCGGCGGTCGCTCACTATATTGACCAACCGACCTGTTACCGCCTGGCCCGTGGACTCGAACGGCGCCTGGAACATGCACCGTTTCCGCTCTCGACATTGGCCCGTGTCACCGCCTGGGACAGTGCCTTCAATCCGTTGCGCCCTTTGCCCCCGGTAGGTGGCTCGCCGCTGTTACACGGGGTCGAGCCTGACGAAACCGAAGTCAGTCTGCCACTGGGCGAACGCGTTGGGCATACCCTCGTGCTAGGTACCACCCGTGTCGGCAAAACGCGGCTCGCCGAGGTGTACATCACCCAGGACATACACCGCGTCGAACACGAGGTAGTGATCGTCTTCGATCCGAAGGGCGATGCCGACCTGCTCAAGCGCATGTATGTCGAAGCCAAACGCGCCGGTCGGGAAAAGGAGTTCTATGTCTTCCATCTGGGTTGGCCGGAGATCTCCGCTCGCTACAACGCGGTGGGACGTTTCGGGCGCATTTCGGAAGTGGCGTCGCGCATCGCCGGGCAGCTCAGCGGTGAAGGTAACTCTGCAGCCTTTCGTGAGTTCGCCTGGCGTTTCGTCAACATCATCGCCCGCGCGCTGATCGAGTTGGGCCGGCGTCCGGACTACCTGCAGATCCAGCGCCATGTGGTCAATATCGACGCGCTGTTCATCGAATACGCCCAGCAGTTTTTCGCCAAGACCGATCCGAAAGCTTGGGAAGTGATCGTCCAACTAGAAGGCAAACTCACTGAGAAGAACATTCCCCGGCATATGGTGGGACGCGAAAAGCGCGTGGTGGCCATCGAACAGTACCTAGCGGTGAAACGGGTATTCGATCCGGTGCTGGATGGACTGCGCTCGGCAGTACGTTACGACCGCACCTACTTCGACAAAATCGTGGCCTCGCTACTGCCGCTGCTGGAGAAACTCACCACCGGCAAGACAGCCCAGCTGCTGGCCCCGAACTACACCGACCTGGATGACCCACGACCGATTTTCGACTGGATGCAGATCATCCGTAAGCGCGGCATCGTCTACGTCGGCCTGGATGCGCTGACCGATGCCGAAGTGGCCGCCGCCGTGGGCAACTCCATGTTCGCCGACCTGGTGTCGGTCGCTGGGCACATCTACAAACACGGCATCGACCATGGCCTGCCCCAATCGGGTAACAACAGTGACAAGTTGCCGATCAACCTCCACGCCGATGAGTTCAACGAGTTGATGGGTGATGAATTCATCCCGCTGATCAATAAGGGGGGCGGTGCCGGTATCCAGGTAACTGCCTACACCCAGACCCTCAGCGATATCGAAGCACGTATCGGCAACCGCGCCAAAGCTGGCCAGGTTATTGGCAACTTCAACACCCTGCAGATGCTCCGCGTGCGCGAAACCGCCACCGCGGAACTACTCACCCAGCAGTTGCCCAAGGTTAACGTGCTGACCAAGACCCTGGTGTCGGGTGCCACCGACACCTCCGATCCTGAGGCCAACACGGACTTCACCTCGTCCTCACAGGATAGCGTCAGCAGCACCAGTGTGCCGCTGATCGAGCCAGCGCATATCGTCAGCTTGCCCAAGGGGCAAATGTTCACCTTCCAGGCCGGTGGTCAGCTCTGGAAAGTCCGCATGCCTTTACCTAAATCCTCCAACGACGATGCTATGCCCAAGGATCTGCAGGAACTCACTCTGCGGATGCGGGCCACCTACAACGAGCAAGCAGGGCACTGGTGGAGCGCAAGCGGTGGCGGCCCAACAACCAACTTTGATTTGGATCGGGTGGGGTAGCCCGCCCCCCCCACCACCACCGGTTTCTATTCAGCTGAAAACTATCCAGAAGGCGTTGTGACCACATCAACTCTGCAGCGCGCATGGAGTGAACGATGGCAACTTCCGCCCAGAACACGCCGCCACAACCGGTCCAGCGTCCGGGAATGATCGTCTCAGCCATCAGCCTGGTCCTGCGCATCATCGGTTTGCTGATCGCCACGTTGCTGTTCTCGATTCTGATTGAATTCGCTGGTTTGCTGCTGTTCTGGGGTGATCAGGGCTGGCGGCACAGCCAGGCCATGCTGACCAGTGAACTGGGCTGGCTCAGCGAGCACTTCAAATCTTCACTTCTCATCCAACAGCCTGGGCCAACGATTATCCAGATGCTGGATCTCCTCAATCAGTGGCTGCTGGTCAAGACCGGCTTTGCAGATTTTTTCCTGCAGGCGCGGGTGTCGAGCCAAGGCAACGGTTTCTGGGGCTGGATCAACCAGCTCTACGTGGGTATCGAGGACTTTGTCCTTGCGGCGGTGTATGTCACCTTCACCTTCGTGGTGCGCCTGAGCATTCTGGTCCTGGCGACACCCTTGTTTCTGCTGGCCGCGCTCACCGGTTTGGTCGATGGTTTGATGCGTCGCGACCTGCGAAAATTTGGCGCAGGGCGGGAAAGCAGCTTTGTTTATCACAGGGCTAAACGAGCAGTGATACCACTGCTAGTCGTGCCCTGGATCATTTATCTGTCACTGCCCTTTTCGCTCAATCCCATAGTTATTTTTTTGCCTTGCGCGGTAGTACTTGGAACGGCGGTAGCGATCACAGTGACGACATTCAAAAAATATCTCTAGACGCTTAGCGAAGCTATTTTCCCATTAGCCCTACGCTTTCAACTCAAGCTGCCGAAACAAATCATGTTTACAGCGGACGACTCAAAATCAACGGAAGGAAGGCAATAGATGAACGCACAGTCAAACGCTTCAGAAGAAGCGATCAGGACACAAAACACTGAAACACAAAATCAAAGTTCGATAGGTTATATCCAGGTTTTCTTGGGAATTCTAAATGATGGCAAGTGGTGGTTGGCCCCCATGGCTAGCCTAATTTCGATCTTACTGCTGTCGAAGTATTTATGGGTCATCGGTCATCCAGAATTGATCCTGAGTTCCATTGGAAGTCCCTCGAATCTGCTAGTTTGGCTGATCTTTACGGTGCTTGGCTTTCTACTACTGCTGGTAACCTTCTCAGTACCGTCGCTGTCATTCATGCTTTGCATGGGCTTGGTTGAACCTGGACGCGACTTAGAACCGGTGCTTGCCAAACACTTGAGCTGGGTGATCGCAGTTGGCTTCGGAATAATGGCGTTGAATCTTCTGGCCTCCACGTTTGATCTTGAGCTGGCACCATGGTTGACGTTCGCGCTGGTGACGGTCATATCGATGTTGGCGGCGAAGGTATTGCTGTCTAAACACAAGGAGCTCGCCGACGCGGCATTTGAGGTACCGCAAGGTCAAAAAAAAACGATGCACCATAAAGCTCATCGATACCTACGAATGACGCTATTGGGCTTCCTGTTAGCGTTTACCGCAATGAGCGGAGTCCTACCTGCGCAAATCGCGCTGCTGGCTTGGCGAGGAGCTGAAAATGGCTGGGAGGCGCGAGCAGCCATTGGAGGCTGCCTACTCGTAATGATGATCTATCTAGTCCCAGTAATTTTGTTCTATTCGTTTAAGGGGAGTCTGATACAACGCGCCGGCAAAGCATCTCTTGCGATGTTAGGGGCTATTTTTCTCAATGCCATGCTAATGCCCGCAATTTTCGACATCTGGGTATATTCCGCCGCCAACCTGCTTAAACTTCGTGACAATCGACCTCTCGGCTATGTGCTGGATGTAAAGGACTATCCTAAAGCCCTATTTGAGTCCGCTCCCTGGGAGCGTCAGTCATTCGAGGGCACAGAGGGTCTCTACAGCGTGAGCGCCTTTCGCCAATTCCGTTTTGGCGACGTTCTACTTCTATGTCCGGGACGTTACGCCGGACTTTCACTCAAGCTCCTTGACGCTTTTTCCGATCGTTGCATCGCAGTTTCAGACGCAAAAGTGAAAGCGGCCGCGAAGCGCACGCCGGTAGCAACACGCCCACTTCCAGAGCCGTCTTGTCTATTGGCGGCACGTGTACCTACCAGGATTCCGTTGCCGATAGGAGATTCCGTGCATTGTATCTATAGGACTATTTTCTAACATCCGGGTGCTGCCTCTGCATATCCGAGCAGCTCTTTCACAGCGCACTGCTCGGATGTGACCTGGGAATGATGTCGGTTGCACTTTCCACCAAAGGCCGAAGGGGTAAATACTGCAAGTAAACATCTCCAGTACTTCCCCTCAAAAAGCGATCCATCACACCTCATATTTCCTGCTGAATAAATCGATCTCAGACTTGATTCTGCCCTCAGATCCATATGGGCCAGCATCATGCCAACTATTACCGTCTTTCGCTGCTTACTACTCTCGCTGGCTATCGTCGATGACAGCAGCTATGCCGCATCTGGTCATGAGCAGGATCAGCTCAGCCTAATCCAGCAGCAGCTCGACATTATCGAACGCGTTGCAACGAAAGCTGAGGCAGCCAGCACGCCTCAACCCGACGATCGCTATCGCTTCGACTATCCCCGCCTGTCTCAGGACATCCAACGTATTCGCCAGGGCGTGCAGGACTATCTGTCCCCCTCTCGCGCTCAACCCCGTGACCCCAGTGAACTGGTCGGTGATTACCGCCTCGACACTCCGCCTGCCGAGCCCTCGCCATGAGCATGACCGACTCCCAGACCGCTGCCTTCCAAAACGCCTCCGGCTTCTCGGCACAGAGCAGTTCGACACTGTGGCTGTCCCTAGTTCTCGTCCTGGCTTTGCTTTGGTGTACCTGGGTGATGTGGACGGCTTACCGGGGTTGGGCGGCCGGCAGTGTGCGCTTTGGAGCCTTCGGCGGCAGCGCCGCCCGCGTCTTGCTCACCCTACTCGTCCTGATGTTCTTCACCCTGTCCTGACACCGGAGATCGCCGTCATGCTCAAATGCTTTGCCCCTCTGAAAAACAACCTGCGTGATCGTGCCAGCCAACGCTTGATCGGTCTGCTGTTGGTGCTCGGCCCCAGTCTGGCTTTTGCCGAGCTCCCGACCATGGAGGCCCCTTCGCGCGGCGAAGGTTCAGGGTTGATCGAGACGATCAAAAACTACGCCTATGACGGCGGCATCCTGCTCGGCCTGCTGATCGCCCTGCTCGCTTTTCTCGGCGTGGCTTGGCATTCCCTGACTGTCTATGCCGACGTGCAGAACCAGCGCAAGACCTGGAAGGACCTCGGCGCGGTGGTCGGTATTGGAGCCCTGTTGGTGGTGATCATCATCTGGTTTCTGACCAAGGCCGCCGCGATTCTGTGAGGTCGGTATGAACGACACGATCGAACGTCTTGCTGACGGCACCCTGGTCCTTCTGCCAGAGCGACTCAATCGCGATCCTGCGGTGCTGCGTGGATTGAGCAACGATGAGATGTGGATGGCGCTCGGCACCGGCGCCGTCATTGGCCTGGTGCTGGGCGTTCCTCTGGCGATCGCCACCGCCTCCATTGCCGTGGCGCCGACCAGCATGATCGCAAGCATGGCGGTGGTGTTATTTGCCGGTGGCACACTACTGCGTCGGGCCAAACGGGCCCGCCCTGAGACCTGGTTGTACCGCAAGCTCGAATGGATACTGGCCAGCCGCTGGCGCCTGGGTCGCGGAAGTTTGATCCTCCGCTCCGGTGCCTGGACGGTTCGCCGTTCGCGCCGACTGCGCCCAGCCCTGTCCCGGTGGCAGCGATGAGTCGTTTTCGGAACAAGGTGGATGCCCAACAGGCCCATATCTTCAGCCTGCGTCTGGCGGTAATGATCCTTGCCCTGGTCTGTGCCGGGCTCTGGTACGGCTGGCGCTCGGCACCGACCGATCTGACCGTGCATGTACCACCGGATCTGCGCTCGGGCAGCACCCGCAAGTGGTGGGATATCCCCTCAGAGAATGTGTATGCCTTTGCCCTGTACATCTTTGGCCAACTCAACCGCTGGCCCTCGGACGGCGAGCAGGACTATCGCCGTGCCATCTATGGCTTGCAGTCCTACCTGACGCCCGCCTGCAAGGCCTTCCTCGACGGTGACTACGAGTACCGCAAGGCGGCCGGCGAGCTGCGCCAGCGGGTGCGTGGCGTCTACGAAATTCTGGGCCGAGGTTACAGCGAAGATCCGGAACTCAGGGTCAAGCAACTCGATCGCGATAGCTGGCTGGTCAAGCTCGACCTCAATGCCGATGAGTATTACGCCGCCGAACCGGTGAAGCGGGTGGTGGTGCGGTATCCATTGCGCGTGGTGCGTTTTGACCTTGATCCCGAGCGCAACAAGTGGGGGCTAGCACTGGATTGTTATCAGGGAACGCCGCAAAAAATCTCCCTGCCTGGAGGTGAGCCATGAAGCGGATTTCTACCCTGGGACTATCCGCCGTACTGATGCTATGGGGGGCTGCAGCGCAGGCCGTCGAGCTCATGCACTGGGAACGCCTCCCCCTCGCGGTCCCGCTGGTAATCAATCAGGAACGGGTAGTCTTTGTCGATGAGGATGTTCGAGTCGGCGTGCCCTCAACCCTGACGGGCAAGCTGCGCGTGCAATCAACCGGCGGCACGCTGTACCTGCGCGCATCAGAAGCCATCGCCCCGACCCGCCTGCAACTGCAATCGGTCGCGACGGGCGAGATCATCCTGCTGGATATCGCGGCCACGCCTGGTGGTCAACCGCTAGAGCCCGTGCGTATTCTCAAGAATGCTCAGGTGCAGGCTGCCGAGGCTGAATCTAACACTGTCACTGTTCCAGAACGCACACCAATCCCGGTCGCTTTGACGCGCTACGCCGCACAGAGTCTGTACGCGCCGCTGCGCACTGTAGAATCCCTGCCCGGCGTCCGCCGCGTACCACTCAAGCTGCGCACCGAACTGCCAACCCTGCTGCCGACCGAAAACGTGTCCAGCACACCCATCGCCGTCTGGCGACTCGGTGATTACTGGGTGACGGCGGTGAAGTTGCGCAATCGCGGTTCAGCGACAGTGCAACTCGATCCACGCCGGCTTCAAGCCAAGCTGTTCGCCGCAGCCTTCCAGCATGCTTTCCTCGGGCCTATCGGCAGCGCCGAAGACACCACGATCGCCTACCTCATCACCCACGGTGCCGGCCTCGAACAAGCCGTGCTGCTCCCGCCCGTTGCGCGAGGGGCTGACGATGAAAGCTAACGCATTACTCAAATGGCTGGTACCGGCTGCGCTACTGGCCGTGGTGTTGATCATCCTGAAAACCTGGGTCGCGGGTGGCAGTACTCACTATCCAGAAAACTCAGTTGATCAGGGCAACATTCAATTATCCGCCGAGCAAGCCAAGTCGCTCGGCATTGCGGGCGATACCCCTCGCGACACGGTCGCCACCCTCGTCGGGCAGGTGAAGGCCATGCGCAGCGACATGCTCGGTTTGAAGAAACACAACGATTCGCTGCAGACGGAGAACAACCGCTTGCGCGAGCGGGAAAACAGTGTCGATTCGCGTATCCAAACTGCCCTTGGTAGCGTGACCCAGCAGGTCGACGAAGGCCGCCGACAAGCCAACGAGGCCCGACTCAAAGCGGAACAAGACAGTCGTCAGGCTCGCGGTCTGCTGACGCAATTGCAGGAACAGTTGTCGGGGCTGACCGGCAAAAGTAAGGACATGCCGATTGGATTGGGGCTCGAGCCTGGCGACGGCACTCAGTTCGAAGGGCGACATTCTACCAATGATGCGCTGCAGTGGATTGAACCCTCGGATGCTCCGCCCGCCGACGCCCGAGGCAAAACCAAGACCTCCTCCGCTCTGAGTCTGCCTACCGCCTTCAACTCACTGGAGGGCTTGAACGATAACGCTATTGATCGCAGCCAGAAACAGCTACGTGCAGTCACCCAGGGTGAACGTGACCTGACACGATCCGCTGATCGTACCGAAGGCGCGAAGCCGGTCTACACCATTCCCGAAAACGCGACATTGATGGGCTCGATCGCCATGAGCGCACTGATCGGCAGAGTCCCAGTAGACGGCACCGTGAATGATCCCTACCCCTTCAAAGTACTGGTCGGCCCGGAGAACTTGACCGCCAACGGCATCGACCTGCCGGACGTCGCGGGGGCCGTGATGAGCGGCACGGCGTCCGGTGACTGGACCCTGTCTTGCGTACGCGGACAGGTCGAGTCAATCACCTTTGTGTTTACCGATGGCACCATCCGCACAGTGCCTCAGCCGAAAGCGGTAGCCAGCCGTAATGCCTCCACCACCCAGAGTTCGAGCACCGACAAGATCCGTGGCGGACTCGGTTACCTGTCCGATCCCTATGGCATTCCTTGCATTGCCGGCGAGCGCCGCTCGAACGCCCAGCAGTACCTCGGCAGCCAGAGCCTGATCACCGCGGCCGGCGCAGGTGTCGCCGCCTTGCTTGGGGATGAGCAGAACAATAGCAGCGTGATCAGTTCGGGCGGCAGTACGCTCGGGGTCACCAATAGCAGTGGCAATAGCGCACTGAATTCAATCCTCAGCGGTGGGGTCAGCGACATCCGCGAGTGGGTCGACAAACTGTATGGCGAGGCCTTTGCTGCCGTGTACGTGCCGCCTGCAGCACAAGTCGCACTGCACCTCGACCAAGAGATCACCATCGACTACGAGCCCAAGGGCCGGAGCGTTCGCCATGAAAAAGACCATGCCTCTCTGCCTGACCTGGATTAGCTTGCTCTGCTGGGTCCTGGCGGGGTGTTCCACCGACAAGGAGACACTACTGCCCCATGGCGAGCAAACCATGCTGGACATCTGGAACGGCGCCGGTTCGCAAGGTACTCAGCAACAACTGCTGGATGCTCGACAGCAGTTACGCCGCCCGTTGGCTCAAGCAGACTTCTCGGTGGCTCTCCAGGAACCGTACACTCGCACAGCGGCGAACGAGATCCGCAACCTGTTCCCTCGCTTGCCCAATCCCGATCTGGTGCTGTACGTGTATCCGCACCTGAGCGGTACCGAGCAGGCACCAGTCCCCGGTTACTCGACCGTTTTTCCGTTCTACCAACGAGTGCAGTACGCATTGCCGGGTGAACGTCAGGAAGACTTGTAGTGCGTACCGGCGATTCGGGCAACCTCACTCCTGCGTGGAAAGCGTGGCGCAACCCATTGCGCCCTCGCGCGACCTTGGCCGATGAAGCGGCACTCTATGCACACAACCCAAGCTTCACCGATCACCTGCCTTGGGTCGAATACCTCGACACCGAACAGTGTTTTCTGCTCGATGACAATCGCTCGGTGGGTGCGGTGTTCGAGTTGCTGCCCATCGGCACCGAAGGGCGTGAACCCGATTGGCTGATGGCGGCCCGCGACGCCCTCGAAGACGCCCTGCAAGATAGCTTTGACGAGCTGGATCAAGCGCCTTGGGTGGCGCAGTTTTTCTGCCAGGACGACAACGACTTCACCCCCTACCTGACCCGGCTCACCGATTATATTCAGGACAGCGCGCGAGGCACGCTCTTCACCGAGGCGTATTTGGAGTTCAGCCGCCGTCATCTAAAGGCCATCACTAAGCCCGATGGTCTGTTTGAGGATAAGGTGGTTACGCGCTTGCCCTGGCGTGGCAATAACCGACGGGTGCGCCTGGTGGTCTATCGCTGGCTTGAGTCTGATGCTGAGGAGACAGGACTCACCCCGATGCAATCCCTGCATCAGGCTTGCGAACGTATCGTGGCTTCATTGCAGGCGTGCGGGGTGCAATCGACGCGAGTCGATGGCCAAGGTCTGTATGCCTGGTTATTGCCCTGGTTCAATCCGGCACCCAGGCTCACTGATGAAGCGCCCGAGGAGTTCTACCGCTGCGTGGCCTATCCGGAGTCTAGCGAGGGCGAGTCGCTGGAACTGCCCTTCGATCATGACTTTGCCGAGCGGCTGCTCTTCAACGAACCGCGTTCCGATGTGCAGCGCGGACTCTGGTTTTTTGACGATCAGCCCCACAGGGTCATGATAGTGGACAAGCTGCGCCGAGCGCCCCTGATTGGTCAACTCACCGGCGAAACCCGCAAGGGTGACGCGGTGAATGCCCTGTTCGACCAGTTACCTGAAGGCACGGTGATGAGCCTGACCCTGGTGATCAAACCGCAGGACGTGCTCGAGGATCAGTTGAACCGCCTGGCGCGCAAAGCCATCGGTGAAAACCTGGCCTCGACCCAGACCCGCCAGGATGTCGAAGAGGCTCGTGCGATCATCGGCCGTCAGCACAAGCTGTACCGGGGCACCCTGGCGTTCTACGTGCGCGGTCACGATGAACAGCAACTGCACCAGCGCTCGGTCAGCCTGGCTAACGCCCTACTGGGTGCGGGGCTCCAACCGGTACGTGAAGGCGACGAGGTTGCGGCCTGCAACAGCTACCTGCGCTGGCTGCCGATGTCCTATAACCCATCCCGCGACACGCGCAACTGGTACACCCGTCTGATGTTTGTTCAACACCTGGCGAACCTCGTTCCGGTCTGGGGCCGCAGCACGGGCACCGGCCACCCGGGCATTACCCTGTTCAATCGTGGTGGCTCGCCATTGAGCTTTGACCCATTGTCCCGCCTGGATCGGGCCATGAACGGTCATCTGCTGTTGTTCGGCCCCACCGGTGCCGGCAAGTCGGCGACCCTGGTCACCCTGCTGATGCAGGTCATGGCCGTGTACCGCCCTCGCCTGTTTATCGTCGAGGCCGGCAACTCCTTCGGCTTGCAGGGAGACTACTTCGCGACACAGGGCCTGTCGGTCAACAAGGTCCAATTGAAACCTGGTGCCTCGGTCAGTCTCGCCCCGTTCGCCGATGCTTGGCGCCTGGTCAAGCAGCCGGATCAGGTGGCGAGTCTGTCGATCGATGAGCGGGACGATGAGGTGGTAACCAGTCGCGAAGACCAGCGCGACATTCTCGGTGAATTGGAAATCACCGCCCGACTGATGATCACCGGCGGCGAGGCCAAGGAAGAGGCGCGCCTGAGCCGAGCCGATCGCAGCTTGATCCGCGAGTGCATTCTCGATGCGGCGCAGACTTGCGTCACCGCGGGCCGTCAGGTGCTGACCCGCGACGTGCGCGACGCCTTACTGCGCATCGCCTCCGACCCGCACTTGCCGGAGAAGCGTCGCGAACGTGCCCAGGAAATGGGCGAGTCCATCGACCTGTTTTGCCAGGGTTTCGAGGGTGCACTGTTCGATCGCGAGGGGACGCCTTGGCCCGAGAGCGATGTGACCATTGTCGATCTGGCCACTTACGCTCGCGAAGGCTACGAGGCACAAATGTCCATCAGCTACATCAGCCTGATGAACACCGTGAACAACCTCGCCGAACGCGACCAGTATTTGGGTCGGCCGATCATCATGGTCACCGACGAAGGCCATATCATCACCAAGAACCCGCTGCTGGCGCCATTCGTGGTCAAGGGGACGAAGATGTGGCGCAAGCTCGGCGCATGGTTCTGGCTGGCGACGCAAAACCTTGCCGACTTCCCCACTGCTGCGCAGACCATGCTCAACATGATCGAATGGTGGATTTGTTTGAACATGCCGCCCGCGGAAATCGAAGAAATCGCTCGCTTCAAGAAGCTCACGCCGGCGCAGAAAGCCTTGCTGCTCTCCGCCGGCAAGGAGCCGGGCAAATACACCGAGGGGGTAGTGCTGTCGAAAAAGCTCGAAACGCTGTTTCGAGCCGTGCCGCCCAGTCTTTACCTCGCCCTGGCCATGACGGAGCCCGAGGAAAAAGCCGAGCGCTGGAAACTGATGCAGGACAACGGCTGCTCAGAGTTGGAAGCGGCTTACCGGGTAGCTGAACGGATCGATAGAGCGCGAGGAATAGAACCCGCGTAGGACATCTGTTTACGCATCCTCCTGCCTTTCTTGCATCTTGACTGGACAATGCAAGTTAGCGCATCTTGCACCCTCGAGTGGCCCTTGGCCACCCCATCAAGGCGACATTGAGCCGCGTTGCTGTTGTCTCCCCCCCCACAATTTTTGCATTGGTGTCCTCGGCGATCGACAGGAGACTTGTCTACAGGCCGTGAAACACCTAGCAGAGGTGGTTCGGCAGAGTCTTTCTTGAACATCAAACTACGCGGAGTCTCAAGCACACCGCATCAACTCGATAGCTAGGCACTGCCATCCCCTATGTCTTCAACAATTACACTCGACCTAATCAAATCAATCGCACCAATTGCAGCACCGGCTGGACTAGCTATTGGAGCGGCCCTTTGCGTTGGCCGTGACATCATTGCAAAGATCATCTTTCCGAACCTCACAAAGAAACAAAACTTTTGGATCGTCATGTTCACGGCGTTCACTTTTTTGACCCTAGGGCTCTCAAGCATCGCAGCTTGGGTATATGTCTCAATTGCAAGCTTTGGCGCCCAGCCACCAGCCTCAATCACCTACCCTCCGATATCGATGGAGGTATTGAAAAATCTTACATATAGAATTGACGACGATTTCATTACGTTGCAAGGCGGAAAGCGTGAGTTTGCTCCTGACACCGGACGTGAATTGCCCGATAAAGATATAGCCGTTTACTTAGTAGACCATGCGTTTGGCGATATTGATGGCGACGGTAACGGTGATGCCATCGCAGTGTTGCAGGCATCGGAAGGAGGCAGTGGGATTTACTACTACCTTGCCACCGTTTTCATTGACAGAGGAAATGCAAGGGCTTACGGGAAAGCTTACGTCTTGGGGGATAGGGTAGAGATTCGTAGCGTATCTATTCAGGGTGAGAATGTCGTCGTGCAACTCATGATGCACGCTGACAATGACGGATTGTGTTGCCCAACGCAGTTTCGAACCCTCGAGTTTGTGCTGAAAGACCGTAAACTCCAATGCACAACAGAACCCTGTTCCGAAGTGTGAAAGTAGCTCCCATCGATGATGGATGCCTGAGGTCAAAATTGAGGTAGATATGATCAATTTAAGTGAAAGTGTTAGGGAAGCTGTGTGCCCGGATAGTTAGTGAATGGCCGCCATAGCTCTATCTCGCCGAGGCTCAATCGATGTCTTACAACGACGGGGCAAAAGCACAAAGCTTCAAAGCCCCCAGAGATTCAAATTGCTGTCCTTGTGACAGTGCCAATGCACACCGACCCAAGCCTGCGAGCAGTGAATCACCTCGGTGCACCTCCAAGCCGCTGCTGAATCCTCAACAAGAACCCGGCTTCAAAAGCATCTTGGCAGTCTCCAACAGGAAAGGTCTTGCGTGTTTGCGCCAGCTCCCACCACAGGGGAACCTCACCGGTTGTATCAAGCCAAGCCTGCGCGCATTGCACACCACGTTCGATCATCGGAGCAAATTCGTTGCCCCAAGGTGTCAGAAGACTCGGGCAACCATCCGCTGCAGGAATTGAAATGTAGTTTTCGTCCATACACACCCTAGATTTCTGATTTATTGTTAGACGCAGAGTCCAGCCTCGAAAATCTTAACGACACCAAATGAATGCTCGATAACAGGCATGAGCATCAAATGGCCTAGATCAATACCAATGTAGACTATATCCCGTGGATTGAGAGTCCCTCAAGGCGCAATTTGCGCGCATGACTCAAGACTACGAACAGCTTCGCCTGCAACTGGCGGAGAACATCCGCTTGATACGGCGCGTGAAGAACCTTACCCAAGAGCAACTGGCGCTCATGGCCGAGGTGGATCGTACCTATGTCAGTCAAATCGAACGAGGGGTAGGCAACCCGTCGCTATTGGTCCTGTGCAAACTCGCCAATATTTTCGAGATCACCGCGGATCAGCTACTCATCGAGCCTGACGCCCTTCGCCGTGTGCTGGACATCGAGTAGCCATTTCATCGTCCTGTAAATCCTTGCAAACCGACAACCCCACGTTCGGCTTTATCACTGACAACCCCCTCTTACGTCATTGAACCTGTCCAGGCCATTAGCCCAAAGAGCCTGGATCATGCCTGTCGTATGCCCGTCAATTGCACCCCAGAAGCTACGACCTTTGGCGCTGAGTATCCTGCTGGCGTGCGGGCCAAGCGTGGCGCTGGATACCGCCAGCATCACGTCCTCTGTGTTGTCGCCAAATTGTCTTGCATACAGGGTCGTTGGCATTTGTTTCTGGCTCCTCTGCACGCCCTTCGGCTGCACAGTCAAAACCTCGACCAAGGTTCGTCATTTCATTCCTGAACTGGTGGTCTCGAGCTACGCCACCACCGGCAATAACCCATGGACCGAGATGTCCACCCTCTCCTCTCCCATCAGCGGTGCGGAGGGGGGTGGCAACCTGATCACGCCGAACACCCGCCGCGACAACCTGCCTCGCTTCAAGAACGTCGATGGCATCGGTCACCCCGGTGGCTGGGCCGCCACGCAACTGGCCTCTCAATCCGGTTACGCCTGCGCCAGCGGCGCGACTGCGTTCATGCCCTACTTCCTGAGCACCCTGGACTCGCTGGCTTGGCGCCATGGCATACCGGAAAGTTTTTACCCTGAGTCGCTCATCTCGGGGATCCGTGAAGTCGGTCGTCAGGCCTCGGGAAACATGTGGGGCAACGTCTATCCCCGTCAGGGTTTTCTGGTACAGCCTGACGACTTCAAAGCCGCCGCAGTCATGGCGCAACGGGCCGGCGATGTCATCACACGTAACGGGCAACCGCATGTGTATGTACCGCTCACGCCGGCCAAACGCGACGGTTACTGGCCGCCGGGCCCAATCATTGAAAACGACGCTTCGACCCACAAATGGCAATTGCTCTACCCTCAGGTTCAACCCACGTGCGCCATCTTCCCCAGCGATCCCGTACAGAGCGCGGATAGCGGCTACGCCTGGTCGCTATGGCGTCCCTATAGCTGTTGCAAACGTGAGGGGCAGACCTTTCTGTTCAGCATCGACTTTGAAGGAGGTGCTTCATGAATCGGCTTCGCGCGCGACCATGGTTGGGCGTGGTGAGTCTTTTGCTCTGCGGACTGCTCGCCATGCCCACTCATGCCCGCGCCGCCGAGGGCGACTACCGCCTGGGTACTCAAGGCGAAGTGCTCGACGACCGAGTGATGTACACCATCGGTGGCGGCTCTGCAGTGGGCTCACCGAGCTCGCTCTACCGACCCAGCGGTCTCGGCGTCGGCGGGTCCTGGCGAGCAAACATGATGTGCGGAAACATGAGCCTCACCAATACCCTGCAAAACCAACTGAATGGTGCCACCGAAGGTTTCCAGCAGATCATGGGCAGCGTCGTGCAGAACGCGACCCAGGCGGTGATGTCACTGCCAGCATTGATCATCCAACGCGCCAACCCCGGCCTCTACGAGTTGCTCAGTAACGGGGTGATGCAGGGCCGTATTGACTTCGATCGTTCCAAGCTGACCTGCCAGGCCATGGCTGAGAAGATGGCGGACAAAGTCGGTCAAGCCGGCTGGGGCGCGTTGGCCAAGCACCAGGAGATGCAGGGCAATTTGGAGCAAACCGGCGGTGATGCGGTGGCCGCGGTAAAAAATACCGAGACCCATAACGGCAACAATGGGGTGTCCTGGGTCGGCGGCCAGAAGGCTGGAGGTAGCGGGCAGACACCCATCCGGGTGACCTCCGACGTAGTGCGCGCAGGCTACAACCTGCTGCATAACCGCTCGGTGGATGACAGTGCCTCGATCAGTAGCAGTGATTGCCTAGGTGGGACTATTTGCCAGACCTGGGCTTCGCCCCAGGAAGAATCCGAGTGGGCCGTTCGGGTGTTGGGCGAGAGCGAAGTTGCGACCTGCGACAGCTGCGAAACCTTGCGCGCTACCGCCGGCAGCGGGCTGACGCCGCTGATCCAGGAGGCCTACAGCGAACGCCTCAAGGCCTTGCAAGGGTTGCTGTCCGGCTCTCTGCCGCCTACTTCTGACAATCTGGCTAAAGCCTCCAGCCCGATGTTGCCGGTGACCCGTGGTGTGATCGAAGCCCTGCGCGACGATCCCGATCAGGATCTGTTGGCACGACGTCTGGCCAGCGAGACGGCCTTGTCCAGCGTACTCGACAAGGCGCTCCTACTACTGCGCACCCTGCTGGCAGGCAGTCACGAACCGAACATCGCCTCCGCCGAGCCGGCCCAGACCGCCCTGACGAAAAATATCGACGCATTGGAGCGCGAGATACGCCTGCTACAAACCGAGCTGCAGGTCCGGCAGATGCTGGCCACCAACACCGCTAGCCTGGTGCTCGACCGGCATGCCGGTGGTGCCGATGCTTCGCGTACCGTCGAGCAAGGTGACCCCGAGCCCGGTCGACTCAATGATGCTGACGCCAGGCGCAAGTGAGCCATGAAACGCTCACCGCTATTCACTTTGCTTTCGAGTCTGTGGATTGCCGCGGTGATGGTCCTGACTGCCGCACTGGTCGCCTGGATCGGCCGCACTGCGCTGGGTAGTTTCGAGGTCTGGCAGCAGGCATGGGAATCCGTACGGCCCTATCTGCGGTGGTGGCGTGCCCTGCTCTACGGCGCCCTCTTTACGCTCTGGTGGGATCTGTTTCGGCGCTACCGACATCGACCACAGGATCGACTGCGCGTGAAGCGCATCGGGACATTAGGGCTCGTGCTATTGACCGTCGTTGAGTTCACCCGACTGTGAGGCCACTACCATGCTCATGAGTACCAACAGCTACCTGGAGTTTTACCTCTCCCTGCTGGCCTGGATCATCAATAACGGTCTCTGGAGTGTATTGTCCGATACTGGGCTGTTCGCCGCGCCCTTCGGCGCGATCATCCTCCAAGAATGGCTGTCGGCCCGTCAGCAAGGCGCGGATGAAGGTAACAAGGGACTGCTCTCGGTGCCGCGGATCGAAAACCGGCTGTGGCTGGCCTACATCGTCGTGTTGTTTGGCTGCGCGCCGGTCTTTCCGCTGAGCCTCGCCTCAATGGCGTTCGATGATGCGGCGAGCCAGCGCTGCGGTGTCAGTGTGGCCAAGCCAGCGGAAACGGCTTGGGGTGCCACCTTCAATACCATCGGCGAACGCTCCGCCACCGTGCCGATCTGGTGGTTTCTTGTGCATGCCTTGAGCAAAGGCGTGACCTCCGCGGCCACCGCGTCCATCCCCTGCGCACCGGATATCCGGCAGATGCGCATGGAGATCGACAGTTCGCGCATCGACAGTCAGGTCCTGCTGCAGGAAGTCGCCGACTTCACCCGCGACTGCTATGGCTATTCCCGTTCTCGGTTGTTCACCAACCGTCCGCAGCTGGACAAGGCACAAAGTCACGACACGTCCTGGATCGGCTCAAGCTATTTGCTCGACACACCCGGCTACTACGATACGGATCGTTCACGCACGCCGCGCGTCAACTGGCCCTATGATGAAAACCGCGATGTCTCCTTGCCTCGGCTGGAGAATGGCGCCGGCTACCCCACCTGCAAGCAGTGGTGGAGCGACAGCGGCGTCGGCTTGCGCGAGCGCTTGATCGAGCAGGTCGATCCTTCGCTGCTGACTCAGCTGAAAGGTTGGCTGACTGGTCGTTCGAGCAACGAGATCGAGGATGCGACCTTGCGTGAGCTGGTCAGCCCGCGCCAGCAATCGATGTCCATGTCGCCCGGACAGGTGTACCAGGACTATGGCTCCAGCGCCCGCGGCGGCTCGATCAATCAGGGGCTTAATAACCTGGCCACCAATACCGGATTGGCACTGGGTTCCTTCAGTAATTTTCCCGCAATGAATGCGCTACGCGCCGCCCTGCCGATGGTGCAGGCTTTCCTGATCATGGGCGTCATCATCAGCTTGCCGCTGATTCTGCTGGTCAGTACCTACCAGTTGAAGACCGTCATGACGGTGACGTTCGCACTGTTCACGCTGCACATGCTGAGTTTCTGGTGGGAGTTAGCACGCTGGGTCGACTCCAGCATGCTCGACACCTTGTACAACCAAGTTTCGACTTCCAAGCAAGTGCTGTTATCGCTGCCCACATCCGGCCTTATGGATGGGACGGTCACGGCGCAAGTAATTGAGTATGTGATGGGGGCGATGTTCTTGGTGCTGCCTGGACTATTTTTGGTCGCCATGAGCTGGGCTGGCTACTCAATAGGCAACAGTCTTGAGGGGATGTTAGGAGGTGCAAGCAAAGCTTCGCATGGAGCAGCGGGCAAAGGAACAGATCAGTTAATGGGTGCTACGAAGAAACTCATCTGACGTCATCAGATGATTTGAAATGACCTATGTAGTGGCCATTGTCATCGTAGTTGCCAAGATAGGAGTTCGCCCCAAGATAGTCTGGACCTGGATTATCCCCTTCAAGATCCGTGTCAATGACGACCTTGGACGGCAGAAAAGCAATCACAGCAATCATCACCACAACAGAAGCGACCAGCCAGAAACCGATAAAGAGTAGCCCCCCAACTAACGCCAACTTGGCAGTCAGAAAGCTCCCGCGAACGAGTAATTTACCTGCGGGCATTCCTGCCGTCACCGCACGGTCAGCCACGCGGGACTCAAACGCTTTCAACTTGCGATACCCGCGCTTTATCGACATGCCACAGGTATAGGCCCAGCAGTGGGCACGTGAATTCTGAACAGGTTTTTGAGTCGGCATGGTCTCGCCCTCTTCTGAGCGTTTTCATGGTTGAGACAAGAGTAACAGCCTACTACTGAAAACTGTCCGTGCCTGACCGTTTATCAGTTTGCCAAGCCGAAAAATCTTCACTGGAAGACAGAAGACAAGCCTCGTGAACCAGCTTCTCTAAAATGATTGACCCGTATCAATCGTCCGGCTAAATACAAGTACGGATCGCTGTTATCGACAGCACCTTCCTAGGTAGCCAGAGCCTTCAAGACTACGTCACTTCGGTGATGGTTCTCCCCAAGTGCGATTAGCGTTCGGTAGCTCGCACGGTGACCGTTTCAACGGTGATGAACGCCTACTGCTCTCCTGAGTGCCTTTCGAGATCTGCTCGCCAGGCAAACCTTCTTGTTTTTCTTCAACCCACTGCGGGGAAATTCTTTCCCCCACGGGACAGGTTTCTTCGCGCTTTCAACGGAGGCATACCATGTCCGACTCACTTACACCGGAAGCACTGAACACCCTTCGGTTGCCCATCGTGTTCACGCCTGGCGCGTGGCAACGCGCAGTACTGCTCGAGCGTTCCGATCATGCTGAGAAGCTGCAGGTCGATCGGCTGAGCCACGTATTGCGCGCAGCCTTCGAGGCTCACCTCGCCTCTCCACACAAGCCCTATGTGCTGTTCGAGGTAACCAAAATCGCGTCAACGGGTCATCCACACCATGACCTGTTACTGCAATTAAGCCTTAGCCTGCTCCAAGAAGCGGGTCAGCCTGGCGCCTTGCTGATAGCGCTTGCAGGAGAGGCCAACACTAAACGCACATAACCGCACTCGGCTCTCAAATCCACATTCGGACAGCATGCAAGACCTGCATCAATCCACCCATCACCCAATCGGGGAACCCTCCCCGACGGGCACGGCGTTCCTCCGTTTTCTCTCGAGGAAAATGCCATGCGCGATATCTACCAAGACGTGACTGACAAGATCGTTACTGCTTTGGACCAAGGCGTTGCCCCCTGGATCAAACCCTGGTCCTCAAGTGGTTCCGCTTACGCCGGTCATCATCAACCCTACCCCATTAACGCCATCACGCGCCGTCCCTACTCCGGGATCAACTTGCCGCTGCTCTGGGCTGAGGCCAGGTTGCAGGGATTCACTCAAGATCGTTGGTTGACCTTCAACCAAGCCAAAAAGGCCGGTGGGCACATCCGTAAGGGTGAACACAGCACTCTGGCGGTGCTCTACAAGCCGATGGAGCGCGAGGAACAGACCGAGTCAGGCCAACCCGTACTTGATGAACATGGTAAGCCCAAGGTCGCTCACTTTGGCATTCTCAGGACGCATTTTCTGTTCAACATCGAGCAAACGGAGGGGCTCGAAACGCTCAATGACACCCTGCTCGAGACAGACCCGACCGGCCCCTTCCTGGCCAACAGCGCTGCGGAAAATCTGCTGTTACGTTCGGGGGCAAACATCGTGCATCGCTCTGCCGACGAAGCCTTTTACCACCCGATCAGGGATCTCATCCAACTGCCGACAAAAGCGCAATTTCACGATGAAGGTGGCTACTACGCCACCGCACTACACGAGCTGACACACTGGACCGGGCATCACTCGCGGTTGCAGCGCGAGGGGGTGACTTCATCCTGCCCGTTCGGCTCGCCAGGCTATGCTTTTGAGGAGTTAATCGCCGAGATGGGCGCTGCGTTTTTATGTGCTTACGCCGGCATTCAGGGAGCGCTGAGACACGAAGGCTACATCGACTACTGGCTCAGCCTGCTCAAGGCTGACAAGCGCGCAATCTTTCGTGCCAGTGGCCACGCCCGCAGCGCCTCGGAGTATGTGCTCAACCTGGAGCAGCAACTGGGGCAAGTAGTCTTGGATGACTCGCTTTGCATGAACTATGGAGCCTAATCGTTACCTCACCGCTGCAATCGCTGCACAGGGCCCAACGCGAGTTGAGCCCTTTTTTCTACGCCCAGAAAAAATCCCATGCCGCGGGACTCTGACGCAAAAAAAAGATAGGCGGCGCACACGCGCAGCATGCCGTTACGTATCCAGGTTCTGCGCCAGAAAATCCACCAGCTCGAGCGGACTTCGGCTATCGATTACCTTGTAGATCAGATCGCGTTTACTGCGCGGCAACTTCTTGACCACGCTCTTCGCCGAGGCCCTGACGGCCTCGTCGGTCCCATGGATACGTGCCGCGAGCAGCAGCACGAGCGTGGCGTCAGTGAGGTTCATGGCAAGACCCAAAAAATATGCACCGCAGTGTACCGACTCTTGTCTTTTCCGTGCCAGCCCCCCAACAAAACGATGTCTAGCAGTATCCATATTTCGATTGCCGCACAAAGGGACACAAGCCAAAAGGACGGGTAAGGGCTGGAAGGGAATGGGGACTCAAGGGTAAGAGCGCTACCCGAAAAGGCTAAAAGGCCACTGACCCAGCCACTACCCGGAGGTCACGATGCTCAGTCTGTTTCGCCACAAAAGGCAGAAGCCTCCTCCGCCACTTTCCGTGAGCGTCGCCGAGGGCTACCTGCCCATCGAGGCGGCCCACAGCTTGTTAGCAGCGGAGCACCGCCGTCAGTTGCTCGATCGGATCTGGGAATACACCGCCCTCTCCCACGCCCAATTCACCCAGCTCTACTTAAATCCGATCCATCGCTACGCCGAACAGGTCCAGCAACTCCCGGCCAGCGAGACGCACCACCATGCTTATCTCGGCGGCATGCTCGACCATGGACTGGAACTGGTCGCCTGTAGTCTGAAACTGCGTCAGTTGTATCTGCTTCCCACCGGCGTCGCGCCCGAAGACCAAGCCGCCCAGACTGATGCCTGGTCAGCGGGTATTGCTTATGGCGCCCTGCTGCATGACATCGGCAAGATCGCCGTGGATCTGCAGGTCGAACGCCAGGATGGCAGTCTTTGGCATCCTTGGCACGGCGCCTTGGATCAACCCTACCGCTTTCGCTACCTCAAAGGTCGCGACTACCACCTGCATGGCGCCGCCGCAGGCTTGCTGTACACCGAAATTCTCAACCGACCTATCTTGGACTGGCTCAGTGGATTTCCGTCGCTGTGGGCCTGCCTGCTGTACGTCCTAGCCGGTCAGTACGAACGTGCAGGCGTGCTGGGCGACTTGGTGATTCAGGCCGACCGCGTCTCCACCGCGCAGAACATCGGCGGAAACCCGAGCAAGGCGCTGCAAGCGCCGATTCATTCGCTGCAACATCACTTGATCAGCGGACTGCGTCATCTGGTTCAACACGAGCTGAAACTCAACCAGCCGGGTGCCGCGGGATGGCTGACCCAGGACGCGCTCTGGCTGGTCAGCAAGACGGTCACGGACAAGCTGCGAGCCTATCTGCTGTCGCAAGCGATAGAGGGCATTCCCTCCTCCAACATTGCTGTGTTCGACGAACTGCAATCGCATAGGCTTGCCGAGTCGACTCCTGAAGGCAAAGCCATCTGGACCGCCCTTGTCGCTCAGGGGGACTGGCAGCAGACCTTTACGTTTTTGCGCATTCAACCGGCATTGATCTGGGGGAACGAAGACCGCCCAAAAGCATTCAGCGGAACGGTAAGCATTGTAGTCGATGACCACCCGGCTGATGCTCCGGTATCACCACCGCCGAACGCAGTCAGTACAAGATCAACTCAAAGCACATCGCAACCCGATCCCCTGGCGATGGAGGATGCCGATTACCTCGGAACGTTGCTGGACATGTTCGAGTTGGAAAAGCCTGAGGCCAGTGATGCACCGTCAGAGAACGCTCTTGAAACCTCAACCCTCCCTTCGGACAACCCTGGCTACGTATTCTTGAATTGGATCAAGGAAGGCATCCTGAGCCACCAGCTAGTCATCAATGACAGTAAGGCCAAAATCCACACGGTGAGTGGCAGCGTATTTCTGGTCACGCCTGGTCTCTTCCAACGTTATGTCCAGGAGTTTCCTGGCATCGCCAAGAGTGTCGACCAAGAGATTGAAGAATGGCGTTGGGTACAGAAGCAGTTCGAGAAACTGAAGGTACACAGAAAGCGAGACAATGGCCTAAACATCTGGGCATGCCAAGTGCAGGGCCCTAGGAAGAGAACCACCTTGAAGGGGTACTTGATTGAGGATCCGAAGCATTTTTTTGAATTGATACCACCCGACAATCCTTTTCTTAAAATCGCAGAACTTTAATACATGGTATGAGGGCGTCATCCGACGTAAGACTTGGTGAGTTTGTTCCTATGAACGCCTTAGGCGTTGGAAGGAAGCACCCGTGATGATGACTTGTGCTCCCGCATAACACACGCATGCGTTTCTGGTGCGACGACATCCAACGCTCGGCATCGAGATGTCCAAGTTCGACCGCCGCGCAGCCCTCTATCTTCGAAACGTCGTCGAGCTTGCGATCCTGTTGTCCGGTGCTCAGGTCCGGTAGCGCAGGATGAAGCAGGATCAAGCGCTTGAGTCCCACAATAAAAAGGAGCACCACGCCAGCCGAACATTGGAGGTTGGCGCGGCCGCTGCTAAGCTATTCAAGCCTCATCTCTCCAAACGAACACGAAGACGTCTTGCGTGCTCTCGGAACGCCGACTCTTCGCCTTCCAAAATGTCACAAACCAATTTGCGAATATCCGAATTCTCCAAGCCGTCTGCACGATAGGAGATTGGAGGGAGCCCTACTGATTGATGCGGCCCGGCCGCGCGTTTGGTCAAACAGAACTCGCTCGCAGATAAGAGCACGCGCTTTATCTACTTGAGATTGACACATACGGACGAATACAAAATAGTGGCACGGCGACATCCATCCTCGCGCACAGCCATGACTCATAGTGTGTCGGGGCATGCATCATCTATCTGCCTACTCGGACGTAAAAATGCAGACTGTACCCAAGCCACTCTCCTCAGGGTCTCGCTGGCTTCGATGGGATCCTCACGTACACGCACCAGGCACGTTGTTCAACGATCAGTTCAAAGGTGACTGGGACGGATATCTCAAGGCTCTTGAAGATTCGTTTCCCCCCATAAGTGTGATCGCGGTAACGGATTACTACCTGCTTGACACTTACAGGCAACTGGTTGAACACAAGCAGTCAGGGCGGCTCGAGAAATGCGAGCTTCTCTTCCCCAACGTCGAAATTCGCTTCGACATTGGAACTGCTAAATCCTGGATCAACGCTCACCTTTTGGTGTGCCCCGATGAGGATAATCATCTTGAGGAGCTTGAGCGTTTTCTCGCGTCGCTTACGTTCAAAGCCTTTGATGATGAGTTCAGATGCACGCCAAGTGATTTGAAGAGGCTTGGGAGAAGAGCAAATGCGGAAATCAAAGATGACCAATCGGCGTTGAGACATGGAGCTGAACGTTTCAAGGTTTCGTTCCAAGAGTTGAGGGACAAGTACAAACACAGCCAGTGGGCACAAGATAACCTCATCATTGCGGTCGCGGCTAAGCAGAATGATGGTACCGCTGCATTGCAGGATGGTGCAGACGAGGTGCTGCGCCAAGAATTAGAGCGTTTTGCCCATGTGATTTTCGCTTCTAACCCGAATCAACGCGAGTTTTGGTTAGGAAGGAAAGCTTTATCAGCGGAGAGCTTAATAGAGCGATACAACGGCCTGAAACCCTGTTTACACGGCAGTGATGCTCATCAAACTGCCAAAGCCGGAGTTCCGGACGGAAATAGATATAGCTGGCTTAAAGGCAGCCCTACTTTCGACACACTTCGGCAAGCTTGTATCGACCCGGCAGGCAGGGCTTTTATTGGAGAGGAACCACCGCCCTACGGAAACGCCTCCGAGGTGATTTCCCAGGTCGACATTACTAACGCACCGTGGCTCAAGACACCATCCTTGGCTCTGAACCCGGGCCTAATTGCCGTGGTAGGCGCAAGAGGTTCAGGAAAGACCGCGCTGGCTGACATATTGGCGGCAGGTTGTGATGCGCGGGGCAACGCAATTACAGGGCACTCATTCTTGGTTAGAGCCCAAGACCACCTACAAAATGCTGAAGTGAATATCACTTGGTGCAACGGGGACACACAGGCCAGCCCGCTTAACCAGACGACTGACGATGAATTCGTATATCCAAGAGCCCGGTATCTGTCGCAGCAGTTCGTGGAGGAGCTTTGCTCAGCCGATGGTATGACGGACGGCCTCCTGGCAGAGGTAGAACGGGTAATTTACGAAGCGCACTCGCCCACCGAGCGTGAGGGTGCCATCAGCTTCAATGACCTGAGAGACATGCGTTCAGAGCGTTATCGAGAGGCTAGGCGTCGGGAGGAAGAATCCCTCAGCGGTCTGTCAGAGAGAATTAACACCGAACTCGAAAAACGCAGTCTCGTGCCACAGTTGACTACTCAGGTGCAGGAAAAAGATTCGCTGGTCAAAAGGTTAACCGAAGACAGAAGCAAGCTTGTCGCTAAAGGCTCAGAGGTCAGATTGTCCAGGCTGCAATTACTAACTGCCGCCTCAGAAAAGGTTGCCGGCTATGTGAGGTATTACAAAGCCCAAGAGCAGCAGATTCTTCTCATGCAGGACGAGGTCAACAATGTTCGTCAAGTCGTGGCGCCCAATGATCTTAGAGACATCCAGGCACGCCATACCAAAAGTGGTCTAGGAAATGATGAGTGGAGTGCTTTTTTCAGGGACTACGAAGGCGACGTCGGAGCCATCCTGTCAAAGATGTTGCTCAAGGCTCAAAAGAACAGAGACGCATGGATAGGAATGCCACCGACTCAGAACGAAGACTCTCATCGCGAGTATATTTCTGAAGGTGCCAAGCTTGAAGAATGCAATCTCTCGCTGCTGCAGGCGGAAATTAATCGGCTACAACAACTAGTCAGCATTGACCAAGATACCGCAAATCGATTCAAGGAGCTTTCAACAAAAATAACCACAGAAACTGAGCTATTACGAGCCAGCAGGGAGAAGCTAGCCGACCATGTCGGAGCCTCCCAACGTCTCGAAGTTTTGGTGAGCGAAAGGTGCGAGTCATACAAACGGGTTTTCTCTGCCCTGGTGGCTGAGGAGCAAGTTCTTCAGGAGCTCTACTCACCCATCAAACAGCGGCTGGATAGTGCCCAAGGGACGCTCAACAAACTGTCGTTTTCGGTAGCCCGAACTGTCGACATTGAGGCCTGGTCTGCCGAGGGTGAGTCGTTGCTCAACCTCTCCAAAAAGGGCCCATTCAGAGGCCGGGGTACCTTGCGCGAGAAAGTGCTCGAGTCATTGAATGCTCCTTGGCTCTACGGAGATGACGAGTCCGTGCTTGCTGCGCTGAGAGAGTTTATTAAGAACTATCATGAACAGCTCGTTGAGCATGCGCCGGTAGCCACATCGGATCTGGCAGAGTATCGACGGTGGACTAAGCGCCTGGCTCAATGGCTCTACGGTACCGACCACATTTCTGTTCGTTACGCCATAAATTACGACGGCGTTGAAATCCAGAAGCTCTCTCCTGGCACCAGAGGAATTGTACTGTTGCTGCTTTACCTTTCGCTCGATGCGAATGACAGTCGGCCACTGATCATTGACCAGCCAGAAGAGAACCTCGACCCCAAGTCAATCTACAACGATCTCGTCCCTTTGTTCATGGCCGCCAAGTCGACTCGGCAAGTCATTATGGTGACCCATAACGCCAACCTGGTGGTGAATACGGATGCCGACCAGATCATCATCGCTGAGTGTGGCCCACATGGTAACGGGCAACTGCCTCCGATTACCTACTTATCGGGCGGACTGGAGGACAGGTTGATCCGAGAGCGCGTATGCGAAATTCTTGAGGGGGGAGAAACTGCCTTCAAGGAGCGTGCTCGTCGACTAAGGGTTCGGCTTTCGAGATAAATGGTCAAGTAGCCGCTCAATGGAATGCTCCATATCATCGGGCGGCAACTTGTAACATCACTCATCGTAAATCAGCGTTCGTTGAGCCAGTGCGTTGAGTGCTCCTGTAGTGGTCAACTAATCCCCTCTGCGGTGACCCTCAGTAAGGGGCCGGTGAACACACCTTCCGAGCCCGGCCCATAAGGACGATTGTGTCCGCGTATTTTTAAGCGGACGCAATTGCCCTTAACGCCAGGATCACCATGCGCCAACGTAAGTCCTACCCGAAATCCTTCAAAACCCAAGTCGTCCAAGAGTGTGAGCAGCCCGGAGTTTCCGTGGCCGCGATTGCGATGAGGCACGGGATCAACGCCAATGTCGTTCGCCGCTGGATACCTCTGTTCCGCGATCAACAGGCAGTCGCGCTGCCAGCTTTTGTTCCTGTGAAAGTCGCGCCGGTCGACCCCAAACCAAAGGCTCAAGCGTCGGCGATCATCGAGCTTCTGCTTGGCGAGCAATCGATCTGCGTGAAGTGGCCAGCTTCCGACCCTGAAGGTTGCGCCCGCTTTATCCGGGGGCTTGCCCTGTGATCCGCATCGACTCCATCTGGCTGGCCACCGAACCGATGGACATGCGAGCGGGCACTGAGACCGCACTAGCCAGAGTGATCGCGGTGTTCGGTGCGGCGCAGCCGCACTGTGCTTATCTGTTCGCCAACCGCCGCGCCACTCGGATGAAAGTGCTGGTGCATGACGGCTTCGGGATCTGGCTGGCGGCGCGCCGGTTGAACCAGGGCAAGTTTCACTGGCCAGGCATTCGCCACGGCGCTGAAATGGAGCTGGATACCGAACAACTTCAGGCGTTGGTGTTGGGGCTACCATGGCAACGTGCGGGCTCCGGCGGCGCGATCACACTGCTTTAAACGCAGCCATTATCCTATCGGTCTATCGCCGTGAACGGCACGCCCTGGCAAAATCCGGGGCATGACTTCTTCGCCCAATCTCGACCAAATGTCCCCTGACCAACTGCGTGCCTTGGCCGCGCAGCTACTGTCGCAAGTCGAAACCATGGGCAAGACGGTCGAGACAATGGGTAAGAAGATCAACCGCGATCAAACGGTTATCGAGAAGCTGACCCACGAGATCGCCCAACTCAAGCGCTTGAAGTTTGCCAAGCGCAGCGAGCAGATGAATCCTGAGCAGGCCAGCTTGCTCGATGACCTGATCGATACCGATATCGCGGCGATTGAAGCCGAGCTCCAAGCCTTGCAAACAGCTCCCGTAGCGACTGAAAAAAAGCAGAAGCCCAAGCGTACGGCGCTACCGGCAGAGTTTCCACGCACACTGATTCATCACGAGCCGGACAACACTCACTGCCCATGTGGCTGCGCACTCAAGCGCATTGGTGAAGATGTCAGCGAGAAGCTGGACTACACGCCCGGCGTGTTTACCGTTGAACGTCATGTCCGTGGCAAGTGGGTCTGCAATGACTGCGAAACATTGATCCAGGCACCAGTTCCGGCGCAGGTCATTGATAAGGGCATCCCGACCGCCGGGTTGCTGGCCCACGTCATGATCGCCAAGTTTTCCGATCATCTGCCGCTGTTCCGACAGGAATCGATTTTCGGTCGGGCCGGCTTGGCGATTCCCCGTTCCACGTTGGCCCAATGGGTGGGCATAACGGGCGTGCAGTTGCAGCCCCTGGTCGATGCACTGCGTGACGTAGTGCTCGGTCAGCAGGTTATCCATGCCGATGAAACACCGGTGCAGATGCTCGCGCCAGGTACAAAGAAAACCCACCGCTCTTATGTCTGGGCATACGCCACCAGCCAGTTCTGCGAAACCGCGGCGGTCGTCTACGACTTCAGCCCCAGCCGCGCCGGCGAGCATGCGCGCAACTTCCTGCAAGACTGGAAGGGCAAGCTGGTCTGTGATGATTTTGGTGGCTACAAGGCCAGTTTCGAACTCGGCGTGACCGAGATCGGCTGCATGGCCCATGCAAGGCGCAAGTTCTTCGAACTGCACGCCACCAACAAGAGCATGCTAGCCGAACAGGCCCTTCGCTATATCCAGTTGCTGTATGAAATCGAGAGCGAAGTCCGCGACCTGGAACCGGGGTTACGGCATCGAATACGGCAAGAAAAAGCCGTACCAGTGATGGCTACGCTGCATGCCTGGATGATCGCCCAGCGAGATCTCGTGCCGGAAGGTTCGGCTATTAGCAGAGCCCTGGATTACAGCCTAAAACGCTGGGCAGCGCTGTCGCGCTACCTCGATGACGGGGCCGTCCCCATAGACAACAATTGGGCGGAGAACCAAATCCGGCCGTGGGCTCTTGGGCGCAAGAACTGGCTCTTCGCAGGGTCGCTACGCAGCGGAAAACGGGCAGCAGCGATCATGAGTTTGATCCAGTCAGCGCGGCTGAATGGACATGATCCGTACGCGTATCTGAAGGATATCCTCACGCGATTGCCAGCACAGCGCGTGAGTGAAATCGTTAAGTTGTTGCCGCATAACTGGGTGCCGTTAGGCAACCAGCTATGCCAGTTTGCTTAAGGTGAGCAGGTGTAGACTCAGACGTTAGGAAGTTTAGCCACAACCTTGATCTCAACATCGAAACCGTACAGCCAAGTGACCCCTACCACCGTTACCGTGGGAAAAGGCGCCTCGCCCCAATATTCCGGTACGACCTCCCACACCTGTTCGAAGATCTTCTGCGGTTCAACCATGAAGACTGTAACGTCTTGGACATCATCAAATCTGCAACCGGCTGCGGCCAGCACCGCGTTGAGATTCTCGAAAGCGCGTCGAACTTGTGCCTTGAGCTCTGGCTCCGGTGACCCATCTTCGCGGCTGCCCACTTGGCCGGAAACAAAGAGCAAGCCATTGGCGCGTACCGCAGCTGAATAACGGTTTTGCTCGTAAAGGGCCTGACGGCCGGCGGGGAATACAACATCTCGTTGGTTCATCAGAAAACTCCAGCAGTTGGAAACTACATGAGGACTTTACGGCGCTTGCTCGGGCCCGATAAACAGGCAATTCTGGTCATTACTGTTTGTAATCCCCAAACAATATGGAGCATCCATGGATCGTTTCGATGCCATGCAAGCCTTCGCTCGGGTGGTAGAAACCGGCAGCTTTACTCGGGCCGCCCACACCTTGCACATGAGCAAAACCACAGTGAGCCAACTCGTCCAGCAACTGGAGACGCACTTGCGTGTGAAGCTGCTCAATCGCACCACGCGCAAGGTGAAGGTGACCGCCGATGGCAGCGTCTACTACGAGCGGGTACAGTTCTTGTTGGCAGCGTTAGATGACGCTGAAACCGCGCTATCCAGTGCCGCATCTGCGCCGCGTGGGCGCCTGCGGGTGGATGTGCCCAGTCCGCTGGCCAGGTTGCTACTGATTCCGGCGCTACCAGCATTCCTTGAGCGCTACCCGGACATCCAGATAGACCTTGGCGTGAGCGACCGTCATGTGAGCCTGATAGATGAGAGCGTTGATTGTGTGATTCGCGGCGGTGAGATTACTGATACCTCCCTGATCGCGCGGCACATCGCCGACCTGCCGCTGGGGGTGTACGCAGCGCCCAGGTACCTGGCCCTCTATGGTGTGCCAGCCCATCCGCGTGAATTGCAGGAAGGCGAGCATCGTGTTGTGGGGTATCGATGGGCACGAACAGGCAAAGCTCTCCCCTACACCTTGCGGCGCATGGGCGAGCAGTTGCAGGTGCATGGCCGACATGTTTTGGCAGTGGACGATGGCAATGCATATCTAGCAGCCGGACAGGCTGGCTTGGGGGTAATATGGCTGCCGCGATATATGGCTTTGCAACCAGTGGCGAGCGGCGAACTTGTACCGCTGTTCAAGGACTGGGATATCGCGTCGATGCCACTCTATATTGCCTATGCGCCGAACCGCCATGTAAGCCGAAAATTACGTGTGTTCATGGACTGGGTAGTGGAGTTGATGATCAAGCATGTGCCGGAGATTGCTCTGCCCACACGCGCTGACATTCCATAGACCTCTGACTCCGTCGCGCCTGATTGCAGATACTCTTGAACAACCTGGGGCTTGACAGGTTTAGGGTAAAAAATCGTTGGTGCATTAGGGGTCTGAAGTTAAGGTCAATCGCGTCCGTATTAAAAATACGCGGACATCATCTCCCCTAATACTGGAGTTCGGAAGGTGTATTGCCTAGACGCTTACGACCCTCAATATGAGGCGCCACCGCTCACCGCTCAGGTAAACAGGCTTACCGGAACGTTCTCATCTGGATGAAGCCCAGAGCACCTTTGGCAAACGGAAGTAGCTCTGCCTGATTGATCTCAACCCTGGTGTAGCCCCCTGACGTATCGTGATGGAAGGCAGCAGCGAACTCATTAAAACTCACTAGATCCGCATGCAAAGGCAGCAGCAAGGCCAGGGGGTTCGGGGGCGCGGCAGCTTTGACCTGGCCCAACATATCTCCCACCGTCTGGCCTTCCTTGAACTTCTTCGGAAAGCATCGATGCAGATGCCCTTCTACCAGCAGGCGCAGAGCCTTCGCCACTTCAAGCATGCTGCAAGTTTGATCCCCAGCGATGAAGCGCTCAACCAGCTGATAGTGCTTGTAGTAATCCGATGAACAGTATTCATCCAGATCAAAGCTGTCCAAGTAGCTGTACTCTTCAGCATCGCGATGGAGAGAGTATTCGCCGACAATCGCAATTTTTTTCCGCTCTACACGACGTTTCACCTCCCTGAGGAAGTGCGCATCATGCCCAAGGGCGATTACCTGCGAGCATTCAGCTACCATTTTCAGTACCGCTTCCACTGTGTTGTGTCGTCGGTGTCTATCCAAACTGGTGAACACGTCATCCAAGACGACTGTCGTTTCAGTTCGCTTCGGGTCCGCAAATAGGCGTGCAAGGAAGAAAGCGAAAGCGAGCGTTCGCTTGTCACCCTCACTCAATGCTGCATGAAACGACAAGTCGCCGGTAGTTTTAGGCCCGATCACCACACGAGCACCTCTGATCTTGAGCACGTATTCCGAACGCAGGCCGCCTCCTAAATGAGTGGAGCCTAGGGAATCGATTTCAAAAGGAGCTGAAAAGCTTCGTAACCAACCGTTAATCGCATCTTGGAAAGTTAGCAATGTTGCGGCCATCAAATGGTCTAACTCAGTGCGTGCAGCTTCCCTCGCACGCTCTGCAGTCCGCAACTGAGCCTTTGCAGCATCCAGCCCATCAATCAATTTCAGCACCTCAGCACTGAATCTGTTTTTGGTGATTGTAAGCACTTCCCTTTGTTCACTCAGAGCTGCTATATCAGGTGCTGCAAGCCTCTGTTTATACGCCAAGATGCGACCATTGAGTTCACCAATCTGCTCATTGAAGATGCGAGCTTGATCGCTCAGCTCACTAAGCATAGCGACGGCAGCCATAAATGGTTTTGAATCCAAAGCATCGAGAGGATTGCCCTCCTTAGCGGCTACGATTTCGAGCAACGCCACCTCAACACATTGAAGCAGCGAGGCGGCTTTCTCGAAATCCAGCTCGGGAATTTCATCAATTAGCGAGGTCTCAGACCAGACGCTGCGTAGCCCTTGGTTGTACTCATTGCATGCGCGCCAGCTTGCAAGTTGCTGTTCTCCGACACGCTCCTTGACCAAATGGCGAAGCTGAGTGATACGTTTTTGGTACTCCGAATAGGAACCGTCAAAGTAGAGTTTGAATGCCTTGAGCAGGCCGAGATCCCGAGTTGGCTGGCCACAGAATGGACATTCATTATCTGGTTGGTGCTGCAACCCTTCAGCAGCCCAGCGCTCTGTCGCTGTTCCATTATGCTTCGCGAAGTGAGCTTTCGCTGTTTCCTCTGCAGTGATGGAGATACTCTCGAATGAGCTCTCCAACAGGCTAGGAATATCGTCAAAACTGAAAGCTGGATACGGCGCTGGCCGGAATTCAGGACGCCGACGAATTTGATCAGAGGCTCGAGCTTCGGCTATTAGCTTATCGGTTTGAACAATCAGGTCATCCGCATCTGGAATAGAAGCAAGCTTGATGTACTGAGCGAGCGGAAGCTGTCCTCGATAGCCTTGAAGAGCTGCCTCCGCAGAGTTGACCGTTACTGTGCTCTCCTTCACGGCAATGGTCTCAGCATCAAATTTAGTGCGCTGTGCTACTGCTGCGTCACCTAGTGCAAGATCTAGCAGCGCCTCCCTCTGCTCCGGAAGTACACCTGAGCTGGCATACACATTCCGATCAACGAAAGCTTGGTTAAATACATGCAAATTGGGTTTCTGCCCCGCCCAGGCATTGCCGTCGAACTGGACGTTGAAGGCCCCGCCCGGTGCCCCTTGGTTGAACCGTAAAACGACTTTTTGAGGGAGTGTCGCCCCGACAGTCTTCCTATCTGAGACATCCTTGGCATCGAAAGTAGAGCAGGCTAGTAGCACAGACGACAACGTCGACTTCCCCCTAGCGTTATCGGCATAAATTAGACTGACTTTCTGAAGCTCGACAGGTCGCTGAGCTGCTTTTTTCAGAACCCCGACGTTGTCGATGCTTATGATTTTCTCGAGCATGAGCTCACTCCGCTAAGCTGTCCGTACGCTTCAGCGAACCCCAAGCGCTAAGAGCTCGCGGGGCACCACTGACCTTGCTAGGCGAATTTAACTCATCCTAGTGAGTTTGAATGGCATAGGGCTATATTTCTTTTATGGAGGGCATGGCTCCCCTGTCATGCCAACCCAGCACCTCAAGTTGCGCGCCGTCGCACTAACTTTACCCACTAGCCGCAAGCTGGACGGGCAATCTCTCAGTTTAAGGAAGACAAATGTTTCCACCTATGGCGAACTCCTATCTCGAAATCACAGCCACCGAATTTGAGCGGTTGGTCAGGGACTGGATCCTCAAGCAAGGTGGTGAGCTGACCTCGCTAGAGGTGACTCATGACGCGAAGGTGGAGAGCTACGACTCAACCTACCAGATCGACGTATTAGCGAAATTTCAAGCCTTTGGAGGCGCCGAATTCAAGGTTCTGATTGAGTGCAAAAAATACCGTAGCGCAGTCGAACGAGAGTTGGTTCAAGTGCTGCACGACAAGGTCAGATCTGTGGGCGCTCATAAAGGAATGCTGTTCACCACATCAGGATTTCAGTCAGGAGCAATCAAATATGCCAAAGCTCACGGTATTGCGCTGGTCTCGATTATCGACGGTGCAGCTACCTATGAAACCCGCTCGGCGTTTCCAGTCGCGGCACAGCGTCCGGCCTGGCTCAACCTTCCGAAATTTTCGCTCTGGCACGTTGGTGAAAACGAAGCAGGCAACATCTCGATGAAATCCTTGGGCCGTGCTGATACGGAAATCAACGAGATGTTCAGCTGAAGAGATGAGGCGGATTAGCGAGTGCTCTTTATTGCGAGGGTACGATTATCCGTGGGAGTAAATGTGGGAGTAATTTCGTAGGCATGAAAAAGCCCAACCTGAAAAGATTGGGCTAACTCATTGAAAAATATGGTCGGGACGGAGTGATTCGAACACTCGACCCCTAGCACCCCATCATGGGGTAGCTGGATATCACAAATTTCGCCGCCAGCCATGCTTGCCGGACGAATAAAAAACCCGGCACGAGGCCGGGTTACCCACCATCTCCAAGACGCAGCCCCCAAAATGAGAGGGATGGAGAGCTGACAAGAGAGTGCGGGGGGCGGGATATTGCCAAATGGTGTCCTTCTGCGCAATAGAAGCCTCTTTACGACCCTCTCCAACACATCAGGTGACTTGTAAATTCCACGTATCCTGGAGCAGCCCGCGCCAGATGCACTCAAGCCAGCGGCGACATCCGTTGTCACCGCTCGAAGACAGCACCTCGGCTCGAGCCCAGGGTCCTGCAGACAATCCGCGCGGTAATTTCGAAATTATCCATGGTGAGCCCATCGATTGGCGAATGACCTTTTAGTCGCTCATGAGGTTTACACAGCGTCCGATAAAGCCTCCATGCATCCACATCCGGAGACCGCGCTAATACCGTAAGCACCAACTTGTGCCGTAACGGATCAAGCTGCCAGTCCGGAATGCGCTGACCACGATTCCCCAAGCTCAGGGACAGAAGACGTCGAGCCTTAATATCACGATTGATCTGATCGCGGGATTTGCCTGCCAGTCTGGCGAAGACCAGCAGCGGCAAGTTACTCGAAGCTTCAAACGTGGACAACATTTCGGCCCGTTCACGCTGGATTTCAGACACGTGAGATTTGTGAGGTTTTTCAGTCCGTATTGGAGCGGGCACGACAGGCGATTGGTTGGGCCCAATGGGGTCTTTCTCGCTACTGACCAGCATCGTCGATGGGGAGGTCGCCGCTGCAAAGCTGCTGCTGTACAGAACGGCATTTCCCTTCGCGTTTTCCAGTAAGGGCAGCGAAGCTGCGCCCTCCAAACGAATAGTCAGCGGAGAGCTTGCTGCTTTCGGTTTACCCTGCCCCCAAAGGTCCAATCTATTCGCCCAATCCTGCATCATGGTCCGACGTTGCTCGACATATTCCGCGTGGTTGTAAGCAGCACTCACCTTGTCTGAATCGGCATGAGAAAGCTGCGCATCGACCCATACCTTGGGGTAGCCAATCTCGTTAAGCGCCGTCGAAATCGTAGCCCTCATCCCATGCCCGGTCAGTTGGTCGGCATACCCCATTCGACGCAACGCTCCATTCAAGGTGTTCTCGCTAATGCGCTTGCTTAGGTCGCTCCGGTGCGCGAACAAATAACGCTGCGCGGGGACAACTTGGCTCAGCATCTGGCGCACTATTTCAAGCGCCTGGACCGACAATGGCACGATGTAAGGCGGTATGTTTGAGGTCTGTTTCCCCGCCTTGCGCATGCCCAACTGAAGCTGCTTCACCACTTCCGGCGGGATGATCCACAACCGCTGCTCCAGATCAAACTGATCGGGCGTCGCCAAGCGCAGCTCGCCGGTACGCACCCCCGTTAGCAGCAACAAGCGAAGACCTAGTCGTGTTTGGTTTGCACCACCGTAACCTCGAAGCACAGCCAGCAATGCAGGCAGCTCGTCCATACGAAGAAAGGGATTGTGTGCGACAGGGGGTCTGGGAAGCGCGACCACATCAAGGTCCGACGCGGGATTCTGGTCAAGCCCCTCCACCTTCACCAGGGCGTATCGGAACAATTGCTTGAACCAGGTCCGACATTTTTCGGCTGTTGTTAAGGCCTTGCGCTGTTCGATTCCGCTCAGTAGGTGCATCAAGTCATGGCGATTGATGTCGTAGATGGAGCGCCGACCGAGCGTTGGCAGGACATCTTTTTTAAAGATTCTCAAGATCTGCGAGAGTGTGCTCTGGCGCCCCTCCTTCAGGCTCAGCCTGCGGAACGCGACCCATTGATCGAACACCGCTTCAAAGGTGTGCTCTGCTGCATTACGAACAGAACGACGCTGCTGTTTACGATGCTCATAAGGGTTGATGCCTTGAGCAACCAAGGCTCGCGCTTCATCACGGCGTCCACGCGCTTCTTTGAGACTAATCTGCGGGTAACTACCCAGGGACATGCGCTTCTGCTTGCCTGCCCAGTAGTACCTGAAATACCAGATCTTTCCCCCTCGGGCCGTCACATTGAGCGCAAGCCCATCCGTGTCGCCGAGGGAGTAATCGTTGCCGGTAATTCTGGCTTGCCGAACGGTGGTATCCGAGAGTGCCATAGCGAGCTCCTGATCAGAGTCAGGGCCAGATGCTCATCTCGCTATCCAAGCTGCTCCAGCAACAAACCGATTCAGTGCGCGTCCGAATTCAAGACTCTCATTCAGGACTCAATTCAGGACTTAAAAACACTGGATGGTGCTGGATTTCAGTGGTTCCCGCCGGAACGAAAAAAGGACCCGAAGGTCCTGATTTCAATCACTTACAGAATTCAGTGGAACTCTGCAGCGCAATATTTGGAGCGGGAAACGAGACTCGAACTCGCGACCCCGACCTTGGCAAGGTCGTGCTCTACCAACTGAGCTATTCCCGCGTCTTGGTGAGGCGCATTCTATAGAATCCAGATGCCCCGTCAACCCCTTGATTCAAAAAAGTTTTATTTCTTTTCCACATCCGTCTTCAGATGCGGCCAGGCGGCCCGCAAGTACTGGACCATGGACCACAAGGTCAGGCCAGCGGACACCATCAGCAAAGCGTAGCCCATCAGGACCCAGAAGCTGAAGTCCGACGGGTTGGCCAGCAGGATCACCAGCGCCAGCATTTGCGCGGCGGTTTTCCATTTGCCCAGGTTCGACACCGCCACATGGGCACGGGCGCCGAGTTCGGCCATCCACTCGCGCAGTGCCGAGACGACGATTTCGCGACCGATGATGACGGCGGCCGGCAGCGTGAGCCACAGGTTGCCGTGTTCTTGCACCAGCAGCACCAGCGCAACGGCGACCATCAATTTGTCTGCAACAGGATCGAGGAAGGCCCCGAACGGAGTGCTTTGTTCCAGACGTCGGGCCAGATACCCGTCCAGCCAGTCGGTCGCGGCGGCAAAGGCAAAAACCGAAGCCGACGCCAGATAGCTCCAGTGGTAAGGCAAGTAAAACAGCAAAATGAAGATCGGGATGAGCAGGACGCGTAGAACGGTAATCAGATTAGGGATATTCATCGGCACAACTGGCTACGAGGTGAGTTGGGCATTCTACTCGCTGTGCAGATTTGCATAAATCAACTCTGCGAGCTTTTTACTGATCCCGGGTGCTTTGGCGATCTCTTCGATGCTGGCACGAGACAGCTCCTGCAATCCACCAAAATGTTTCAACAAATCGCGTCGACGTGTCGGTCCGACACCGGCAACCCCCTCAAGCGTCGAGGTACGGCGAGTTTTTCCGCGCCGCGCACGGTGCCCGGTGATGGCAAAACGGTGAGCTTCGTCGCGGATCTGCTGGATCAAATGCAGCGCGGGGGAATCACCGCGCAAGGTGAACTCATGGGCCGCGTCGTTGAGGTACAGGGTTTCGAAACCGGCCTTGCGCGTCGCACCCTTGGCCACGCCCAGTAGAATCAGGTCGGGCACGGCCAGCTCATTGAGCACGTCACGGGCCATCGACAGCTGACCTTTACCGCCGTCGACCAGCAGAATATCCGGCAATTTGCCCTCCCCGTCCTTCAACTTGCTGAAGCGTCGGGTCAGGGCCTGGTGCATCGCGGCATAGTCATCGCCTGGCGTGACGCCTTCGATGTTGTAGCGGCGGTAGTCGGACTTGATCGGGCCTTCCGGGCCGAACACCACGCAGGACGCCACGGTGGCCTCGCCACTGGAATGACTGATGTCGTAGCACTCGAGACGTTGCGGTGGTTCGTCCAGGCTCAGCACTTCAGCCAAGGCATCGAAACGTGCCGCGACGTGTTGCCGGTTCGCCAGACGTGCGCCCAGCGCCTGCTCGGCATTGGTGACCGCCAATTGCTGCCAGCGCGCTCGTGTACCCCGTACACGATGGCTGATGGTCAATTCACGACCGCGCAGCTCTTCGATGGCCGCGATCAGGGTCGGAAAGTCTTCGTGAACCACGTTGACGATCAGCTCGCTCGGCAAGTCGCGTTCGGGGCTGCTGATGAAGTACTGACCGAGAAACGCCGCCATGACTTCGGAAACGTCTTCTTCAATACCCACCTGCGGGAAGAAGTTCTTGCTCCCCAACACCCGGCCACCGCGTACGCTGATCAAGTGCACGCAAGCGCCACCCGGATTGACGAACGCTGCGATCACATCGACATCGCCCGTCCCGCCTTCCATGCTCTGCTGGTCCTGGACCCGGCGCAGCAATGAAATCTGGTCGCGCAATTCGGCGGCACGCTCGAACTCGAGGTTGACCGCAGCCTCTTCCATGGCTGCGGACAACTCGTCCGCCAACGCATTGCTGCGCCCCTCAAGAAACATCACCGAGTGGCGAACATCTTCGGCATACACCTCAGGCTCCACCAGGCCGACACACGGCGCCTTGCAGCGCTTGATCTGGTATTGCAGACAAGGTCGCGTGCGGTTCTTGTAATAGCTGTCTTCACACTGACGAACAAAAAAAGCCTTTTGCAGCAGGCTCAGGCTTTCGCGGATCGCTCCCGCGCTGGGGTAAGGGCCAAAATATTTGCCCTTGGCCTTTTTCGCTCCGCGATGGATGCTCAAGCGCGGGAACTGGCCATCCGAGAGAAAGACATAAGGGTAGGATTTGTCGTCGCGCAGCAGGATGTTGTACGGCGGGCGCCATTCCTTGATCAGCGTCTGTTCGAGCAGCAAGGCCTCGGTTTCGTTGGCCGTGATGGTGGTTTCGACCTGGGCGATACGCCCTACCAGCGCAGCGGTCTTGGGAGCCAAACCGGTTTTGCGGAAGTAGCTCGCCAAACGCTTCTTGAGATTCTTGGCTTTGCCGACATAAAGCAGACGGGCATCGCTGTCGAACATGCGATAGACACCCGGCCGCCCACTGACCGTCGACAGAAAAGCACTTGGATCGAAGGTTTCAGTCATTTTCAGAGGCTGGCATCAACCATGCCGTGACGAACCGCCAACAGCGTCAACTCGACATCGCTGCTGATCGAAAGCTTTTCGAAAATACGGTAACGGTAGGTATTCACTGTTTTTGGCGACAGGCACAGTTTGTCGGAGATGATCTGCACCTTCTGACAGCCGACAATCATCAACGCAATCTGGATTTCCCGTTCAGACAACGCGTCGAACGGCGAATCGTTGGTTGGCTGGAACGATTTGATCGCCAGTTGCTGGGCAATTTGCGGGCTGATATAGCGCTGCCCGGCAAACACCAGGCGAATGGCCTGGACCATTTCCGGCAATCCGGCGCCCTTGGTCAGGTAACCCGCGGCACCTGCCTGTAACAGGCGGGTAGGAAACGGATCTTCTTCGCACACGGTGACCGCGACGACTTTGATGTCGGGATGACTGCGCAATAATTTGCGCGTGGCTTCAAGACCGCCGATCCCGGGCATCTTGACGTCCATCAGCACCACATCGGGTTTCAACTCACGCGCTTTGAGCAGGGATTCCTCTCCCGACTCGGCCTGACCGACTACTTGCAGGCCATCGATGTCAGCCAGCATTCGTGTAATGCCTGTACGAACGAGATCATGGTCATCGACTACTAGCACCCTAATCAAGCAGACACCTCGCGATTTGGTCTTATTGGGTTGCCGGACACCTTAGCAAAAAGCGACTGGCAGACCTAGCGGAAAGCAGCATATAAAAAGTGTCAATTCTTCTGGCGAGGCTTGCTGGCAGTGTGTTTCAGCGATGCAGTCCATTGATATCACGCTGCATTCTCAGGAAACACTGGTCCTTGCCGACTACCTTCAGTCCTTTTCTCTCGTAAAGTATTTTTGCCGGATTATTTTCAAATACGGTCAGACGCAATGCCGGGCGCCGTTCCTTGCAGGCCATGGCGAATACCTGATCGATCACCCAGGAGCCGGCGCCCTGCCCCCGGTACGCTTCAAGTAAATGCAATTCGCGGATATACAAGGCGCTGGCGTCACGGCTCAGGCTGACATACCCCATCAGTGTGTCATCACGCACAATCAGCCAGTTTTCGCGCCCTTCCCAAGCAACATCGAAAGCTTCGTCCAGCCACAACAGTTCATGTTGAATGTAGTAGCGCAGCATATTTCGACAAGTCAGGTCACGAGCAAAGTCCAGGTCCCGAGACGTTGCCGGACGCAATTCGAAACCCATTCAAGCCTCCGCTACAGCCACGATTTGCCCCTTCCAGCCGTCAGCATTGCGACGAGCAACGACCATAAGGTTCCCCGTACCCGGCGCAGCCGCAATCAACGACCCGTCCGCCGCCCAGATTGCACTGCGCCCAGCAGACTCCCAGCCCCCCGTTGCGCCACCATGGTTGGCCATCAGCACCGCCATCGAGTGGGTGTGGGCATAACCTTGCAACAGTGCGGTATCTGGAGCGTAGCCGTTTTCTGTGATCAGCACGCCCGCGGCATAAAGATCAGCGCCCTGCCGTGCCGCGGCGGCTGCGTGACTGGCGTGAGAAAAATCGGCGCATACCGCCAACGCGACGGTGTCGGTGCCGATCTTCAACGTCGAACCGCCTGTTCCCGGGGCAAACGCCACCTCCTCCCCTGGGTGCAGGTGCTGCTTGCTGTAAACCCCGAGCGAACCATCTGCCCCCAACACCAGGGCACCGATCAACACCGGCGAATCGTCCGACAGACGAATCGGCATCCCGACGACACTGGTCACACCGACCTCCCGCGCGAAATCGCGCAGTGGTTGCAGCACTCTGGCGTCTGGCACGATGGCCAGCTCCGCTGCCAGACCACGCTCGTACCCGGTCAGCGACAGTTCTGGAAACACCAGCAATTGCACGCCCTGCTCCGCGGCAACCTGCATGAAACGCAGGTGCCGGGCAATATTGGCGGCAAGATCACCGGCGACGGAGATCGATTGAGCGGCGGCGATGGTCAGTGTCGTCATGGTTCGTCCTTGTGACGTTGATGGTTGGGCGCCGGTTAAACGCCGCCCGTTGCGCAAAGTGTGTCACAACCCCCGACATACTCAACCGATAGAAACGCCCCGTGATGCTCGATAGCATTTTCTGATTGAATCCGCGTACCGGCCTCTAGTAAGCTCGGCTCATTCATCGGAGACAGACCATGTTCAACACCCTCTCACCGCTTCGTACCGCCAGCGCCCCGCGCTCGGTTGCGGCTGCCCGGGTGAATGACGTTTGTGCTTCGGTCAGCTTTTATTTTGGGTATTGGTTTAGCCACTGGCGCGCCTGATACCCACACGGCGCCCACTTTAAACGGGTCGCCACCAGAGAATTCTCAACCCCCGGTCGGCTTCCCGACCGGGGGTTTTGTTTTTTCAGCCCTGAACATTTTTAGCGTCACACCAGACAACTTGAGGATTTACGACATGAATTACGCCACTTATTACCGTTACGACACTTTTACTGCCTGGCGATTTACCAGCTTCCGCTCGGGACAGCCTGCCGCCTCCGATCGGTCACCCACAGGTGGCAAGCACACACACGCAGCCAATCCGGCCAATTGTCGAACACCCCACTAGGGCCGAGCGCGCGGGACGAACCCGCCGCCAGCCCAGGAAGCCCGAATATGAACTCGTCCGTCTCTGCTCTGCCGCTGTCCACCTTGAGCCCTGCCAATGAAGCGCTGACCTTGCGTCTACCCAGCTCATTGCAACTCAAACAGCAACTGCCTCTCAGCAATGCCCTGACCCAACAAGTCGCCGCCCATCGCCAGGCCGTCCGCGCGATCCTCAACGGTGAAGACTCCCGTATGCTGGTGATCGTCGGTCCCTGCTCGATTCACGACCCACGTTCCGCCCTCGAATACGCCGCCAACCTGGCCCGCCTGTCTGCACAAGTCAGCGACGAGATGCTGTTGGTGATGCGCGCCTACGTCGAAAAACCCCGCACCACGGTCGGCTGGAAAGGCCTGGCCTACGACCCGCACCTGGATGGCAGCGATGACATGGCGGGCGGTTTGACCCTGTCCCGCGAATTGATGCGCGAAATGCTCCAACTGGGCCTGCCCGTTGCCACCGAGCTGCTGCAACCGATGGCCGCCGGTTACTTTGACGACCTGCTGAGCTGGGTCGCGATTGGCGCCCGTACCACCGAGTCGCAGATCCATCGGGAAATGGCCAGCGGCCTGAGCATGCCGGTAGGGTTCAAGAACGGCACCGATGGCGGTGTGGCTGTCGCCAGCGACGCCATGCGCTCGGCCGCTCATCCCCATCGCCACTTCGGTGTCGACAGCCAGGGCCATCCTGCGATTATCCAGACACCGGGCAACCCCGACACTCACCTGGTATTGCGTGGTGGCCATCGCGGGCCGAACTACGACCGCGACAGCATCGCCAAGGTGCACAGCGACTTGACCAGACTCAAGATTCCGGCGCGGATCATGGTTGACTGCAGCCACGCCAACAGCGGTAAAGATCCGTTGCGTCAGCCCGCCGTGTTCAACGACGTGCTTGAACAACGCCTGCAAGGTGATCGCTCGCTGGTCGGCATGATGATTGAGAGTCATCTGTTCGAAGGCTGCCAACCGTTGAGCCCTTCGTTGCGGTACGGGGTGTCGGTAACGGACGGCTGCCTTGGCTGGGCCGGGACGGAACAGTTGTTGTTGCAGGGAGCCGAGAGACTTCGTGCACAACGAAGCACTCAACAGCCAAAGTAGGCTGTGCCGAGATCCGCGATGCAAAGCGATCGGGTCGGTTTACACGGAAAAATGACCTACCAGAGGTAGGTCATTGAAAGAAATATCTCGGCCATCGTTAAAAAGATGTCCGGATATTCCGACCAAGACCTCACGCTCATTCGAGTTTTCGTACCATTTCTATTCCGTTTTCATCAGGTTACAGCGGCTTTTTCATACATCGCCGAGCGGTGGGTGTGCTTTAGAGTGCCCCCTTGAGCACACACCTGACCTACTCCGAAAAAGGAAATGTACATGCTACGGAATGCAACCACGGACTATCCAATCCTGCTGGTCCACGGGCTCTTCGGCTTCGATCGCATCGGCAAACTGGAACTGTTCCATGACGTCAAACAGGCACTGAGAAGCGCCGGTGCGAGGGTTTTCATCCCGCACCTGTCGGCGACCCACAGCAATGAAACCCGTGGCGAACAGCTGCTGGTGCAGATCGACCGGGTACTGCAAGGAACCGGTGCAAGCAAAGTCAACCTGATTGGTCACAGCCAGGGCGCATTGGCTGCACGATATGCGGGGGCGCTGGCGCCACAGGTGGTCGCTTCGGTGACATCGGTCAGCGGGCCGAACCACGGCTCGGAACTGGCCGACTTCCTGCGCAAGGCACTGACGCCCGGGCGCCTGCCGGAACAGGTCGCGGGGGCGGTGGCCACCCTGTTCGCCGACTTCCTGTCGTTGCTCAGCGGCAACCGGCACCTGCCGCAGAACGCCATCGCCGCACTCAACGCGCTGACCACCGAAGGCGTTGGTGCCTTCAACGACAAGTACCCTCAAGGGTTGCCGAAAACCTGGGGCGGCAAGGGTCGCGAACTGGTGAACGGCGTGCGCTACTATTCCTGGAGCGGCACCCTGCAGGGAAACATCCTCGACGAAGGACTCTATGCACTCAACCCGCTGCACGGGTTCCTGCGGGCGTTCTCTCACTACTTCACCACCGAAGCCGAGCAGAATGACGGCATGGTCGGCCGGTTCAGCTCCCATCTGGGTAAAGTGATCCGTTCCGACTATCCGCTGGATCATCTGGACAGCCTCAGCCAGACCACCGGTCAGGTCCGCAAGGGCATCGACCCCATTGACCTGTATGTGCAGCATGCCGAACGCTTGAGAAATGCCGGCCTTTAGGCAATGCCTTAAGCTGGACGGCATTTTGAGAAGAAATAGCCCACTGAATCCGGTAGGCTCCGCACTTTACTGAACATTGAATGGAGTATTTTCCCATGGCCAAAGCCACTGCCCGCCACATCCTGGTTTCCAGCGAAGCCAAGTGCAACGAACTCAAGGCCCAGATCGAAGCCGGCGCCGATTTCGCCGAAGTCGCCAAAGCCAACTCCAGCTGCCCATCGAGCCGCCAGGGCGGTGACCTGGGTTCGTTCGGTCCAGGCCAGATGGTCAAGGAGTTCGACACCGTGGTTTTCAGCGCGCCAATCAACGTGGTGCAAGGCCCGGTCAAGACCCAGTTCGGTTACCACCTGCTGGAAGTGACCAGCCGTCAGGACTGATCAACCCTTGGGTTTCCTGCACAACGGCCCGCCCTTTGGTGGGCCGTTGTGTTTTCGTTACGTGATACGGCTGGCGAGGGACGCGCCGCTAGCGTACAAATTGTGCTTATCGATCACCCGGCTCTAAGGCTGACAATGCGACTGGCTTTCCCCTCCTTACTGTTCACTGCCGTGGCCCTGCTGTTGGGCGCCGCCGGTGTGAACGCTGCACCGCAACAGGCGTTGACCGTGTACGGTGAACCGGCGAAATATCCTGCGGGTTTCAGTCATTTCGACTACACCAACCCGCAAGCGCCCAAGGGCGGCACGATGCGTCGCTCGGCACTGGAGATCGGTCATTTCGACCACGTCCTGCCGTACATCGACAAAGGGATTGGCGTCACACAAGTCGATGGCTTGATCTACTCGCCCCTGGCCGTGCGTTCGCTGGACGAACCCTACACCGTGTACGGCCTGGTGGCGCAGCAGATGGAGCGTTCCGACGATGGACTGTCCCTGCGTTTCTACCTGAACCCGAAGGCCCGTTTCGCCGACGGCAAGCCGATCACCGCCGAAGACGTGCGCTACACCTTCGACCTGCTGATGACCCAGGGCAGCCTGCGCTATCGCACGCAATTCGCCGACGTCAAAGGCGTCGAAGTGGAATCACCGCTAACCATTCGGTTCGACTTCAAGAGCAACGAAAACCGCACCCTGCCCCTCGACATCGCCACCCTGCCGGTGTTTCCCGAGCACTGGTGGAAGACTCGCGACTTCGCCAACGGTGGCGGTTACGAGCCACCATTGGGTAGCGGGCCGTACCGCGTGAGCAAGGTCGATTCCGGGCGCAGCATCACCTTCGAGCGTAACGCCGACTGGTGGGCCAGGGATTTACCGGTCAGCCGCGGCCTCTACAACTTCGATCATTTCAGCATCGAGTACTTCGGCGACACCGACGTCGCCCGTCAGGTCCTGCGCGGCGGTGCCTACGACTACAACCGCGAATTCTCCGCCACCGCCTACTCCATCGGCTACGAGAGTCCGGCCCTGAGCGACGGTCGCCTGCAAAAAGCGCACTTGGCAACGCAGGCACCACAACCGTCCCAAGGCTTTGTGTTCAACCTGCAAAACCCGATATTCCAGGACCGCCGCGTGCGCCAGGCGCTGGCCATGCTCTGGGACTTCGAGTGGAGCAACCGGCAGATGATGCGCGACCTGTACATCCGCCAGCAGAGCTTCTTTTCCAACACCGACCTCGCTGCCCGACAACTGCCCGACGCGGGTGAGCGGGCGATTCTCGAACCGCTGCGCGGGCAGATCCCCGACGAAGTCTTCACTCAGGTCTTCGAAGCACCGAAAACCGATGGCAGCGGCGTGATTCGCGACAAACAGTTGCAAGCCCTGGACCTGCTCGAACAGGCCGGCTGGAAACCCGATGGCGATCAACTGGTCAACGCCGAAGGTCAACCGCTGAGCTTCACCTTCCTGATCAGCCAGAACGGCATGGACCGATTGCTGCTGCCTTACAAGCGCACCCTGAAACAAATCGGCATCGACCTGAACATTCGCCGCATCGACGCCTCCCAGTACGTCAACCGCCTGATGTCCCGGGACTACGACATGATCGTCACCGGCTACCCGGTCACCAACTCGCCGGGTAACGAGCTGTACAACTACTTTGGCTCGGCGGCGGCCAGCGATCCGGGCTCCAACAACTACATGGTGCTGAAGAACCCGGCGGTCGATACGTTGATCAACGGCCTGGTCCGCGCCAACACCCAGGCCGACATGCTGCGCTACGCCCATGCCCTGGACCGTGTCCTGCAATGGAACTTCTATTGGATTCCCAACTATTACCCGCCCGGCAGTTCGACCGTGTGGTGGAACCGCTTCGGCATTCCCTCTGTACAAGCAAGCAATGACGAAGCCATCGAGAGTTGGTGGGAAGTCAGCTCCACACCCCTGACCAACGAACAGATGACCGCCGAACTCATCAAGCGCGGCAAATCCGGAGGGTCGCACTGATGTGGGCTTACGTGCTGCGGCGCTTGCTGCTGATCATCCCGACTTTAGTGATCATTCTTCTGGTCAACTTCGCCATCGTCCAGGCCGCGCCCGGTGGGCCGGTGGAACAGGCCATCGCACACCTGCAAGGCATCGGTGGCACAAGTGTCGGCGGCGGTTCCAGCGAGACCATGCACGGCAGCTCACGGGCCAGCCGTGGGCTCGATCCGCAGCTGATCAAGGAGATCGAAAAGCAATACGGCTTTGACAAGCCAGCGCCGGAACGCTTGTGGCTAATGCTCAAGAGCTATGCCCACCTCGACTTCGGCAAGAGCTTTTTTCGCGGTGCCACGGTCACCGACCTGATCCTGGATAAAATGCCGGTGACCATTTCCCTCGGGCTCTGGGCGACGTTGATCACTTATCTGGTGTCGATTCCGCTGGGCATTCGCAAGGCCGTACACCATGGAAGCCATTTCGATATCTGGAGCAGCACCGCGATCATCATCGGTTACGCAATGCCGGCGTTCCTGTTCGCGATGTTCCTGATCGTGGTCTTCGCCGGGGGCACCTCGTTGAACTGGTTCCCGGTGCGCGGCCTGGTCTCGGACAACTTCGAGTCGCTGTCGACCGTGGGCAAAATCGCCGATTACTTCTGGCACCTGGTGCTGCCGGTAACGGCGCTGGTGGTCGGCGGCTTTGCGACCCTGACCATCCTCACCAAGAACTCCTTCCTCAATGAAATCACCCGTCAGTACGTGGTCACCGCCCGGGCCAAGGGTTTGAGTGAACGCCGGGTGCTTTACGGCCATGTGTTTCGCAACGCGATGCTGCTGGTGGTGTCGGGGATTCCACAGGCCTTTATCAGCGTTTTCTTCGCCGGTTCGCTGTTGATCGAAGTGATTTTCTCCCTCGACGGCCTGGGTCGCATGAGTTACGAAGCCGCGGTATCGCGGGACTATCCGGTGGTATTCGGTTCGTTGTTCATCTTCACCTTGTTCGGCCTGCTGATAAAAATCGTCGGTGACCTCTGCTACACCTTGGTCGACCCGCGTATCGACTTCGCCGCGAGGAACGCCTGATGTTCAAGTTCTCGCCGCTGGGACGTCGCCGTTTCGAACGTTTCAAGAAAAACCGCCGAGGCTGGTGGTCGCTATGGTTGTTCGTCGGTTTGTTCCTGCTGACTCTCGGTGGCGAATTGATCGCCAACGACAAACCGCTGGTGGTCAGTTATCAGGGCTCGCTGTACTTCCCGGCACTCAAACGCCACACCGAACAGGAGTTCGGCGGCCAACTGCCGTTTCAGGCCGACTACCGCAGCGATTACGTGCAGAAGCTGATCAAGAAGGATGGCGGCTGGTTGCTGTTTCCGCCGATCCCGTTCAGCGACGACACCCCCAACTATGACCTCAACAAACCGGCGCCGAGCCCTCCCACGAGTGTCAATTGGCTGGGTACGGACGATCAGGCTCGCGATGTGTTGGCCCGAGTGATTTTCGGCGCGCGGGTGTCGATTCTGTTTGCGCTGATGCTGACCTTTGTCAGCGCGCTGATCGGCATCGCTGCCGGCGCGCTGCAAGGCTACTACGGCGGCTGGGTCGACCTGATCGGTCAGCGTCTGCAAGAAGTCTGGTCGGGGCTGCCAGTGCTGTACCTGCTGATCATCCTGTCGGGCTTCGTCGAGCCGAATTTCTGGTGGCTGCTGGGGATCATGGCGCTGTTTTCCTGGCTGGCCCTGGTGGACGTGGTGCGCGCCGAGTTCCTGCGCGGGCGTAACCTGGAGTACGTCAAAGCCGCCCGTGCGTTGGGCCTGACCGACCGCAAGGTGATCGTGCGACACATTCTGCCCAACGCAATGAACGCCACCCTGAGTTATCTGCCGTTCATCCTGACTGGGGCGATTTCCACCCTCACGGCGCTGGATTTCCTCGGCTTCGGCATGCCGGCCGGCAGTGCGTCACTGGGCGAGTTGATCGGCCAAGGCAAGCAGAACCTGCAAGCACCGTGGCTGGGGCTGACGGCGTTTTTCACCCTGGCGCTGATTCTTTCTTTGCTGGTGTTCATTGGCGAGGCGTTGCGTGATGCCTTTGATCCACGATCTTGATCCACGATCTTGAAGCGGACTGTTGATATGAGTGACAACCTGATCGAAATCCGTGACCTCAACGTGGCCTTCAGTGGCCAGACCGTGGTGCGCAACCTGTGCCTGGACATCCGCACCGGCGAATGCCTGGCGCTGGTCGGCGAGTCCGGTTCCGGCAAGTCGGTGACCGCCCACTCGATCCTGCAACTGCTGCCCGACAGCGGCACTGAAACCACCGGCAGCATTCGCTACCGCGGCCAGGAATTGATCGGTGCCGACACCAGCACCTTGCGCGAGCTGCGCGGCAACCGGATCGCGATGATCTTTCAGGAGCCGATGACCTCCCTCAATCCGCTGCACAGCATCGAAAAGCAGATCGGCGAAACCCTGCTGCTGCACAGAGGGCTGAGCGGCAAGGCGGCGCAAGCGCGGATTCTCGAATTGCTGCAACTGGTGGGCATCCAGAAGCCCGAAGAGCGGCTCAAGGCCTACCCCCATCAACTGTCCGGCGGCCAGCGGCAACGGGTGATGATTGCCATGGCCCTGGCCTGCGAACCAGAATTGCTGATCGCCGACGAACCGACCACCGCGCTGGATGTGACGGTGCAGCGCAAGATCCTGCTGCTGCTCAAATCCTTGCAGCAGCGACTCGGCATGTCGCTGCTGCTGATCAGCCACGACCTCAATCTGGTGCGCAGCATCGCCCAGCGTGTGTGCGTGATGCACGCCGGGGAAATCGTCGAGCAGGCGCCTTGCGAAACGCTGTTCACCGAGCCGAAACATCCTTACAGCTGCGTGCTGCTGAACGCCGAACCGGAAGGTGAAGCGCTGCCCCGGGACGAGCGTGAAAACGTGCTGGAAGTGAATAATTTGCACGTACAGTTCGCCATCGGGGGCGGCCTGTTCCAGCGTAAAACTTACTTGCGTGCAGTCGATGGCATCAGCCTCAACGTTCAGCGCGGCAAGACCCTGGGCATTGTCGGTGAGTCCGGGTCGGGCAAGTCCACCCTCGGTCAGGCGATCCTGCGCTTGCTTGATTCCAAAGGCAGCATTCGCTTTCAGGGACAGGCGCTGGATGGCCTGACGCAAAAGCAACTGCGGCCATGGCGCAAGAAGATGCAGGTGGTATTCCAGGATCCTTTCGGCAGCCTCAGCCCGCGAATGTCCGTGGCGCAGATCATCAGTGAAGGCCTTGAGGTTCACAGCCAGTCCACCCCTGCGCAATGCGAGGCCCAGGTAATCCGGGTGCTGGAAGAAGTCGGCCTCGATCCGCAAAGCCGTCATCGCTACCCGCACGAATTTTCCGGCGGGCAGCGCCAGCGCATCGCCATTGCCCGCGCGCTGGTGCTGAAACCGGCGCTGATCCTGCTCGACGAGCCGACCTCGGCCCTCGATCGCACGGTGCAAAAGCAAGTGGTCGCCCTGCTCCGCCAGCTTCAGGAGAAACATGGCCTGACCTACCTGTTCATCAGCCACGACCTGGCGGTGGTGCGTGCCCTGGCCCACGACATGATCGTGATCAAGGACGGCAAAGTGGTGGAAAGCGGCGCCAGCCACACGGTGTTCGAATCACCGCAGCACCCTTACACCAAAGAGCTGTTGGCGGCGGCGCATCCGGGGTAGGCATAATCCCTGCGATCTTTTGATCTTGATTTCCAAAAATGGACACCCCGATGAACACCACCGAAAGCCTCAAGGACTACCAGCGCGTTCGCACCCTGGCGATCCGCTCGCTGTTCGAGATCATCGAGCAATCGAGCGAAGGCACGGTGATTGTCGACCGCGACGCGAACATCGTCTGGATGAACGAGCGCTATGCCCGGCGGTTTGGCCTGGAGTCGGCCGCAGGTGCCATCGGCAGGGCCTGTGAAAGCGTGATCCCCGGCAGCCTGTTGCGCGAGGTGGTACGCACCGGACGGCCGATCCTGCTGGACATGCAAGACACCCCCAAGGAACCGCTGGTGGTGATGCGCCTGCCGATTCACGACGATGCCGGCGCGGTGATCGGCGCCATCGGTTTTGCCCTGTTCGACGAATTGCGCAGCCTGTCGCCAATGCTCAAGCGCTACCTGAGCATGCAGGAAGAACTGGCATCGACCCGCTCGCTGCTGCGGGCGCGGCAGACCAAGTACAACTTCGCGCACTTCATCGGCACCAGCGCCGCCAGCCTCGAAGTCAAACGCCGCGCCCGACGCAGCGCCAGCGCCGAGTCACCGGTGTTGTTGCTCGGTGAAACCGGCACCGGCAAGGAACTGCTGGCCCAGGCGATCCACGGCGCATCGCCCCGAGCCCACAAAGCCTTCGTCAGCATCAACAGCGCGGCGATTCCCGAGTCGCTGCTGGAAGCCGAGTTCTTCGGCACCGCGCCCGGTGCGTTCACCGGCGCCGATCGCAAGGGCCGCGCCGGCAAGTTGCAAATCGCCCAGGGCGGCACGCTGTTTCTCGACGAAATCGGCGACATGCCGCTGCCGTTGCAAAGCAAACTGCTGCGGGTGTTGCAGGAAAAGGAATTCGAACCGGTGGGTTCCAACGAAGTGATTCAGAGTGATGTGCGGGTGATCGCCGCCACCTCCACCGATCTGGTGGCGGCAATCAAACGCGGCGAGTTTCGCGCCGATCTGTATTACCGCCTCAACGTGCTGCCGATCCAGGTCCCGCCCCTGCGTGATCGCCTCGACGACCTGCCGGCCCTTAGTGAAGCGATCCTTGAGGAACTGCGCAGTCAACACGAATTGAACCGCGAAGCCCTGGATTTGTTGGGGCAACACGCCTGGCCGGGGAACATTCGTGAACTGCGCAACGTGCTGGAACGGGCGGCGTTGCTCAGTGATGACTTGATGCTGAACGCGGCGGACATCCGCGCGGCGATTGGCAGTTTTACCCCAGTGGAGCGTGCGGCGCCTCTGCCCCTTGAACCGATTGCCCATGAAACCTTCAGTGAGGCTCGCGAACGGTTTGATCGGCAGTTGATTGAATCGACCCTCGCGCAATGCGGTGGGAAGGTGATCGAAGCGGCGGCGCGGTTGGGGCTGGGGCGGTCGACGTTGTACAAGAAGATGGTGGCGTTGGGGATTGCAGAGTCTCTATAAAGAGACATGCATCTCTATTTGTAGATGGATTTTCAAGATCAAAAGATCGCAGCCTTCGGCAGCTCCTACAGTGATTTCCGCGTTCCCCTGTAGGAGCTGCCGAAGGCTGCGAT